>NZ_VJVX01000017.1:0-121465 GCF_008033685.1 Microbispora sp. CSR-4
ACCGGCACACTCACCAACCCAGACGACCAAAGCCGAATCATCGACACCAAAACCACAGGACCCGCAGAATCCTTCGGCTTCCAAATCATCGCCGGCGAACAGGTCGGCCCGGGAATGTGGATGTACCACTGCCACGTACAAAACCACTCCGACATGGGAATGGCCGGAATGTTCATCGTGACCGACGCGAACGGAAACGTGCCGGGCCACTCCATGGACGACATGCCGGATCACTCGACGAGTGGGACGCCGAGTCCCTCCACGAGCGACATGCCGGGCCACACAATGAGTGGGACGTCGGGTCACTCCATGGACGCCACACCGGACCACTCCATGCACGGCATGTGACGGCGCCACCGCCGTACGTCCGGATCGGGACTTCGGCCGGGAGCACTCCCTATGCCGTGAAGATCTCCTCGCGGGCCTGGTCGAGCGCGGCGAGAACGGCGCCGCGCAACACCGGGTTGCCCTCAACCTGGCTCGTGACGACCTGCGGGGGGACCGGGCAGATGCGCGCGACCGCCTCCTCCACCCTGCTGGTCAGCGCCGCCCCACCGGCGCGGCAGACCTCTCCGGCCAGCACCACGAGGCCGGGGTCGAGCACCACGCACACCGACGCCACACCAAGGGCGAGCCGCGAGGCGACCTCGTCGAGCAGCGGCTCGCCCGCGGTCCCGGCCGCGACGGCCGCGGTGACGCAGTCGGCGGCGGTGTCCCCGGCGAAGCCGTGCCCACGGGCCAGCTCGGTGACGGCCTCGGAGCTGACCAGCGACTGCAGGCCGCCCCCGAGGGACGGCAGGCGCCCGGGCACCGCTCTGACGTCGTCGGCGAGCGGCACCCCGGGCACCGGCAGGTAGCCGATCTCCCCCGCACTGCCCGACCGGCCACGGTGCAGCCGTCCGCCCAGCACGACGGCCAGGCCGATGCCCCGGCCCACCCACACGAGCACGAAGTCGTCCACCTCCCGGGCGGAGCCCTTCGCGCGTTCCGCGATCGCGGCGAGGTTGACGTCGTTCTCGATCGTGACGTCCCTGCGCAGGTCGCGCGCGAGCGCCTCATGGATGCCCTCGTGCCATTGCGGCAGGTCGAAGGAGAACCGCACGTCCCCCGTGCGGGGATCGACGACGCCGGGCGTGCCGATGACCACGCCGCGCAGCCGCGACAGCGCGACCTTCGCACTCCTGCACGCCTTCACAACGGCCGAGTGCACCAGCGAGACCGGGTCATCCTGCCCCTCGGGGGAGGCCGTCACCTCGGCCACCACGTCGCCGTTGATGTCGGCGATCGCCGCCGACACCCGGTCGGGGCCGACCTCCAGCCCCGCGACGTACGCGCAGGAGGCGATCACGCCGTACAGCGCGGCGTTGGGTCCGCGGTTGCCCGCCTGCTCCCCCACGACCTCCACCAGGCCGCGCTCCTCCAGACGCGCCAGCGTCTGGGACGCGGTGACCTTGGACAGGCCGGTGAGCTCCCCGATCTGGCCGCGGGTCAGCGGACCCGAGGCGAGCAGCAGTTCCAGGGCGGCCCGGTCGTTGATCTCCCGGAGCAGCCGGGGCACGCCAGGACGTCGCTCCATGCTCCTGCTTCCCATCGTCTGAAGTCTCCGGCTCGCCGTCGGTGCGCCCACCCACGCCTCTCCGGTTCGCTCGGCCCCCGGCGGCGCTTCGACCATGTGCGCCCGTGAATGAACAACAAGGTTTCCAGCAAGCTTAGCGAGCCGGCACGTGCGAGGAACGCCCCAGGTCGAACGTATTGGTAACGCTCCCATCTTTCGTGAGGATGGCTCATATGAGCCCGAAGGGAGCGCCATGACCGAGACGTCCGGGCAACCGCACACCCCACCTGCCCGCGGGCTTCCCGCTCCCCCGTGGCCGCTGGTCATGCTGGCGACGGGCGTCACGCTCCTGATCGACGTGGTGCGGGTGTTCCTGCCGTCCCTCATCCCCCTGTACGGCAGGGCGGGCGAGACCGCTCCCGCCGGCATGGGGACGTACGCCGCGCTGTGGTTCGTCCTGCCGTTCGCCGCCGTCCCCGCGGCGCGGTTCGCGTCGCCCCGGATCGTCGGTGTGGTGGGTGCGGTGGCGCTCGTCGCGGCCCGGCTCGGCCTCCAGGCGGCGGACGGAGGCACGCCCCCGCTCCTGCTCGCCTCCGCGGGGGGCACGGCGGGGGTGGTCTTCCTCTACGGCTGCGCGCGGACGACGGCGGGCACGTGGGTGCCGGCCGGGCTGATCGGCGGCCTGGCCGGTGCGTCGATCCTCCACCTGGCCCTCGACCGGGTGGACCTCGTCTGGCGGGACGGCCCGCTCCCCTGGATCGCCGTCGCCGCGCTCTGCGCCGCCTTCCTCTGGTCCGTACGGCTCTCGCCCGCGTCGCCCGTCCCCGCCCCGGCGGCCGTCTGGTTCGTCTTCGGCCCGGTGCTCATGCTCGCGGGCATGTACTGCGGCGGCGCGGCCACGCTCGCGCAGGACGCCGGGCAGCACGGTGCGCCCTTGACCGCCCTGGCGGTCGCGCTCCAGGCCGCGGCGCTGTGCGCGGCCGTCGTCTGCGCATGGACACTGTCGTCGGGCCGGCCTGTGCCGTGGGGCCGAGCTGTGTCCTGGAGCCGGATCGCGTCGTGGGGCCGGGTGGCCGGGGTCCTCCTCGTCGCCGGGGTGGCGGCGGCCGAGGCCGGCGTGCCGGGCGTACCCGCCCTCGTGGCGACGGTCGCACTCGGGGCCTGCGCCGGCATCGCCGGACGCCAAGCGGGCACCGCCGCCGCAAGCACAAGCGGGCGCGCAAGCGCTGCCGACGACACGGCCGGAGGCGTCCCGGAGCGCAGAGCCGGGCGCGGGGGCGTCGCGGTGCTGGGCGGGATACTCGTGTTCCTGGTCGGGGCGTTCCTCTACTACGCGTCCTTCGACGCCGACCTGGGCTTCCCCAACGCGCTGGCCCCGCCGGCCGTGGCCGTCCTCGTCGCCGCCGTCGTCTTCTTCCGGGAAGCCCCACCGCAAGAGACCACCCCGACGAGGCGAGTGCCGCGCCGGTGGGTGGCGATCGGGCTTGCGGCGGCCGTCCTGACCGGCCTGCTCACCTGGCAGTCGCCGTCCGCGACGAAGACGATCACCGGGAACGAGTTCACCCTCGTCGCGTACAACATCCGGATGGGCTTCGGGCTCGGCGGACGGCTCGACCTCGACCACATCGCCGCCTGGGTCGCGACGCGGCGTCCCGACGTGGTGCTGATGAGCGAGGTCGACCGGGGCTGGCTGCTGAACGGCGGGCACGACGACCTGGCGAGGATCGCCCGCGGCCTGGGCATGCGCTACTACTTCGCGCCCGCCGCCGACCGCCTCTGGGGCGACGCGCTGCTCACGAACCTGCCCGTCGCCGAGATCGGCTCGACCCGGCTCGGACGGCACGGGTATCCGACCGGCGCCCAGGCCCAGTCGATCGTGCTGAGGATCGGCGACCGTGAGGTGGGCATCGTCAACACGCACCTGCAGGAGCCGCGCGGGCAGGCGCCCGAGGCGGCGGCGATCGCCCGGCGGCTCGCCACGGGCACCCTCCCGTCCGGCACCGCAGGCGCCGGCCCGCGACCGGTGATCGTGGCCGGCGACCTCAACACGACGCCGTCCGACCCCCAGATGCGCGTGCTGGAGGCCGCCGGCCTGTCCGATCCGCTGCGGGCGCTCGGCGACCCGCCGACCTCTCCCGCCGACGCTCCCGTGCGGCGCATCGACCACGTGCTGATCTCGGACGGGCTCACCGCCGTGGCGGCCGAGGCACCCCGCGTGCCCTACTCCGACCACCTCCCGCTCGTCGTACGGCTCCGGCTGAATTAGGGTCTGCGGCCGGAAAATCAGGGCTCCGCCGGGCCGTGATGGCAGGCGGGCGTCCTACCGATGCCAACCAGGCGGGATAATCGACTACATGCGACTTTCTGCCCGTGTCGACTACGCCCTCCGTGCCGCCGCCGAACTCGCCGCGTCGGGCGAGGGACCCACCACGGTGGGCGAGCTGGCCAAGGAGCAGGAGATGCCCCCCAAATATCTGGAGAACATCCTCCTGCAGATGCGCCGCGCCGGACTGGTGCGCGGGCAGCGGGGCCCAGAGGGGGGCTATGTCCTGGCACGGCCGGCCAGCCAGATCTCGCTCGCCGACGTGATCCGCGCGGTGGACGGACCTCTGGCCAACGTGCGGGGCGAGCGGCCCGAGCACGTCGGATACCAGGGCGCCGCCCAGGCGTTGCAGCAGGTGTGGATCGCGCTGCGGGCGAGTGAGCGGGCCATCCTCGAAGAGGTCACGCTGGAGCAGATCGCCAAGGGCGAGCTGCCGCCCCGGGTGACCGAGCTCGCCGCCGACCCGGCGGCATGGGACTCGCACATGCCCGTGTGAGCCGCCTGTACCCGATCCTCGCGGGAGGAGAGCCGTGCCGGAGGGTGACGCCGTCTATCGGACCGCCAAGCGGCTCAGACAGGCCCTCGACGGCCGGAGGCTGACCCGCAGCGACTTCCGGGTGCCCCGGTATGCCACCGCCGATCTGCGCGGCCGGACCGTGCTGACGACGGTCTCGCGCGGCAAGCACCTCCTCACCCGGGTGGAGGGTGGGCTCACCGTCCACACCCACCTGCGCATGGAGGGAAGCTGGCGCGTGGGCCCGGCGGGCCGTCCGGCGCCGAGGGGCGACGTGGTCCGGCTGATCCTCGCCAACATCCAGTGGCAGGCGGTCGGCACCCGGCTGGGCATGGTCGACCTCGTGCCGACCGACCGCGAGGAGCGGGTCGTGGGGCATCTCGGCCCGGACCTGCTCGGGCCGGACTGGGACGCCGCCCTCGCCGTACGGAACCTGCTGCGCGACCCGCAGCGGTCGATCGGGGAGGCGCTGCTCGACCAGCGCGACCTGGCGGGCATCGGCACGATCTGGCGGGCCGAGACGCTGTACGCCGCGCGGATGTCCCCGTGGCGTCCGGTGGGGTCGATTCCGCCGGACGAGCTGGAGGCGCTGGTCTCCGTCGCCCACCGCCTGATGGACGCGAGCAAGGACGCGCCACTCCCGGTGACGACGGGCGACGCGCGCCCCGGGCGGTCGCTGCTCGTCTACGGCAGGGCACGCCGCCCGTGTCACCACTGCGGCACCCCTGTCAGCCGCGGGGAGATGGGCCCACAGCCGGCCGAGCGGCTCATCTACTGGTGTCCCTCCTGCCAGCGCGACTGAGAACCGGTACGCACACGAAGGGGATCCCGTGCCGCCCACCGCCGCCCGCGTCATGCTGCTCGTCCTGTACACCGACCGGCTGGAGGAGTGCCGCGCCTTCTATGGCGCACTCGGTGTCGAGTTCACCCTGGAACGGCACGGCCAGGGCCCGCGGCACCACGCCGCCGTCCTCGCCGACGGCACCGTGTTCGAGCTGTATCCGGCGACCGCAGAGCGCAGGACCGGGTCCGTACGGCTCGGCTTTGACGTGGACGGAGCCGCCGCCGAGCCGCGGCTGGAGCCCGGCCGCCACCTCATGACCGACCCGGACGGCAGGGTGGTCGAGATCCACGCATCGTGATCGCGGGCGGCCGCAAGCGCGCGCCCGAAGGCCGAGGGCGGGTCCACGAGACCGCGAGCAGCGGTGAGCACGTTACGGGAGCGCGGCAGGCACCACGGAGACGAAGTGGCGAACACAACCCGGCGGAACCGCTGAAAACGTGCCCACGACACAGAGACGGGGTCAGACGAGCGTGTCGAGAACGGGTGAGACAGGCGCGCCAGGAGCAGGCCACGCACACGGGGACGGGCCAGACGCGCGCCGGAAACGGCCCAGGCGACACGGAGACGGGGCCATACGGGCGCGCCGGGACGGGGCCGTACGAAACGGAGACCCCATCGGGAGCGGGCCGCACGAAGTCGGAGACGGAGCCCGGTGGGCGCGTCAGGGAACGGGGCGACACCCGAGGCGACACCAAAGGGAACGGGCGGAACGGGCCGCACGATACAGAAACGGGCACGGAAACGGGCCTGCGGGGGCCAGGCGCCCACCCGTGGGATCGGGACTGGGCACCCGGGTCCGGGTCGACCCGGACTGCGGGCGCGGAGGTCACGCCCTGGCCTTCGGACCGGGCGTGCCCTATCGGGCCGTGTCTTATGGGGCCTACGGGGACAATCGGGCGAGGTCGCGGAGACGCCGTCCGCCGGCACGGCGGGGCGTCGAGACGCCGCCTAGGCGGCGACCATGTCCTTGACCTCCGGGAAACCCTCGAAATCCGGCCCGGCGGGGACGGTTTCGGGTATGGGCAGGCGCTCGTGCTCGGGCACATCTGCCAGCACGGGGGCGGCCTGCAGCTCGGCCAGTGCGAACTGGTCGGACACTTCACGCAACACCTGGGACAGCGGCACCCCGAGCGCGCCGCAGATCGAGGCGAGCAGCTCGGAGGAGGCTTCCTTCTGGCCGCGCTCGACCTCGGACAGATAGCCGAGTGAGACACGCGCCAGCGTGGAGACCTCGCGAAGGGTGCGATTCTGCCGCACCCTCAGCCGCCGCAGTACGTCACCGAGCAGCTGACGCAGCAGGATCATCTGTCGCTCCCTCCCCAAGGGGGGCGCCTTCACGACGCCTCTCGCGGTGGGCTCATGTCGCCCCTTCTTAATCTGCCCTTCGTACATACGCCTCGCCGTCATCATGGGTTCGCTCGGCCCCTTCGCCGGGCGTGCGCCTGTCTTGCTCCTCGCCTTTGGCTCACGGACCTCACTCACAGCTCCACCGTACCTGTAGAGGACGACACCGCGGCAGACCGAGGCGAGCATGTTCGCTGGGGACGTAACGCGGTAATCACCCCAGATGTTCCCCCGAATTTGCCTTCAGCACACCTTCCAGCAGCAGCAACGCCTCCTGGCAGGTGGCGGTTCTGATCCCGTCCCTGTCTCCGGTCAAGCGCAGGTCACGGTGCCAGAGGCGCTCTCCCGGTCCCGCCAGGGCGATGTGGACCGTGCCGACCGGCTTGCCGTCCTGGGGATCGGGGCCGGCGACCCCGGTCACCGCCAGGCCGTAGCCGGAGTCGGCGAGCTTGCGAACGCCGACCGCCATGGCCGCGGCCACGTCGGGATGCACCGCTCCCTCTCGTTCAAGGAGATCGGACGGCACGTCGAGAAGGCTCGCCTTGAGGTCCGTGGCGTAGGCGATCACGCCGCCCCGGAAGGCGGCCGAGGCGCCCATCGGACCGGTCAGCGTGGCCCCGATCAGGCCGCCGGTGAGCGACTCCGCCACGGCGACGGTCGCGCCCTGCCGCACCAGCAGGGACAGCACCTCGCTCGCCACACCCCTCATCAGCCTTGCGCACTCCTCGCCACCTGCCGCAGCCGCACCGCCCTCACCACGTAGTCGGCGCCGGTCCCGACCGTGACCACCAGGGCGAGCCCCATGGCCACCCACCTGATCACGTCGGGCACCCCCGGCACGATGTAGAGCGCGATGGCCACGATCTGCAAAACAGTCTTCACCTTGCCCCCGTAACTGGCCGGGATAACCCCGTGCCGGATCACGAGGAAGCGCAGCAGCGTCACTCCCGCCTCGCGGGCGATGATCACCACGGTGACCCACCACGGGATCTCGCCGAGGTACGACAGGCTGAGCAGCGCGGCGCCGATCAGCGCCTTGTCCGCGATCGGGTCGGCGATCTTCCCGAAGTCGGTGACCAGCGCGTACTTCCTGGCGAGCCAGCCGTCGAGCTGGTCGGTGAGGGAGGCGAGCAGGAAGACCCCGAGCGCCGCCAGCCGCCAGCCCTCCCCCTCGACGAACAGGAAGACGGTGAAGACGGGGACGATCGCCAGCCGGGCGATGGTCAGGACGTTCGCGATGTTCCAGGTGCTGACCCGGCGCACCACGCCTTCCCCCGCACCTCCGGCGATACCTTCCCCGGCGCCTCCGGGGACGCCTTCCGCGGCGCCCTCGCCGGCGCCTTCTCCTGTGCCTTCTCCGGCGGACGGCGGCTCAGCGGCCGTACGGTCGCCGGTCACGGCCCCGGAGCCCGGCTCCCCCGCGACGCCCTGCCCCGCCTGCGGGACACGCGGAGCGGACGCCGGGATCGCCACCGGCGTGGCGGGCACGGCGGCGACCGGCGGCGCCGCGGACTCCGGTGTCATCTCCCCCGGGCCCGCCACGTCCATCGGCGGCTCACCGCGCTCCGTCATGTGCCTGCCTTGATCCGGGCGATGAGGTCGACCCCCTCGGAGTCGACGGCGACCGCTTGGACGATCTGGCCGGGGACCAGGCCGATCCCCTGCACCGTGACGGCGCCGTCCACCTCGGGACCCTGATGCGCCGCACGGCCCTCGTATCCGCCGTCGCCGAGGTCCTCCTCGATCAGGACCTGCAGCTCGTCGCCGATGCGTTCCTCGGCCCGCTGGGCGGTCAGCTCCTCGGCCAGCTCGGTCAGCATCGCGACCCGCTCGTCGATCACGTCCTGGTCGAGCTTGCCCTCGAAGCCGTACGCGTCGGTGCCCTCCTCGTCGGAGTAGCCGAAGACACCGATGACGTCGAGCCTGGCCTTTTCGAGGAAGGCCACCAGCTCGTCGAACTCCTCCTGGGTCTCCCCCGGGAACCCCACGATGAAGTTGGACCTGATGCCCGCCTCGGGCGCGCGGTCGCGGATCTGCGCGAGCAGGTCGAGGAACCGCTTGGGGTCGCCGAAGCGCCGCATCCGCCGCAGCACGGTCCCGCTGGCGTGCTGGAAGGACAGGTCGAAGTAGGGCGCGACCCCCTCCGTCGAGGCGATCACGTCGAGCAGCCCGGGCCGCAGCTCGGCGGGCTGCAGGTAGCTGACCCGCACCCGCTCGATGCCCTCGGTCGCGGCCAGGAGGGGCAGCAGCTTCTCCAGCGCGCGCAGGTCGCCCAGGTCCTTGCCGTACGACGTGGAGTTCTCGCTGACCAGCACGAGCTCCTTGACGCCCTGCCCGGCCAGCCAGGCGGCCTCGGCGAGCAGGTCCTCCGGGCGGCGCGAGACGTACGAGCCGCGGAAGGCCGGGATCGCGCAGAACGTGCAGCGCCGGTCGCAGCCCGACGCGAGCTTCAGCGACGCCACCGGCCCCGAGCCGAGCCGCTTGCGCAGCATGCGCGGGCCGCTGGCGGGGGCGACGCCCTCCGGCAGCGGGTCCGCCTGGGCGTGACCGGGAATGTGGGCGTGGGCGGCCGAGCGCTCCACCGGCGTGATCGGCAGGAGCGTGCGGCGGTCCCGCGGGGAGTGCGGGACCAGCGGCCTGCCCGCGATGACGTCGTCGAGACGCTCCCCGATCTCGGCGTAGTCGTCGAAGGAGATGACGGTCGCCTCGGGCAGGGCGTCGGCGAGCTGCGCGCCGTACCGTTCGGCCATGCAGCCCGCCGCCACCACCTTCGCGCCCGAGTCGGCCGCGGCGAGCAGGGTGTCGATGGAGTCCTTCTTCGCCGAATCGATGAAGCCGCACGTGTTGACGACGACGACGTCGGGATCGTCGTCATCGGTGTGCCAGCCGGCGGCCTCCAGCCGCGCGGCCAGCTCCTCGGAGTCGACCTCGTTGCGGGCGCAGCCCAGCGTGATCAGCGATACGGTTCGGCGAGAAGACATGATGCGAACTACGGTATCGGCAGTCGGCGATTAACGGAGACTCGGGCCGCCCGCCTCGAAGGTCCGCCGGATCATCTGGCCGTCCTTGCCGGGCGTGCCGAGGTCCTTTCCGTTGACCTCCAGCCGCACCGCCCCCGCGTCGCCGATGGTCACCCGCATGCGGTCCTTCGCCGAATAGGTCGAGGTCCTCCCCTCGGGCAGCGTCCCCTGGAAGATCTCCTTGCCCTTGGCGTCCCGCACGTTGATATACGACGGCTTGCGCGCGGTGACCTTCACGACCACCGTGCCGGGCGCGAGGGCCTCCTCCAGGGTCTTCTTCTCGTGGCCCTTCTCGTTACGCGCGTGCTGGTGCGGCGCGGTCACCGGGAGCTGGGCGGCAGTCGTGCCGGCCTTCTCGCCGGAGCCCCCGAGCATCCGCGCGATGACGACGACCGCGACGATGGCCAGGGCGACCGCGGCGGCCTTCGTCCAGCCCGTGGCCCAGCGGGCCCGCTCGCTCACGTCGCGCCTGAACACCGCCGAGGCCTTGACCGGTGACGCGATGTCGGCGTTCTCCTGCTCGTACTGCCGCAGGATCTCGTCCGCGTCCAGGCCGAGGTCGGAGGCGATGGTACGGATGTGCCCGCGTGCGTAGAAGTCGCCCACCGAGAAGTCGTCACGCTCGAAGCGTTCGATGACGGACTCGCGGACCCGCGTGCGCTCGCTGAGCTGACGCACGGTCAGCCCGGCGCGCTCACGGGCTTCGGCCAAAACAGCACCAACGCTCATTGGTCACGCCCCCCTGTTCGAGCTTGCAGCTCGCCCCACAATGCGTAGTTAGTCACATTCAATCAGTAACTGGCTACGATGTGTACCCGGGGGTGTGCCAAATGTTCACGGAGAGTGCGCGCGGGGAGCGGCCGGGGCCTGTTCAGCGCCGCAGGGGCTTCAGCGCGAGATAGAGCCCGGCGGCGATGAGGAACCCGGCCTCGAACGCGATGTCCCCCACCTGGGGCACGCTCCGCGGCACCAGGCCGACGTACTGCTCCTGGTTGGAGAACAGCCAGACCGACAGGACGACCCCCGCGACCATCGCGACGGGCCCGGCCCAGTTGGTGTGCCGCCGGTCGAACATGAGCGGTTCGAGCGCGCGGATGTCCTGGCCGCGCCGCAGCAGCATGTCCGTCAGCACCACGCCCAGCCAGGGGCCGATCCAGTACGCGATGACCAGCAGGAACGCCTCGTACTTGTGCCCGGCGTCCTCCAGGCCCGAAAGCGCCACCACGAAACCGATCACGCCGCAGGCCAGCGCGACGATGGCCCGGCGCATCGTCAGCGGCAGCCGTACGCCGAGGGCGAGCAGCGACATCGCGCCCGAATAGACGTTGAGCGCGTTCGCCGACACGGCCCCGAGGGCGATCGCGAGCAGCGTCAGGTTCGCCACGAGCGCGGGCAGGTGGCCGGTGAACGCCGAGGTGGGCTGCCCGAGGGCGTCGCCGCCCCCGATCGTCACGGACGCCGCGCCGACGACCTCCAGCAGCACGCACGACACGAACACGCCGAGGCCCGCCGACAGGCCGGTGGCCCGCCTGCTCGCGTCCTGCGGAAGGTACCGCGTGTAGTCGGCGGCGTACGGGTTCCAGCCGGCCGCGTAACCGAACGTCGCGCCCACGGTCAGCAGGAAGCCGCCCAGCCCTCCCCCGCTGCCCGCATAGCCCGGCTGGGCCTTCGACAGGATGATCACGGAGGTGACCGCGAAGATCGCCGCGAGGACCGGGAACGCGTACTTCTCGAAGGCCTGCACCAGGTTGTGGCCGAAGAATCCGAGCACCACCATGACCGCGACGACGATCAGCAGGCAGGCCCAGCCCGGCAGGCCGGTCAGCGTGTTCAGCGCGAGCGCGCCGCTCACGCTGTTGACCGCGAACCAGCCGATTCCGGCGGCGACGGAGTTGAACGCCGAGGGGATGACGTTGCCCCAATAGCCGAACGGCAGCCTGCCGAGCACCATCTGCGGCAGTCCCGCGCTCACACCCCTGGCCGACAGCACGCCGTGGGTGAGGGCCCCGAGGCCGCTGCCCACGACGACGGCGAGCACGGCCTGCCAGAAGCCGAGCCCGAACGCCGCCACGGCGAGGACCCCGAGGAAGATCGTGGCGAACTCCAGGTTCGGCGAGGTCCACGTCCAGAAGAGCTGCCGGGGCCTGCCGTGACGCTCGGAGAGGGGGATGAACTCGATGCCGCCGGGCTCGATCGCGGCGACCTTGTCGCCGTACCGGCCCTCGCGTACGGCGACCTCGGAGGGTTCCAGAACTGTCATACGGTGATCGCCCTCAGCTTCTCGAGGAGGTAGTCGGACGCGCGGACGGGCTCGTAGGAGACCCGGCCGACCGGGGGGCCGAGCGACTCCACCTCGGCCAGGGGATTGCACTCGTAGAAGTAGATGAGCGAGATCAGCTCCTCGTCCGGCGCCGACGGGTCGGGCGGGAGCACCCGATGCCGGGTGGAGCGCCAGCGGTCGCCCGTCCAGCGGGCCAGCAGATCACCGATATTGATCGTGAACGAGTCCGGCACGAACGGCGCGTCGATCCACTCGCCGTCAAGGGTGTAGACCTGCAGGCCGCCGACGCCCCGCTGCCGGTCGAGCACGGTCACGGTGCCGAAGTCGGTGTGCGGCCCGATCCGGAACTGCCCCGGCTCCGGCTCGCCCACCTGCGACAGCGGCGGATAGCGGTTGATGTTCATCGTGTACGACGGGTGGTCGGCCCGTGAGGCGAAGAAGTCCTCCTCGATCCCCAGGGCGGCCGCGCAGATCACCAGGAGTTCGCCGGCCAGCGAGCGCATCTCCGCCAGGTAGCGGGTGAGCAGCGCCTGGAGTTCGGGCACCTCGGACGGCCAGACGTTGGCGAGGAACCACTCGGCGTCGATCTCCGGGACGCCGATCGGCCGGTCGGCGCCCACGGCGAAGGTCTCCTTGAGGTCGGGCGGGGTGGGCGTGCCCTCGGCGTAGCCGTTGGCCTCGACGCCCGGCGGCAGCCAGCCCCGCTCCCCCACGACGGCCGCGTACCGCTGCTTCACCTCGGCGGGCAGGGCGAAGAACCGCCGGGCCGCGGCGCGCACGTCCTCGCGCAGCTCGGCCGGCACGCCGTGCCCGGTGACCAGCAGGAAGCCGATCTCGCGCAGCGCGGCGTCGACCTGGGCGGCCACCCGCGCCCGGCCGTCCGCCTCACCGGAGAACCAGGGAGTCAGGTCGACGACGGGAACCGAATTCATGCCTCATCTCCGATGTCCTCGTTCCAAACGGCCGGGTTGGCCGCGATGAAGGCCGTCATGAGCCCGGCGCACTCCGGATCGTCGAGCACGACGACCTCCACCCCGGCCTCGGCGAGCCACTCGTGCGCGCCCGTGAACGTGCGGCACTCGCCGACCACCAGGCGCGGAATGCGGAACTGCCGGATCAGGCCGCTGCAGTACCAGCAGGGCGACAGGGTGGTCACCATGGTGGTCCCGCGATAGGAGGGCTGGCGGCCCGCGTCGCGGAAGGCGGCGGTCTCCCCGTGCACCGAGGGATCGCCGTCCTGGACTCGGCGGTTGCGCCCGCGCCCGAGCAGGCGGCCGTCCGGGCCGAACAGGGCCGCGCCGACGGGCACGCCGCCCTCGGCGAACCCCTTCCTGGCCTCTTCCAGGGCCACGCTGAGCATGGCGGCGTCGCTTGTCATGTGCTCACTATCCCTCCGGGCGGCGCCTTCGGGAACGGACGAAACGTCCGTACTATGACGTCCCTTAACGGACGATCCGTATAGGGGTGCATCGATGCCTCTGACGCTGCGCGAGCTGCTGTCCTTCGAGGTGCTGCGGGAGGCCCGGCCGGAGGTCCTCGCCGGGGAGGGCGCGCTCGACCGGGTGGTCCGATGGGTGCACTCCAGCGAGATCTACGAGATCGGCCCCCTGCTCACGGGCGGCGAGCTGCTGCTGACGACCGGGCTCGGCCTGGCCGGCACGGACGCGGGAGCGCGGCGGCACTACCTGCGGGAGATCGCCGCCAGGGGCGTGGCCGGGGTCGCCCTCGAACTCGGCCGCACGTTCCCCGAGACGCCGCGCGAGCTGGTGGAGGAGGCCCGCAGGCAGGAGCTGCCGTTCATCGCCCTGCACGCGGTCGTCCCGTTCATCCGGATCACCGAGCACGTCAACACGCTGATCGTCGACTACGCGAGCCGGCGGCTGCGGGTGGGCGACTCGGCCACCCGCGCACTCAACGAGGCGCTCATCGCCGGCGCCGGGGTCGCCGGGGTGCTGGCGACCGGAGCCGAGGTCGTGGGGGCACCGCTGATGCTGCTGTCCGCCAGCGGCGCGCTGGTCGCCGCCCACGGCGTGGGCAGCGACCGGGACGCCTGGCGCGCGGCTGAGCGTGCGGTCTGCGAGTCACCGGTCACCCTCCACGGCCATCCCTGGGGGCGGCTGGTGGCCGGCCCCGGTTCGGCGCTGCCCGCCGACGACCTGGCGATCGCGCTGGAGCGCACGGCCGTCGCCCTCGCCCTCGCCATGCTCAGGACGGGCAGTCCGCCGAGCGAGCGCGACCGCCAGGCGTCCGCGCTGCTGCGGGACCTCATCGAGGGCACGGCCGAGGCCGACCCCGGCGTACGGGCGGTCATGGCGGGCCTGCCCACCGGGCCCGCCCACCTGCTGGTGGGCGTGGCCGTGGACGCCCTGGAGACGGCGGCCGCGCTCGCCGTACTCGACCGGGCCGCGCACATCCTGCACACGACCGCCCTGCGCGGGCGGGTGGGCCGGCTGGTGCTCGGCACCCTCGCGGTGCCGGTGGCCGTGGCGGACGCCGCCGGTGCGGCCGCCCAGGCGCTGGAGGAGGCGCTGCGGCGGCTGCACACCCCCCAGCTCAGAGTCGCCGTGGGGCACGCCGCGACCGGCCTGGCCGAGCTGGGCGGTTCGCTGCGGGACGCACGGGCCGCGCTCGGGCTGCGGCGGGACGCCCGGCTCGTCACCACCCGCGCGCTCGCCCTCGAGCTGGAGCTCACCCGCCACGCCGACACCGGGCACGCCGCCGAGCTCGTACGGCGGACCATCGGCCCGCTGGTGGACTGGGACACGGCCCACCGGACCGACCTCGTCGGCACGCTGGAGGTCTTCCTGCTGCACGGGTGCAGCGCGACCCGTGCGGCCGCCGCGCTGCACCTCGGCCGGCAGACGTTCTACCAGCGGCTGCAGCGCATCGAGACGCTGCTGGGCCACCCGGTGACCGACCCCGGCGCGCACGCGGCCCTGCTGCTCGCCACCGCCGCCCACCGGGTCGCACGCCGCTGAAATCAGGCGATCCAGGCCGTGCGGACGCTCGGCGAGGCCCGGCGGCTACTCGCCGCCGCGGAGGTCGGCGAGCAGGCCGGGCAGGTCGTCGGGCTTGACCAGCACTTCTCGGGCCTTGGACCCCTCGCTCGGGCCGACCACGTTGCGGCTCTCCAGCAGGTCCATCAGCCGTCCGGCCTTGGCGAAGCCCACGCGCAGCTTGCGCTGGAGCATCGACGTGGAGCCGAACTGGGTCGACACGATCAGCTCGGCGGCCTGGATCAGCAGGTCGAGGTCGTCGCCGATCTCCTCGTCGATCTCCCGCTTCGCGGTGGCGGGCGCGGCGACGTCCTCCCGATATTCGGCCTGCATCTGGGCCTTGCAGTGGCCGACGACCTCCGCGATCTCCTTCTCGGAGATGAAGGCGTTCTGCAGCCGCATCGGCTTGCTCGCGCCCATCGGCAGGAACAGCGCGTCGCCCTGCCCGACCAGCTTCTCCGCCCCCGGCTGGTCGAGGATGACCCGCGAGTCGGCGAGCGAGGAGGTCGCGAACGCCAGCCGCGAGGGCACGTTCGCCTTGATCAGGCCGGTCACGACGTCGACGGACGGCCGCTGGGTGGCGATGACCAGGTGGATGCCGGCGGCCCGGGCGAGCTGCGTGATGCGGACGATCGAGTCCTCCACGTCGCGCGGCGCGACCATCATCAGGTCGGCCAGCTCGTCCACGATCACCAGCAGATATGGGTACGGCTGGTAGACGCGCTCGCTGCCCGGGGGCGGCACCAGCTTGCCCGCGCGCACGGCCTTGTTGAAATCGTCCACGTGCCGGAAGCCGCTGGCCGCCAGGTCGTCGTAGCGCCGGTCCATCTCGCCCACCACCCACTCCAGGGCCTCGGCGGCCTTCTTCGGGTTGGTGATGATGGGCGTGATCAGGTGCGGGATGCCCTCGTACGAGCTGAGCTCCACCCGCTTGGGGTCGACGAGCACCATGCGGACCTCATCGGGCGTGGCCCGCATCAGGATCGAGGAGATCAGGCCGTTGATGCAGGTCGACTTGCCCGCGCCGGTGGCGCCGGCGATGAGGATGTGCGGCATCTTGGCCAGGTTGGCCACGATCGTGCGGCCCTCGACGTCCTTGCCCAGCCCGACGATCATCGGGTGGTGGTCGGCCTGGGCCACCTGCGAGCGCAGCACGTCGCCGAGCGACACGAGGTCCTTGTCGACGTTGGGGATCTCCACGCCGATCGCCGACTTGCCGGGGATGGGAGACAGGATCCGGACGTCGGCCGACTTGACGGCGTAGGCGATGTTCTTGGTGAGCGCGGTGACCTTCTCGACCTTGACGGCCGGGCCGAGCTCGATCTCATACCGGGTCACCGTCGGGCCCCGGGTGAAGCCGACGACCTGCGCGTCGATCGCGAACTGCTCCATCACGCTGGTCAGCGCGTTCACGACCGTCCGGTTGGCCTTGGTCTCCTGTTTGGGCGCGCTGCCCGGCCGCAGCATCGCCAGGTCCGGCAGCGTGTAGGGCCCCTCCTGGCTCGACAGGACGAGCTGCTCCACCTTGCGCGGCGCGGGGGTCGGCAGCGGGGGCTGGGGCGCCGGCTTGGGCGTCTCCGGCTCGGCCGGCTCCACGATGTCGTCCACGAGGCCGGGGACGATCTCCGGCGAATGGTCCTTCTCCGCCAGCACCGGCGTGTCGTACGGCTTGACGGTGTCGCCGCCCTCGGGCACGTCGCGCCCGCCGCCCGGCTGCTTGCGCGTGCGCTTCCTCGGCGGCGCGGGGGCCCTGCGGGGCTCCCCGTTCTCGTCCGGCCGCTGGAAGAGCATGTGCTGGATCTCGGCGAGCCGCTCGGGGATGCGGTGGATCGGCGTGGCGGTGATCACCAGCAGGCCGAAGCCGGACAGCATCAGCAGCAGCGGGATCGTGATGAACGCCGGCAGGATGCTCGACGGCGGAGCCGAGACGATGAACCCGATCATGCCGCCCGCCGCCGACACGTTGTCCATGCCGTCGTCTGGACCCCCGGAGGGGTACGGCGTGCCGTGGGCGACGTGCACGATCCCGAGGATCCCGGCCAGCAGCGCGGTCCAGCCGATGCCCATCCTGCCGGTCTCGGAGTTCTGGTCGGGGTGGCGCAGCAGCCGCCAGGCGAGCAGCGCGAGCAGCACCGGCGCCGCCCAGGTGAGCGAGCCCACCGTCCCGCGCACCACGGCGTCGACGAACGCGGCGAACCCCGTCTTGGTGTCCCGCCAGGTCAGGGCGGCGAGCACGATGGCGCCTGCGAGCACCGCCAGCCCCTGCCCGTCGCGGCGGTGCGCGGGATCGAGGTCGCGGGCGCCCTGTCCGAGTGCCCGGGCCGCCGCCCCCACGCCGTTCGCCAGCAGCATCCACATGCCGATGACGAGCTTGCCGATCACGAGGAAGAACCAGCTGACCGGATCCTGGCCGGTGGCGACGGGCCGTTTGGGCGCGGATCTGGGGGCCGGCCTGCCTCGGGAACCCGACGGGGATCGCTTGGTGGAAGCCGTACGGGATCCGGAGCGCGACGCGGGGCGCTTGCCGGACCCCTGTCCGGACGTACGGGTGGCCATGATGCCGAAGTTACCCCGGATGCGGGCGATTGCCGGGGCGGCGCGCCGGGAGGCCACCCGATGAAGCGCCGCCCGGCCGAGCGCGCCGCACACGACAGCGGCCCGCGAAGCACCGCCCGGCCGAGCGCGCCGCACACGACAGCGGCCCGCGAAGCACCGCCCGGCCGAGCGCGTCCTACGAGGCGCCGCCCTCTGGGGTGCTGGAGGGCCCGCGCCGCCCGTCGAGGAGCGCGCTCACCCGCCTGCGGCCGTCCTCATTCGCCGGCACCTGCAGCACCAGCAGGAGATCGGGGTGCTCCGCCGGCCGCAGCTGGAACATCTCCAGGTCGAGCCGCCCGATCTCGGGGTGATCGATGGCGACCGTCGCGGGCCTGAAGCGGCGGACCGGGTAGTCCGCCCACCACTCCCGGAACTCCGGGCTGACCTCGCTCAGCGCCGTCACCAGCGCGGTGAAGGCGGGGTCGCCCTGCCGGTGTCCCATCGCGGCGCGGAACTGGCTGATCAGGGCGCGGGCGGCGCGTTCCCAGTGGACCATCCGGGCGCGGTTGCCGGGGTCGGTGAACATCATCCACAGCAGGTTCCGCCGGTCCGGCGGGAGCGTCAGCGGATCGTGGCGGAGCAGGGTGTAGGGGGTGTTCCAGGCCAGGTAGTCGAAGCGCGCGTCGTACACGCAGGCGGCGTTCGGAGCGGCGGCGTCCACCAGGCGCCGCAACCGGTCCCGGGGCCGCTCCCCCTCTCCTGACGGCGTGTCCGGCGGGGCCAGCCCGGCCAGATGGCGCAGGTGCCGGTGTTCGTCGGGATCGAGCAGCAGCGCACGGGCCAGCGCGTCGATCACCTGCGCCGACGCCGAGATGTCCCGTCCCTGTTCCAGGTAGGTGTACCAGGTGACGCCGACGCCCGAGAGCTCGGCGATCTCCTCACGGCGCAGGCCGGGGGTGCGGCGCAGGGCCGGATCGCCTTCCGGCAGGCCGACGTCGGACGGGCGCAGGCGGGCCCGCCGGGCGCGGAGGAACGCACCGAGCTCTGCCCTGCGGCTCGACGTCCTGGAGCGGCGGTCGGGTCCATGACTGGCAGCACGAGTGCCAGGACCGCCGGACGCCGCCTCGTTATCGTGACGCCCATGATCCCTCACACCGCGAGTCTGCCATGGAGGCATACGCCATGAGCGATCCCGTACTGGTCGTCGGAGCCACGGGCCGGCAGGGCGGCGCCGCCGCGCGCCGGTTGCTCGCCCGGGGCCGGAACGTACGCGCCCTGGTGCGCGACCCGGGCGGTTCCGCCGCCAAGGCGCTGGAGGAGTCGGGGGCGGAACTCCTCGTCGGCGACCTCGACGACGAGGAGTCGCTGCGCCGCGCGATGCGGGGCGTGGACGGGGTCTTCCTGGCGCTGACCATGATGCAGGGCCCGACGATCACCGTCGAAGGCGCCGCCGCCGAGGAGCGGCGGGGCCTGACGGGGGCCCGGCTGGCCGCGGAGATCCGCACGGGACACCTCGTGTACAGCTCGGTCCCCGGCACGGACCACCAGTCCGGAATCCCCCACATCGAGAGCAAGGCGCGGATCGAGCGTGAGATCCACGAGCTCGGGCTGCCGGCGACCATTCTGCGCCCGGTCTCCTTCATGGAGAACTTCAGCACCTACAACCGGCCGAGCCTGGAGGACGGCACGCTGGTCGTACGGCTCCCCATGGATCCCGGGACGCCGATGCAGCTGATCAGCGTCGAGGACATCGGGGTGTTCGCCGCCCTCGCCTTCGAGCGCCCCGGCCAGTACCTCGGCCGCACCGTCGATCTGGGCGCCGACGAGCCCACCCCGTCGGAGATCGCCGCCACGTTCGGCCGGGTGTGCGGCCTGCCGGCCCGCTTCGAACGGACGCCGATCGAGCACGTGCGCGCGTTCGACCCGTGGGTGGCCCGGATGTTCGAGTTCTTCGAGGAGCACCCCGCACAGGTCGATCTGCCTGCCCTGCGCGCCGAGCACCCCGGATTGATGACCCTGGAGACGTGGCTGCGCGCCACCGGCTGGAAAGCGTGAGGTGCGAGGACATGACCGATGGACTGTTACTTCCGCCGGGAGGCGGCGACTCGATCCAGGCGATGACGCTGAAGGTCGGCGCGGAGCAGGCGGCGGCGTGGTCGGTCTTCGAGGCCGTGGTCGCCCCGGGTTTCGACGTCGGGGCGCACCTGCATCACGAGGCGGAGGAGATGTTCTACGTCGTCGACGGCGAGCTCGACCTCCTCGCCTTCCATCCGGCGGACTCCGAGACGGGCTCCGACTGGCGTTCCTGGCGGTCGGAGGCCGGCGCCGAGGTGCTGCGGGGCGGGCCCGGGAGCTTCATGCACGTGCCGGCCGGATGCCCCCACGCGTTCTTCAACCCCGGCAGTGAACCGGCCCGGATGCTGTTCATCGTGACCCCCGCGGGTCACGAGACCTACCTGCGGGAGCTCACCGGGATGCTGGCCTCGGGACCGCCGGACCCGGCCGAGATCACGGCGCTGCGCGCCCGGCACGACATCCACCAGCTGACCCCGCTCACGAACCGCGCCTGACCACGCTCGCCCCCGGCGCGCGGTGGCGCACCAGCCTCGCGGCGAACCCCCGTACGCGTGGTCCGTGCCTGCGGACCCACGCCCTCACCCACACGGCCTGGTAGGCGACCACGACCCCCAGCGTCAGCAGGGCGTCGGCGGCGTCGACCAGGCCGTCGTGATGCAGCAGCACGCCGAGGGACCTGGCGATCAGCGCGACCGTGAACGGGACGGAGATCAGGAGGAAGACCCCGAGGCAGAGCCCCGTCCCGGCGACGAGGAGCACGCTGTAGAACCGGACGAACCGGCGCTGCCGCGGGTCCAACCCGGTGAGCGGCTCCGCGGTGGGCCTCCGTACGGCGCGGCGAAGCAGGTGCAGCAGGAAGGCGGCGGCGTCGGCGTAGAGGTTGCGGCAGCGCGCCAGGTCCTGGAGCAGGAAGTAGAGGTCGGTGCGCATGAAGACGAAGAACTGCAACGCCAGCCCCGTCATCTCGGTGAGCGCGATGACCGACAGCAGCGTGTTCGTGCCGGACAGCGCCATCGTCAGCAGGCAGGCGGCGAGCACGCTCGCGTCCACCGCCATCCCCGCGAGATAGACGGTCAGGCGGACCCGCCGCTCGGCGAGCCAGACGCCGGAGACGTCGGTCTGCGCGGCCAGGAACTGAAGGCGCGTGTCGATCCGGATGCGGCCGGGGACGCCCGCGGCCCGCGCGGTGAGGAGGTGGGCGAGCTCGTGGAGTGAGACGAGCACGGCCACCACGGCGATCTCGCTCAGCAGGACCACCGTGCCGTGGTCGCTCCAGAGCAGGGCATGCCACCGGGGAACGACGCCGGGCCGCAGCACCGCCGCGACGACCCCGCCGAGCACGAGCAGGCCCAGCAGGCAGTGCAGCAGGGGGCTCAGCGTCCACCGCACCATTTCCCGCGTTATCCAGGGAAGCGACGGCGCCGGGGCGCCGGTGTCGGCGAAGACCCGGTCGCCGATCGAGGCCACCATCCCCACGGCCGCCAGGTCGTCCACGAATCCGGACACGTCGAGCTCCACCCCGAGCTCGGCTCTCAGCTCCTCGCGCGCCGCGCGGATCGTCCGCCCGCTGCCGAGCAGTTCGATCGCCCGTTTGCCGGCGTAGGGCACCTCGATGCAGACGCCCGTGTCGACGCGGCCGACGATCCATCCGTCCTCGTCCTCGCGGAACCCGAGAGGACGCAGCCGGACGTGCGTCATCGCGCTTGCGCGTCCGTCCGGGGCGGCGGAAGCGGGACGACCCGCTTCTCCACGTAGGCCGGCAGGTCTTCGCCCCGCTCGTACAGCGAGGAGACGACCGACGTCCATGCGGCGACGGCGTCGGCGTCGTCTATCCGGCGGGCGCCGGCACACGCGCCGCGGTCGTCGTAGCGCACGTGGTACATGTGCCTGCCGGGAAAGACGACGAGCTCCGGGAGGGGACCGTCCGCCTCGAGGCCCGCCAGCTCACCGGCGTCCAGAACCCTGCCGCGCTCCCCCAGGCGCGCGCGCAGCGCGAGCAGGTGCAGCTCCCACTGCAGATATGCGGTGAGCGGCGTCTCGACGATCCGCAGGCGGCGCAGCTCCCCCCGGGCCGGAAGGTCCGCGGCGATGGTCTCCCGCGCCTCTTCCAGCAGTTCGAGCGAGCGGTGCCAGTCTCCCGCGCGCATGGCCTTCCAGCTCGGGTTCTCCCCTTCGTCGAACGTCTGGGCGCGCTCCAGCTTCCAGATCACACCGTCGACGTCGTGGAAGACCTCAAGGAAGTCCGCCGCGTACTCCCGCATGGGCAGCATCGTGCCCGGCACGGCCTCGGGCCGGGGTATTTTCATGCCTCACCGTCATTCGTATTTCGCATGACGATGGTCCGGACGGCGACTCGGAAATCGACCATCCGGACCATCACCGGTCAGCTATTCGAGTTTCCGCTGTACGACTGCGTCGTCTCGATCTTGTCGAGCAGCCGGAACGAAATCTTTCCGGCCGCGTCCTCGGTCTCGGCGGAATCCTGCACCGCCGGCTCCTGTCGCTCCATTTCCACCCCCTTTCGTCGCGACAACTCACGACACTAAGCCGGGGCATTTCAGGCGTCAACCGCTGATTTCCGTTCCCTTTTCCCCCGCACCGCGCAGCCGGCGCATTCCGGCGACGCCGCATAGTGCGTGTACACATGCTGTTCGGGGGCGATCAGATTTATCCCGGTGACATGACTGCGCAGCGTCGCCGGAATTCCGGTCACCATCGAGATCACGGCCTGCGCGGTGAGGTGTCCGGAAATGCCGGCGGACGGCGCCAGCACTCCCGGCCCGCCGAGGTCGACGTGGACCCCCGGCTCCAGCGACGCCTCGATCGCGGCGGTGAGGCATTCGTAGCAGGGCCCGCCGGCGGCGAAGACCCCCACGCTGACGAGGGGACCCCGATAGCCGCCGACCGCCCACGGCACCCCGGCCATCAGGCATGCCCGGTTGGCCCAGATCCGGATGCTGTCCTGGCCGCGAGGTTCGTCGGCGCACAGGGCGAGCGCGTCGAACCCGGCCAGCAGCGCGGACACGTCCGCCCTGCTCTCGACGGCGCGGGTCTCCCCGGTCACGCGCACACCCGAGTTGATCGCCGTGAGGCGTTCGACCACCACGTCGGCCTTCGGTCTCCCGATGTCGGCCTCGGTGAACAGCGCCTGCCTGGTGAGGTTGGACACCTCGACCACGTCGCGGTCGACGCAGTGGATCCTGCCGACCCCCGCGGCGGCCAGCGCCCAGGCGGCGTGGCTGCCGGTGCCCCCGAGCCCCAGGACCAGCACGCGTGCGCGCTTCAGCGCGACCTGCGCCTCCCATCCATGGGCCCGGGGCACGAGATCCACCCAGCGGAAGAACGCCTTGTTCCGCGAATATCGCTCCGTCTCGGCCGCGCTGAGGTCACTCGGCGGCGGGGCCGCCGCGTCCTCCAGGTAGCCCGATCGCAGCAGCAGGTCCACCACGCCGGCGGCGTCCACCCGCTTCATGCCGGGAAACAGACGGCACAAATGATCGGCGACGTCGGCGGGCGCGCGGGTCCCGTCCATCGCCGACAACGCGGCCCACGCGTGACCATGCGGATCCGATATCTCCGCGGCGATTCCATAAATGGAGCCGCCGATGCGAATCCTGTCGCGCCCGATCCTGTACGGCCGGTGCTCGGCCTTCACTTTCGGCAGGCGCAAGCCGACCTCCATCGGCCCGAGGAGACGATCACGACACCGGGAACTTATCAGCGCGAATTGCCGCCGGTCAATGTCCATTCGCGAATACGCCGAAGACCGGGAAGAATACGGTGCGGAACGGCCCGCCGATCCGGCCGGCCCCAAAATAATCGCCACGCCCGGACGAATTCTAGATTTCTTCTATATGCGGGCGCCCCGCACGCATGTGCGTGCGGGGCGCCGCCGACGTGTCAGAAGGCGCGGCGCTGCCGCATGGCGGAGCGCTCGATGCGCTCACGTGCCTCCAGCAGGCAGGAGGCGATCTCCTTCTCCCGCTCGGGCGTGAGGCGCGGGATCGGCACCGAGCAGCTGATGGCGTCGCGCGGCGGGTCGCTGATGTGCAGCGCGACGCCGAAGCAACGCAGCCCCTCGGTGTTCTCCTCACGGTCCACCGCGTAGCCCTGCTTGCGCACCCGGTGGAGGTCGACCAGCAGCTCGTCGGCGTCCACGATCGTGTTGGCCGTCAGCGCGGGCAGCTCGGCGGGCAGCAGCGCGCGGACCTCGTCGTCGTCGCGGCTCGCCAGGATGGCCTTGCCGAGCGACGTGGTGCTCGCCGGCAGACGGCGGCCCACCCGCGAGAACGGCCGCAGGTAGTGCCGCGAGGCGCGGGTGGCGAGATACACGATGTCGAAATGGTCGAGACGGGCGAGGTGCACCGTCTCGCCGGTGACCTCGGCCAGCCAGTCCAGCGCGTCGTGCGCGAGCTGCACCACCGGGTCGCCGTCGATGTACGTCGCCCCGACCAGCAGAGCCCGCATGCCGATCCGGTAGAGCGTGCCGGTGACGTCGGTCTCGATCCAGCCGAGGTCGACCAGCGTGCGCAGCAGGGCGTGCAGGCTGCTCTTGGGGTAGCCCAGCTTGCCCTGTAGGTCGGTGAGGCTGTGCAGTCCGGGATACTGCGCGAAGAAGTCGAGCAGCTCGACCGTCCGGAGTGCCGACTTCACGTGCGGCACGGGTTCCGCCATGTGTACCTCCCTGACCCGCCTGTTCCGCCTCCTATTGTGAGCCGGTTCCCCAGGAGGCGACCGTACGGGAGGCGATGTAGTCCATATCCAGATCATCCCCTAGTCCGGGAGTGTCCGGCATCCGCACCTTTCCGCCGGAGAGCGGGTCGACGATCGACCGCAGGTGCGGGGCGGGCGTGTCGTAGTCCGAGTGCGGGTGCAGCAGTCCCCGTTCGTACCACTGCCCGCAGAGGGTGGCGCCGATCACGGCGAGCGCGCCGGAGCCGTTGCCGTGGATCTCGCAGTCCATGCCGAACGACTCGGCCAGGTGAACGGCCTTGATCGCCGGGATGATGCCGCCGGAGCCGACCACGCCGACCCTGAGGATGTCGCAGGCCCCCGCGGCCACCCACTCCGCCCGCGCCATGTGCTTGCCCCAGGAGGTCTCCGGCCCGAGGATCGGCGTCCTGAGCTGGTCGGCGAGCCATCGGTACGACTGCACCGACGCCTCCTCCATCGGCTCCTCGTACCACGCGAAGTTCAGCTCGTCCAAGGCCCGGCCGAGGGTCAGCGCCTCGGAGCGGGAGTACCAGTGGTTGCTGTCGAGCATGAGTGCGACGTCCGGGCCGACCGCCTCCCGGACCGCGGCGCACGCCTCGATGTCGCGGTCCACGCCGTACGGCATGGGCGGCATCCAGGTGTGCAGCTTGATCCCGCGGTAGCCGCGGGAGACGAGCTCCTTGGCGAAGGCGGCGTAGTCGTCGGGGGTGGCCAGGCCGCCGGGGATGTCGTCGCCGCACATCGTGCTCGCGTAGGCGGGCACCTCGGAGCGGGCTCCGCCGAGGAGCTTCCAGACCGGCAGGCCGAGCTTGCGCCCGGCGAGGTCCCACAGTGCCTGGTCGACCGCGCTGAGCGCCCGGTCGGACAGGTTGCCCTGGGCGCCCCGCTGCCGGCGGGCGACGCGGTGCCACAGCCGTTCGCGGTCGAGGCTGTCCTGACCGATCAGCGCCGGGCCGATGTGGCCCGTGATCACCGCCTCCCTGACGGTGTCGGGCGCCGCCAGGCAGTATCCGGTCGCGCCGTCGCTGTCGGTGACGGCCAGCAGCGCCTCCCGCACCTCGCGGGGCGGGCCGGGGTGCCGGTGGCCGTGGCCGTCCACCACGGACTTGGTGACCGTGGCGAAGACCGTGACGATGACGCGTTCGACGACCGCCATGACCTCTTCCTCTCTGTCGGTGTGGAGGGGCCGGAGGGCCGGTGCGCGGTCAGGTACGCACCGGCCCGGTCCCGGGACGCGGCGGCGATCGTCAGCCGCCGGTCGCCTTCTTCCATTCGGCCTGGGCGTCGGTCAGCTTCTGCGCCAGGGTGTCGAGGAACTCCTGGGGCTTCATCTGGCCGAGCAGCACCTTCTGGAAGAGCGGCTCGGTGTCGGCCTTGGTGATGGAGGAGAACTGCGGCAGGTAGTAGGGCGGCGACACGACCTGGGTGTTCGGGTCGCTCAGCGTGTCGACGGCCGTCTTCAGGTGCTCCAGGCCCTGCACCCAGGAGTCGCCCTGCGCCTCGGTGTTGGCCGGGATCTGGCCCGTCTGCTCGTTCCAGTAGCTGTTGCCGTCGTGGGAGACCAGGAACTCCACGAACTTCCAGGCGGCGTCCTTGTGCTCGCTGTTCTTGAACACCGCGAAGCCGTCCACGGGGTTGGCGACGATGGTCCGCTTGCCGCCGGGACCGGTCGGCAGCGCGAAGGCGCCGATCTTGTCCTTGCCGTGCGCCTTGACGTGGTCGTTGTACGAGCCCAGGTTGTGGTGCATCATCGCGATCTTCCCCGTGCCGAACTGGGCGACCATCTTCGGGAAGTCGTTGGTGACGTCGGCCTCGGGGGTGTCCTTCTTGTACAGCCCGGCCATCTTCGTGAGGAACTCGGCGTTCTTCGGGTCGTTCACCGTGCTCTTGCCCGAGGCGTCGAAGAACTCGGTCACGCCCGAGTAGGAGTACATCTCGGCCAGGATCTGGAAGATCGAGCCGGCCCCGCCGCGGATGGTGTAGCCGTACTCGTCGGGCTTCTTGGTCAGCTCGTCGGCGTCCTTGAAGAACTCGTCCCAGGTGTCCGGCGCCTGCTGGAGCTTGTCCTTGAGGTACCACACCACGTCCATGTTGGAGGTGTTGGGCACCAGGTAGAGCTTGCCGTCCGGCACGGTCTTGCGGACCGAGTCGAGCATCGACGTGGCCAGCTTGCCGTTCACCGAGCTCTTGGCCAGCCACTCGTCCGCCGGCTCCAGCGCCTGCTGGCCGGTCAGGTTGGCCAGGTACGACGTGGTGACGCCGCCGACGTCGGGGGTGTCCCCGCCCGCGATGGCGGTGTCGTACTTCTGCTGGACGGAGGCGATCGGGACGCCGACGTACTCGACGTGGATCGAGGGGTTGGCCGCCTCGAACCGCTTGATCAGCTCCTGATAGATCGGGGTGCGGGCGCCCCCGTTGTTGTCCCAGAACGTGATGGTCGTCTTGCCGGAGCCCTCGCCGGAACCCGAGTCCGACCCACATCCGGTAACGGTGACGGCCAGAACGGCGAGCGCCGCCCAGGCCACTTTCATCTTCATGGTTCCTCCTGCTTACGACAGGCTGCTCTCGACAGTTCTCTGGGGGTGCTATCCCTTGACCGTCTCTGGGGGTGCTATCCCTTGACGGCGCCGGCGCTGATGCCGTGCACGAGATAGCGCTGGACCACTGCGAACACGCAGACCACCGGCAGGGCGGCGACGACGCCCCCGGCCGCCAGGGCCCCGAAGTCGGCGCTGTACTCCCCGATCGTGTAGCTGAGCCCGACCGGGATCGTGAAGCTGTCCTGCTTGCTGACGAACATCAGCGCGAACAGGAAGTTGTTCCACGTGTGGATGAAGGCGAACGACCCCACGGCGATCAGGCCGGGCCGCAGCTGCGGCAGCACGATCGCGAGGAAGCCGCGGAACCGGGTGCAGCCGTCGACCATCGCGGCCTCCTCGACCGTGAACGGCACGGCCGAGATGAACCCGCTCATCAGGATGATCGACAAGGGCAGGTTGAAGACGGTGTCGGCGACGATGAGGCTGGCCAGGCTGTTGATCAGGCCGAGCGACTTGAAGATCGAGAACAGCGGGATCAGCATCATCGCGCCGGGGATGAACTGGGTGCACAGCAGCACGACCATGAACAGGCTCCGGCCGCGGAACCGGTAGCGCGACAGGGCGTAGCCGCCCATGACCGCGATGACCGTGGTGACCAGCAGCGACCAGACCCCGACGATCACGCTGTTCTTGAAGAACACCGCGTAGCCGATGTCGTTCCAGACGGTCTCGAAGTGCTCGAACGTGATCGGCCACGGCACCGGGTCGGTCGAACCGGCCGGCCGGAGGGCGAACACGAGCATCCAGTAGAACGGCACGAGGGTGAAGACCAGATACAGCCCGAGAGGGACGTAGAGCCGCAGCACACGGCCGGGATCGCGTCTCCTCCGCCGGCGGGCCCCCTGGGGCAACGCTCGCGTGCGCGGGCGGGTCATGACGTCGGCGCTCATCGCGAAACCCCTCGCCTCTTCATCGTTCCCCGCCGAACCGGCTGAGCCGGAGGTAGAGGATGGAGCAGAACAGCAGGATCACGAAGCCCGCCATCGTCAGCGCCGAGCCGTACCCGAAGTCCTTGGAGTCGACCGCCCGCTGGGCGACGTACAGCGGCAGCGTGGTCGTGACCTGCGCCGGGCCGCCGCCGGTGAGGGTGTAGAGGAGGTCGACGTTGTTGAACTCCCAGACCCCGCGCAGCAGCGTGGCCAGCACGATCGCGTCCCGCAGGTGCGGCAGCGTGACGTGGAGGAAGCGCCTGACGCGCCCGGCGCCGTCCACCGCCGCCGCCTCGTAGAGCTCGCCGGGGATGCCCTGCAGGCCGGCGAGCAGGAGGATCGCGAAGAACGGCACGCCGCGCCACAACTCGGTCACCACCACGGCGGGGAAGACCGTGTCGGGGTTGCCGAGGACCGCCGCCTCGGGCTGCCCGAGGAAGCGCAGCACGCCGGTGCTCGGCGTGTAGAGCAGGATCCAGATGCCCGTCGTCAGCACTCCGGAGACTGCCCAGGGCGAGAAGACCAGCGACCGGGCGAGCCCCCGTCCGATGAAACTTTCATTGACGATGAGGGCCAGGGCCAGCCCGAGGATCAGCTGGAGGCCGATCTCGGCGACCACCCATTTGGCGGTGAACCCGAGGCTGTGCCAGAAGACCTCGTCCTCGAACAGCATCTGCCGGAAGTTGCCGAGCCCGGCGAAGCCGTCCGCCCATGGCCGGGTGAGGTTGCGGTGCTGCAGGCTGTAGTACGCGACGCTGGCGATCGGGTAGACGAGAAACGCGGCGATGAGCGCGACCGTCGGCGAGATCAGCAGGTACGGCACGGCCTTGCGGCGCATCGTCGTCACCGGCGCATCTCCTCTGCGACTCTTGCCGGAACCACAGCCAAGACATATTCCTGAACGTGGTTCACAAACGTGGACGGATCCACGGTGATGTTCGGGCCGCATCCCTGTCAAGGATCCGTGTCCTATTCGAAACATTCGCTCTCTTCGGGGTGCGCGTCTTGACCGCGCGCCGCCGCGCGCCGTACGGTCCCGGTGTTCACGAATATGAATCACGTTCAGATGGATGACGGAGGAAGCCGGTGACAATCGACGGCCTGCTGTTCTTCCCGGTCACGCCCTGCGACGAGGAGGAGCGGCTCGACCTCGAGGTGTTCCGCCGGCACGTGCGGCAGGGTGTCGAGGCGGGATGCGGAGCGGGGTTCGCCTGCTGTGGCACCGGCGAGTTCCCCACGCTCAGCCTGCGCGACTACGCCGCCTGCGTGGCCGCGGCCGTCGAGGAGGCGGCCGGGCGCGTCCCGGTGGTCGCCGGCACCGGCTACGGCACCGCGATGGCCCTGGAGTTCGCCAGGGCGGCCGAGGACGGGGGGGCGTCGGCCCTGCTCGCGCTGCCGCCCTACCTCCTGCAGGCGGGCCAGGACGGCCTGCGCCGCCACTACGAGGCGCTCGCCGACGGCGCCCGGCTGCCGATCATCCTCTACCAGCGGGACAACGCGATCTTCGAGCCGGAGACGGTCGCGGCGCTCGCGCGGCACCCGGGCGTCATCGGGCTCAAGGACGGCTACGGCGACCTCGGCCTCCTGCGCCGGATCATCGAGGCCGCCCCGCCGGAAATGCTCTACTTCAACGGCCTGCCGACGGCGGAGCTGTCCCAGCTCGCGTACCGGGACCTCGGAGTGGTCCGCTACTCCTCCGCCGTCTTCTGTTTCCTCCCCGACCTCGCGCTCGCCTGCTACCGGGCGATGCGGGACGGCCGCGACGACGTCGCGAACCGTCTGATCGAGGGCTTCTACCGTCCCCTGGTCGACCTCCGCAACGAGGGCCCGGGGTACGCCGTCTCGCTCATCAAGGCGGGCGTTCGCCTGCGTGGTCTGGACGTGGGACCCGTCCGCCGGCCGCTGTCCGATCCCAGCCCCGAGCACCTCGACAGGCTCGCCGGGCTGATCGGCCGCGGCCTCGCCCTTCTCGAAGAACTGGAGCGGTCGCCCGATCCGGCCTGAGCGCCGGCGACACGTACGACTCGTCTCGGGGGAGCGACCGCGGAACGGAGACAGTCATGCCCGGAAGATCCCTACTCCTGTCGGCCGCCCTCGCGATCACGGCCGCCGTCCCCGTGCTGGGAGCGGGCCCCGCCGGAGCGGTCCCCCCGCCCGCCGGGAAGCCGGCCGACATCGGGCGGCAGACGCTGCCCTCGGGCGACGGCTGGGCCTCGTCCGGCACGGGCACCACCGGCGGCGCGGCGGCCCCCGCGTCGAACGTCCACGTGGTCACCGACCGCGCGGGCCTGGCCGCGGCGCTCGCCTCCCCCGGCCCCCGCATCATCTATGTCAAGGGCGTCATCGACGTCGACAAGACCTGCGCCGACTTCGCCACCGGCGGCTACACCCTGGCCGGCTACCTCGCGGCGTACGACCCGGCGGTGTGGGGACGCGACACCGAGCCGTCCGGGCCCATGGAGGACGCGCGGGCCGCCTCCGCCGCTGCGCAGACGAAGTACATCAAGCTCAAGGTGCCGTCCGACACCACCATCGCAGGCCTGCCGGGAGCGACCATCCGGCACGTCAACCTGCACGTGGACAAGGCCGACAACGTCATCATCCGCAACATCCGTTTCGAGGACGCGGCCGACTGCTTCCCCCAGTGGGACCCCACCGACGGCGACGAGGGCAACTGGAACTCGCTCTACGACAACATCTCGGTCACCGGCTCGACCCACGTCTGGATCGACCACAACACCTTCACCGATGGGGACAACCCCGACTCCGACCAGCCGCTCTACTTCGGGCGGCCGTACCAGGTGCACGACGGGCAGGCCGACATCACCAACGGCTCCGACTTCGTGACCGTGTCGTGGAACAAGTTCTCCGACCACGACAAGACCATGCTGATCGGCTCGACCAACAACCCCGCGACCGACCGGGGCAAGCTCAGCGTCACCGTGCACCACAACGAGTTCTCCGGAAACCTGCAGCGGCTGCCCCGCGTGCGGTTCGGCAAGGTGCACGTCTACAACAACTACTACCAGGTGCCCGACGCCGAGCCCTTCGAGTACGCGCTGGGCGTGGGCGTGGAGTCGCAGATCTACGCCGAGAACAACTACTTCCGGCTGAGCCGGAGCGTCGACCCGGCCGACCTGCTCTACAACTGGGGCGGCACGACGCTGACGGCCAAGGGCAACCTGCTGCGGGTCGGCGGCAAGGAGACGCCGATCGACCTGGTCTCCGTCTACAACGCGAAGAACGACCCCGACCTCGGCGCCGACGCGGGCTGGACGCCGGCCCTGCACACGGGGATCGACCCCGCCGCGAGCGTGCGCAGGGAGGTCTCCCGGCACGCCGGGGCCGGCGAGATCCACTGACGGCCGGCGGCGCGCGACCCCTGTACGCGACTGTGCGTGCCAGGCGCGCGGCCCCTGTGCGCGCGCACAGGGGCCGCGTGCAGAAGCCGCGTGCAGAAGCCGCGTGCAGAGGCGGTGTGCGGAGGCGGTGTGCGGAGGGGCCGCGTGCGGAGGAGCCGCGCGCACCCTCGTCAGGGCGGGCCGAGGCGGGACAGCGGCAGCCCGAGCTGGAGATACAGCTCAAGCTGGTCGAAGAAGATCTGCTGGTCGACGATCAGGCCGTCCTGCACGGTGAAGAACCAGCCGCACCGCACGCTGACGTACCGCCAGGAGCCGTGGAGCTCCTCACCCGTGGTGAGCGGGAAGGGCCCGGTGTGCCTGCCGGTCCCCACCGTGGTGACCGCCGCGACGTCGCCCTCCACGACCTTCCGCAACACCGTGACGTGCAGGTCGGGGAACGCGCTCCAGATCGCGGTGTGGTAGGACGCCACCTCCGAACGGCCCTCCACCGGGCCGCCCGGCCCCACCGCGACGGGCTTGAGGCAGAAGCACCCCATGACCTCGTCCAGGTCGTGGGCGTTGTACGCACTGAAGTATCGGTCAACCACGTCGGCCACGGCGAGACCCCCGATGCTCGCACCTGGTTGTCCAGGCTATCGAGACGCCGGCCCTTCACCTCGGGCGGGCGTCCGGAGCGAGCAGGCGGGCCAGCACCTCCTCCAGCCGGCGTCCCGGCCGCCCTCCGCGGGGGCTCTGCTTCGACCGCCAGGCGACGAAACCGTCGGGCCTGACGAGGGTCGCGCCGGTCCTCGTGATGCCGTACGCCTCGCAGAACCGGCCTTCGGGATCACGCAGATCGACGCCGATCCGGTGGACGTCCAGCCCGGCGCGGCCCGGGGTCTCCGCGGCCCACTCCGCGCCGTCCGGGCCGATCAACAGGGTGAACGCTCCGGTGAACAGGTCGAGCGTGGACAGCCTGGTCCCCGCGCGCTCCAGCCATACGTGCGGCGCCCGCAGGCCCGGACGCCCGCCGGGCGCCCGCGGGTCCTCGGCCGGCGCCTCGGGCGCGGGCGTCTCCGGGATGATCGCCGGGGAGTCGTAGCGGTACCCGAGGATCATGGTCAGGTCGTCGATCGCGGTGACGTCCTCGCCGGTGCCTTCGTGGCGACCGGCGAGGTGCCGCGTCGCGGTCTCCAGCGTCAGCAGCGCGACCGGCCGGCGCTCGGTCTCGTAGGTGTCCAGCAGCGCGTCTCCCGCCCGGCCGCCGATCACCGCGGCGAGTTTCCACGCCAGGTTGTGCGCGTCGGCGATGCCGGTGTTCGCGCCGTACGACCCGGACGGCGGCACGACGTGGGCGGCGTCACCGGCGATGAACACCCGCCCGGCCCGGTATCGGTGGGCGACCCACCCGCCGACCGTGCTGTGGGAGACCTTCCACGGCCATCCCGGCACCGGGGGCACGAGCGTGAGGTCGAGGTCTTCCACCCCGGTCGCGAGGCGGGCCAGCTCGGCGCAGCGCCCCTCGGAGAAGTCGCCGGGGGTCTCGCCCGGCCGGTAGGGCACGCCGAGCATCCACCGCCCGGGGGTCCGCAGCGGCACGAGCACGGTGCCGGTGACCGGCCGGTCGAGGTAGGCCAGCAGGAACCGGCGTTCCCGCAGCACGGCGGTGAGGTCGGCGTCGAAGACGAAGTACGCCACGTGGGTCACCGGTCCCGGCTGGTCCGCGCCGATGCCGAGCCGGCCGCGCACGCCGGCGCGGTGACCGTCGGCGGCGACCAGATAATCGGCGCGGACGCATCGGTCGGCGCCGGTGCGCAGGTCGCGGACGACGGCCGTCACACCGTCGTCGTCGGCGTCGAAGGAGACCAGCTCGGTGCCGAAGCGGATGTCCGCGCCGCCGCTCTCGGCATGGCAGCGCACGATCCGTTCGAGCTCGTCCTGGTCGATCATCGCCCAGTCGGCCGGGCCGACCGATGACGGCGGCCGGACGTGCGCGAGCAGGTCCACGCGGAAGCGCTCCCGGCCGGCCAGCGTGTCCGCGCCGATCATCTCCGGAAGGCCGGCGAGGATCGACTGCCGCCCGCGGATCTCCTCCTCCAGCCCGAGCGAGCGGTAGATCTCCATCGAGCGCGGGTTGAACGCCCGCGCCTGCGGTGTGATCGCCGTCGACGGATGCCGTTCGACCAGCATCGGGCGGACCCCGAGGCGGGTGAGGAAGAGCGCGGCGGACAGGCCGGTGATGCCTCCTCCCACGATGAGAACGGCGGTCCTGTCGTCGTACGGCGTGGTCATGGGTGCGTCCTCCCGTTCGGAACCTGTCGCACCCATAATCAACCGTCTATAAAATTGTGTCAATCAGATGGTTGATTGTGTTGAATGGATGGATGACACTGTCAGCGCTACGATCGGATCATGTCCACGCCGAAGCCCCGCAGATCGCCCAAGCCCCAGGAACGGCAGCGCGACCCGGAGCGCACCCGCGGGCTCATCCTGGACGCGGCCACGGCCGAGTTCGCCGCGCACGGCTACGCGGGCGCCCGGCTCAGCGCGATCGCCGCCAGGGCCGGCGTCAACCAGCAGCTGATCTCGTACTACTTCGACGGCAAGGAGGGCCTCTATCGGGCCCTCGGGGAACGCTGGCGGCAGCGTCAGGGCGAGCTCGTGTCGCCCGCCACGCCGCTGCCCGAGCAGATCCGCAGGTACGCGCTGGAGGCGCTGGACAACCCGGACGGTGTCCGGTTGCTGGCGTGGAGCGGCCTGGAGTACGCGGGGCCGCACACCGATCCCGACCAGGCGCCGCGTTCCGAGGCGCTGCGGGGCTACGTGGACGAGGTCCGCGCCCGGCAGGCGGCGGGCCGGCTGCCGGACGAGGTCGATCCGGCCTGTCTGAGCATCATGCTGATGGCCGCCGCCATGGCCCCCGTCACCCTGCCACACGTCGTCGAGGGCGTCTGCGGAGCCGATCCCCACTCCCCCGAGTTCGTCCGGCACTACGCCGAGCAGGTCTCCCTGGTCGCCCGGCTCCTCGGGCTCGGCCCCGAACGGCACCCCGAAGACCGGTCGGAACAGCACACGGAACAGCGGGCCGAATAACAGTCCGCGCCGCTCCCCCGGAACGGGAGCGGCGCGGTAGCGAACACGCGGCGACGAGCGCGGTGGTGTCAGACGCGCAGGCGGCCGTCCACGCGTTGCGGCACGCCGAGGGGGTTGTCGTCGCGCAGCTCCGGCGGCAGCAGATCCGCCGGCCAGTCCTGGTAGGCCACGGGGGTGGTCCAGCGGCTGATCGAGGCCGCGCCGACGGAGGTGTGCGCCGGGGCAGTGGAGGCGGGCCAGGGGCCGCCGTGGTGCATCGCCCAGCAGACGGCGACGCCCGTGGGCCAGCCGTTCCAGATGAGCCGCCCCGCCAGGCGCCGCAGCACCGGCACGAGATCGCGGGCCTCCTCCGGCCCGGCCGCGTGGATGGTCGCGGTCAGCGACCCGGGCAGCCGGCGCAGCACGGCGGGCAGGTCGGCGGCGTCGCGATAGCGGATCACGATCGCCGACGGGCCGAAGCACTCCTCCGCCAGCTCGGGCAGCCCGTCCGCGAACGCCTCCAGGTCGGCGGCGAAGACCTGTGGGGTGATGCCGTCCACCTCGCTTCCGCCGGCCAGCACGGGGAGCCGCTCGGCCAGCCGGCCGGACGCCCGCAGGTAGCCCTCGCGGATCTTGCCGGTCAGCATGGGCCCGCCGCTGGTCGCGCCGACCGCCTCGGCGATGGCCTCCTCGAACCCGCCCTCGGCCGGTACGAAGACCAGGCCGGGGTTGGTGCAGAACTGTCCCACCCCCAGCGTGAGCGAGGCCGCGAACCCGGAGGCCACCTCGGCGGGGCCGGCCGACGGCAACACGACGACCGGGTTGACGCTGCCCAGCTCGCCGTAGAACGGGATGGGGTCGGGCCGCTCGTCGATCAGCCGCTGGATGGCCGTGCCGCCCGCGAGGGAGCCGGTGAAGCCGACCGCCGTGACGAGCGGGTGCTGCACCAGCGGAGCCCCCGCCTCGAACCCGTGCACGAGCCCGAGCAGGTCGGGGTCGGGCAGGGCCTGCCGTACGACGGAGGCGGTCAGGTCGGAGGTGCGGGGATGCCCCTCGTGGGCCTTGACCACGACCGGGCAGCCGGCCGCGAGCGCCGACGCCGTGTCGCCGCCCGCCACCGAGAACGCGAAGGGGAAGTTGCTGGCCGCGAAGACGGCCACGACGCCGAGCGGGTGGTTCATCCGCCGCAGGTCGGGCCGGGGCGGGGTGGCGCCGGGGTCGGGGTGGTCGATCACCGCCTCGACCCAGCCGCCGTCCCGCAGAACGTCGGCGAACAGCCGGAACTGCGCGGCCGTACGGGCGATCTCGCCGCGCAGCCGCGCCTCCGGCAGCCGGGTCTCCTCCGCGGCGGCAGGCCACAGCTCCTCGGCGTGCTTGAGCAGGGCGTCGGCGACACTTTCGAGCACGGTGGCTCGCTCGGCCGGGGGCGTCGCCCGCCACGCCTCGCCCGCCGTCGCGGCTCGCTCGACCGCCGCCTGTACGGAATCGATCACCTGATCGGTCACCTCACTTTTCCGCCGTCAGATTCCCGACATCGTAACGGGGACCGCAGAACGCCCCGCCGACCAGGGAGTGCGGCAGCTCGCCGAGATCGGGCTCGCCGTGCTCGGCGATCAGCTTCTCGGCGAACACCTCCGAGTCGTCCTTGGGCTCGTAGCCGATGGCCCGGCCCTCCTCCAGCGACCACCAGCGGCGTGTGTTGGCGGACACGCCCCACACCACGTGGAAGCCGTCGGCCGCAAGCGACGCCTCGACCAGCCGCGCGCAGTCGTCCGGGGACAGCCAGGTCGACAGCATGCGCACGTCCCTGGGCTTCTCGAAGCACGAGCCGATGCGCAGGCAGGTCACCTGGATGCCGTAGCGGTCGTGGTAGAGCGAGCCGAGCGCCTCCTTGGTCACCTTGCTCACGCCATAGAAGGTGTCGGGGCGCGGGAACAGGTAGTCGGGCGCCTCGCCCTCGCCGCGCGGGTGGAACCCGACCGCGTGGTTGCTGCTGGCCAGCACGACGTGGCGCACTCCGGCCCGCCTCGCGGCCTCCAGCACGACGTAGGTGCCGTTGATGTTGACCTGCAGGATGTCCGCCCACGGCTGTTCGACGCTGTGGCCGCCCAGGTGCAGCACGGCGTCCACGCCGTCCATCGCCGCTTCCATCGCGGCGGGGTCGGTGATGTCGGCGGTCACGGCCTCCTCGCCCGGGCCCGCCTCCAGCGGGACGACGTCGAGCAGGCGCAGCACGCGCCCCTCTCTGGCCAGCCGGGGTCGCAGCAGGGTGCCGACGCCGCCCGCCGCGCCGGTCATGAGAATTCGCATGTGCCTCCTGTCGGATCGGCCCTGCATGGAGCGCGGCCCCGGCGAGGGGGATCTTGGTGCCCGCGCCGGTGCGCGGCGCTCCGTGATCGTCCAAGCGACGTATGGACCGTGTCGATGCGGAACGGCGTCAGTCTCGCAGCAACCCACAAATGTTCACAAGCACGTGCATGGTTCACATATCTGACCTGACATCTCTCCTTGACGCAACTGATGCCAATTTCTACGGTCTTGCTAGCGAGCAATCACAATTGCGGGGCCGATTCAGAACGTGAACCACCCCAAACACGTGAACCGGAGGCGGGCATATGCCGCGTCATCTGTCCGATCGGCGCACGCACCCCCCGCACTCACTCCCTGCACTCACCCCCCGCACTCGCCCCCTGCACTCACCCCCCGCACTCGCCCCTGCCGCCGGCAGCCTGGCTCCGGAGAGATGCCGATGACGCCCGCCTACACGCAGCGCCGCGGGCCGACCAGCGCCGCGGGCAGCAGCGGCGCGGCCAAAGGGTGACAAAGTTGACTTTCATCGGATGATCCGGCTAGCTTCGGGGACATATTGAAGAACTCTGTCCATATATGTGGACACCAGGGGGTGGGCGGATGCAGCTCGACGGCGTTCTCTTCTTTCCGGTCACACCGTTCGGCTCGGACGGTGAGCTGGCCGAGGACGTGCTGGCCAAGCACGTGAGCCGAGGGGTGGCCGAGGGCGCGGGCGGGGTGTTCGCCGCCTGTGGCACCGGCGAGTTCAACGCACTGGGCATCGACGAGTACGCACGGGTGGTGCGGATCGCCGTCGAGTCGGCGGACGGGCGGGTGCCCGTGCTGTCGGGAGCGGGCGGCTCCCTCCCGTTCGCCCGCGAGTGCGCGCACAGGGCCGCCGACGCGGGCGCCGACGGCCTGCTGCTGCTGCCGCCCTACCTGGTCAGCGCGCCCGCCGACGGGCTGGTCCGCTACGTCCGTGAGATCGCGGCCTCCACCGACCTGCCGATCATCGTCTACCAACGGGCCAACGCCCGCTTCACGCCCGCCGCCGCCGTGGCGCTCACCGAGATCCCCAACGTCGTCGGGTTCAAGGACGGCCTGGGCGACGTCGACGCCATGCAGCGCATCGTGCTCGCCGTCAGGGACGCGACCGACGGCGACTTCACGTTCTTCAACGGGCTGCCGACGGCCGAGATGACCGTGCCCGCCTATCGGGGGATCGGCGTGAGCCTGTATTCCTCCGCCGTGTTCTGCTTCCTCCCCGAGGTGGCGCTGGCCTTCCACAAGGCCGTGACCGCCGGGGACGACGACCTCGTGCGGCGCCTGCTCGCCGGTTTCTACCGCCCGCTGGTCGAGCTGCGCGACCTCGTGCCCGGCTACGCCGTCTCGCTCATCAAGGCCGGCGTCGCACTGCGCGGCCTCGACGTGGGCCCGGTGCGCCCGCCGCTGGTCGACGCGGCGCCCGAGCACGTGGCCCGGCTGGAGCGGCTGATCGAGGCCGGATTGGAGATCGTGGGATGAGGATTCGCGAGATCAACGTCACGCCGGTCGCCTTCCGCGACCCGCCGCTGCTCAACGCCGCCGGCGTGCACGAACCGTGGGCGCTGCGCACGATCGTCGAGGTCGTCACCGACGAGGGGCTCACCGGCCTCGGCGAGACCTACGGCGACCTCGACCACCTCGTGCGGGTGCGGGCCGCCGCCGAGGCGCTGATCGGACACGACGTCTACGGCCACAACGCGATGTACGCCACCGTGGCCGGCCTCGTCGGGGCCGACGTCGTCACCGACCTGCACGGCCTGACCGGCACCTCCTCGCGGGCCAAGACCGTCGACCGGATCTTCTCCCCCTTCGAGGTGGCGTGCCTCGACATCCAGGGCAAGGCGGTGGGCCGGCCCGTCGTGGACCTGCTCGGCGGCAGGGTGCGCGACGCCGTGCCGTACAGCGCCTATCTGTTCTACAAGTGGGCGGGCCACCCGGGCGCGCCGGACGACGGCTTCGGCGCCGCACTCGACCCCGAAGGAGTGGTCGAGCAGGCCCGGATGCTGATCGGCCGGTACGGCTTCCGCTCGATCAAGCTCAAGGGCGGCGTGTTCCCGCCCGAGCAGGAGATCGAGGCGACCCGCGCGCTGCGCGAGGCGTTCCCCGACCATCCGCTGCGCCTCGACCCCAACGCCGTCTGGAGCGTGGAGACCTCGATCCGGGTGGGCCGCGAGCTCGACGGCGTGCTCGAATATCTGGAGGACCCGACCGAGGGCATCGAGGGCATGGCCCGGGTCGCCGCCGAGGTGCCGATGCCGCTCGCCACCAACATGTGCGTCGTGACGCCCGAGCACCTGCCCGAGGCCGTCCGGCGCAACGCGATCGGCGTGCTGCTGACCGATCACCACTATTGGGGCGGCCTGGTGCGCTCGGCGCACATCGCCACACTGTGCGCGACCTTCGGCATCGAGCTGTCCATGCACAGCAACTCCCACCTCGGCATCAGCCTCGCCGCGATGACCCACCTGGCCGCCGCCACCCCGTCGGTCACCCACGCCTGCGACACCCACACGCCCTGGCAGGACGGCCAGGACGTGGTCGTCCCCGGCGCGCTGCGGTTCGTGGACGGCGCGGTCCCGGTGCCCGACGGCCCGGGACTCGGAGTGGAACTCGACCGCGACGCCCTCGCAATCATGAACGAGCAGTATGAGAAGTGCGGGGTACGCTCCCGCGACGACACGACGTACATGCGGTCCGTCGACCCGTCCTTCTCCGCTCGGAGGCCACGCTGGTGAACGTCATCTACGCCTACCCCTGGGACATCGTCGGCGACCCCGGCGCCGCCGCACGCCTCAAGGCGCTCGGCGTCGACGCGGTGGCGCTCGCCGCCTCCTACCACACCACCCGCGCCGCCACCCCTTTCCATCCGGCGCACCGGCTGGTCGACGCCCGGCACGCCGCCTGCTACGTCCCCGTACGCGAGGAGGCGTGGAAGGGGTCGCGGCTCGTGCCCGGCACGCCGTCGTGGGTGGACTCGGGCGACCCGTTCGGGGAGGCGAGGGACGCCCTGCGCGCCGTCGGGCTGCCGGTCCACGCGTGGACCGTGCTGACCCACAGCACGCTGCTCGGCGCGGCCAACCCCGACCTGGTCGTCACCAACGCCTTCGGCGAGCTCTATCCGTACGCGCTGTGCCCGGCGGCGGCCGACGTGCGCGACTACTGCCGCACGCTGGTCCACGAGGTCGTCGAGGCGGGCGACCCCGACGCGCTGATCCTGGAGGCGTGCGGCGCGCTCGGCTTCCGGCACGGCGGCCACCACGAGAAGACCGACGGCGCCGACTGGTCGCCCGCGCAGATCGCGCTGCTGTCGCTGTGCTTCTGCGCGGCCTGCCTGCGCCGCTATGAGGCGGCCGGGCTGGACTTCGCCGAGGTCCGCGCCAGGGTGCGGGCGGGCGTCGACGGCGCGCCGCGCTCGGTCGAGGACGCGCTCGGCGACCTCGCCGGCCCGGTGCGCGACCTGCGCACGGGGCTCGCGGGCGAACTGCGCGACCTGCTGCTGGCCGAGGCCAGGGCGGTGCGGCCCGGCCTGAAGATCGCCCTGCACGCCAACGCCGACCCGTGGGCGACCGGCCCGTTCGCGACCGTGCCCGAGGGGGTGGACGTCGACGTGCTCGTCGGCAACTGCTGGAACGCCCCCGAGGTGGACGAGGCCGGGCTGCGCGCCCTGGGCCGGCTCGGCCCCCGCGTGGGCGCGTACGTGCTGGCCCTGCCCCCGCGCCCGGCGGACGGCGCGGCGCTGTCGTTCCTCGCCGAGGCCTACACGGCCGCGGGTGCCGACGAGATCCACTGGTATCACGGCGGCCTCGCCTCCGCGGCCCGGCTGAAGGCGATCGCCGAGGCGATCCGCCGCTGAGGCACCGTGCCGAACCCGTGCCGAACCCGTGCCGAGCCCACCCCAGAGACCGACACGATGCGGGACAATCATGGGCATGCGGTTCGGCATCCTCGGCCCCACGCAGGCGCGGCCCGACGGCGAGCGCCCGGTCCCGGTCGGCGGGCCGGGGGTGCGGGCGCTGCTCGGCCTGCTGCTCCTCAACGCGGGGCGGGTCGTCACCACCGAACGCCTGATCGACGGCCTCTACGGCGCCGAGCCTCCCGCCGGAGCGACCAACGCCCTGCAGGCCCAGGTGTCGCGGCTGCGCCAGCACCTCGGCGACCTCGTCGTACGGGAACCCGCGGGCTACCGGCTGGCGGTGGACCCGGACGACGTGGACGCGCCGCGCTTCGAACGGCTGGCGGCCGAGGGGCGGCGGGCGCTCGACGCGGGCGACCCCGCCGGGGCCGCCGGCCTGCTCGACCAGGCCCTCGCGCTGTGGCGCGGGCCCGCGCTCGCGGACGTGCCCGACGCGCCGTTCGCACCCGTCCAGGCGGCCCGGCTGGAGGAGCTGCGCCTGTCGGCGGCCGAAGACCTCACCGAGGCCCGCCTCGCCCTCGGGCGGCACCGCGACCTGCTGCCCGAGCTGCAGGAACGGGTCGCGACACACCCGCTGCGGGAGCGCTCGCGCGGACAGCTCATGCGCGCGCTGTACGCTGCGGGCCGCCCGGCGGAGGCGCTGGCCGTCTATGACGAGGCCCGGCGGGTGCTCGCCGACGAGCTGGGCGTCGATCCCTCGGCCGAGCTGGCCACGATCCACCTCGCGGTGCTGCGCTCCGATCCCTCCCTCGCTCCCGCCTCCGCCTCCGCCGCGACCGGCGGGCGCCCCGTCCCGCTCACCTCTCTCGTGGGCCGCGACGACGAGCTGGAGCGCATCGGCGCGCTGCTCGCCGAGGCGCGGCTGGTGACGCTCATCGGCCCGGGCGGCACCGGGAAGACCCGGCTGGCGATCGAGGCGGCCGGCCGGTGGCCGGGCGAGGTCTGCCTCGTGGAGCTGGCCCCGCTCACCGACGGCGCCGACGTGCCGCAGGCCGTGCTCGGCGCGCTCGGGCTGCGCGAGACCGCCGCGGCCATCCCCGCTCCCGGCACGCGGCAGGGCGCCGCCGATCCGGTCGCCCGCCTCGTGGCCGCCCTCACCCTGCGGCCGGTGCTGCTCGTGCTCGACAACTGCGAGCACGTCGTGGAGGAGGCGGCCCGGCTCGCCGACCGGCTGCTCGCGGCGTGCCCCGCCCTGCGCGTGCTGGCCACCGGCCGGGAGGCGCTCGGCATCACCGGCGAGCGCCTGTGCCCGGTGCCCCCGCTGCGGGTCCCGCCGCCCGCCGACGAAGCCGCCGGCGAGTCCGCCGCCGAGCCCTCCGTGGAGGACGCGCTCGCCTATCCGGCCGTACGGCTGTTCGCCGAGCGGGCGGCCGCCGTACGCCCCGGATTCGTCCTCACGCCCGGCGACGTCGGGCACGTGCTGCGGATCTGCCGGGCGCTCGACGGGCTGCCGCTCGCCGTCGAACTGGCCGCCGCGCGGCTGCGCTCGCTGCCCCTGGCCCGGATCGCCGTCCGGCTGGGCGGCGACGACGGCGACCCGGCGGCGGAGGGCGACGCCCCGCGCTTCGCGCTGCTGTCGCGCGGCAGCCGTACGGCCCAGCCGCGCCACCGGACGCTGCGCGCGGTCGTCGAGTGGAGCTGGGACCTGCTCGACGAGCCGGAGCGCGCGCTCGCCCGGCGGCTGACGGTCTTCGCGGGCGGCGCGACGCTGGAGGCGGCCGAGCGGGTGTGCGGCCTGCCCGACACCGACGGTGTGCTCGCCTCCCTGGTGGACAAGTCCCTCGTCGAGGTGGTGGACGACCGCTACCGGATGCTGGAGACGATCCGGGCGTTCTGCGCCGAACGGCTCGCCGAGGCCGGCGAGAGCGAGACCATGCGGCAGGCCCACCTCGCGTACATCCTCGACCTGGCCGCCACGGCCGACCCGCACCTGCGTGGGCATGGTCAGATCGAGTGGCTGCGCCGGCTGGACGGCGAGCGCGACAACCTGCAGGCCGCGCTGCGCCGTGCCGTACGCGCGGGTGATCTGGCACCCGCGCTGCGGCTGCTGTCGGCCACGGCCGGCTACTGGCTGCTGCGCGGGCTGCGCGGCGAGGCCGCCCGGCTGGGCGCCGAACTGCTGGGCGAGGTCGGCGCCACGCCGCCCGAGGGCCTGGAGGAGGAGCACGTCGTGTGCGCCTGCCTCGTGGCCTGGGGCGGAACGAGCGGCCCCGCCCTGGACGCGCTCGTGGCCGAGGCCATCGGCCGGACCTACACGCTGCCCATGCCGCCCCGTCAGCCGTACCTCCTCGTGCTGAACGCGATGATCAGCGGTCCACCCTCCGGGGAGATGCTCGGCCGGATGGAGGACCTGTTCCGCGCGCTGGAGCGCGACCCGTGGACGCGGATGCTCAGCCGGTTCAGCCTCTCCTATCTCAAGGCGTTCGACGGCCGGCTCGACGAGGCCGAGCAGGAGCTCACCGGCGCGCTCCGCGACGCCCGCGCCGCCGGGGACGTCTGGCTCCGCGTGATGATGTTGTCCGCGATGTCGGACGTCGCCGACGGGCGGGGCGATCTCGAACGGGTCGAGGCGCTGACCAACGAGGCGATCGACCTGGCCGAGCGGCTGGGCGCCACGGCGGACCTCGCCGAGAGCCTCTGCCGGCGCGGCTGGGCCCGCATGCGTTCCGGGCACATGGACGCCGCGAGGGCCGACTTCGAGCGGGCCGCCGAGTTGTCCCGGCGCACGGGCGCACCGGAGATCCTCGCGACGGCGCTCCTCGGGCTCGGCGAGCTCGCCCGGCACGACGGCGACCTGCCCGGGGCCCGGCGGTGGTACGAGACGGCCCTGGCGGAGTGCACGGCCGAGTGGTTCACCGCCGAGGAGACGCGCTCGCACGTCTATCTCGCGCTCGGCTGGGCCGCGCAGATGTCGGGCCAGGCCGCCCAGGCGCTGGCGTGGCACCGCCGCGCCCTCACCACCGGCCTCGGCACCCGCAGCCTCGCCATGACCGCCGCGGTCGCGGAGGGCGTCGCCGGCGTCGCGCTGCTGGAGGAGGCCCCCGAGCGGGCCGCCTGGTTGCTGGGCGTCGGCGGCGCGCTGCGCGGAGCGCCCGCCGTCCGCGATCCGGACGTCGCCCGGATCGAGGCGCGCTGCCGGACCGTCCTCGGCGACGACGCCTTCGACCGGACGTACGCCGAGGCCGAGGCGTTCACGCGGCAGCGGGTGCCGGCCACGGCGGGCGTCACGAGGGGTGCCGCGGAGGGGGCTGCGGAGGGCGCCGCGGAGGACACGGAGGCGGCGGCGCTGACCGTCATCGAAAGGCACCTGTCAGCGCTCGGTGGATGAGCCGTCAGCGCCCGGGCGCACGCTGACGGCCATGAACGGCACCTCTCGCAAATGGGGCACGCTGGTCGTCGCCTGCCTGGCCATGCTCCTGCTGTCCCTCGATCTCACCGTGTTGCACCTCGCCCTGCCGAAGCTCGGCGAGGACCTGGCGCCCTCGGCCACCCAGTTGCTGTGGATCGCCGACATCTACGGCTTCGCGCTGGCCGCGCTGCTCGTGACCATGGGCAACGTCGGCGACCGGATCGGGCGCAAACGCCTGCTGCTCACCGGCCTGGCCGCCTTCGGCGCGACCTCGGTGCTCACGGCGTTCGCGCCGAACGCCCCGCTGCTGATCGCCGCTCGGGCGCTCCTCGGCGTGGCCGGCGCGACGATCATGCCCTCGACGCTGTCGCTGATCCGCAACGTGTTCTCCGACCCGAAGGAGCGGACCACCGCGGTCGGCATCTGGAGCAGCGTGGGCGCGATCGGGTTCGCCCTCGGGCCCGTCGTCGGCGGCCTGCTGCTCGACCACTTCTGGTGGGGCTCGGTCTTCCTGATCAACGTGCCCGTCGTCGTGGCCGTCATGGCCGCCGGGTTCGTCGTGCTGCCCGAGTCGCGCAACCCCCGGCCCGGACGGCTCGACCTCGTCAGCGTTCCGCTGTCCGCCGCAGGCGTGCTCGGCCTGATCTACGCGATGAAGGAGGCCACGACCGGCGGCGTCGCGCAGGCCCCCGTGATCGTCGCGGCGGTGGTCGCGGTCGCCGCGCTGGTCGTCTTCGTCCGCAGGCAGACCCGGCTGGCCGAGCCGCTGATCGACGTGGCGCTGTTCCGGCGGCGGGCGTTCGCGGCCACGGTCGGCGCCGAACTGGTCGCGGTCTTCGCGATGCTCGCCATGTCGGTGGTCTTCGCGCAGTATTTCCAGCTCGTCATGGGCTGGTCGCCGTTGACCGCGGGGCTCGCCGGGTTGCCGGGCGGCCTCGCCGGGGGCCTCGGCGGCGCGCTGTCCGGTGTGCTCGTGCACCGGTGGGGCCGCGGGCCGGTCGTCAGCCTCGGGCTGGTGCTGACCGCGACCGGGTTCATCCTGTTCAGCCGGATCGACACGGAGACGCCCTATCTCTACATGCTGGTCGCCATGATCATCCAGGGCGTCGGGATGGGTTTCACGTTCGCGGTGACCGGCGACACGCTGCTCGCCTCGGTGCCCAAGGAACGGGCCGGCGCGGCGAGCGCGATCTCGGAGACGGCGCACGAGATGGGCGGCGCGCTCGGCATCGCCGTGCTCGGCACCGTGCTGACCAGCGCCTACCGGAACGGCCTGGCGCTTCCGCCCGGCCTGCCCGGCGGGCCCGCGGCCGAGGCACGCGACACGCTCGCGGGCGCGCTGAAGGTCGCAGCCACGCTCCCGGGCGACGCCGCGGGGGCCGTCGCCCGGGCCGCCCGCCAGGCGTTCGTCGAAGGCATCCACGTCACCGTGCTGACCGGCGCGGCCATCCTGCTCGTGCTCGCGGTCGCCGTGCCGTTCGCACTGCGCGGCGTGCCCAAGGTGATCCCCGAGACCGAGGACGAGGAGACCGGCGGGCAGCCCGCCGAGGGCGCGGTCACGGCCCACTGATGCGGGCCACACGCCCGGGGCGTCCCCGCACACCGGGGGCGCCCCCGCCGAGACCCGGCCCACTGAGGCCCGGCCCACTGAGGCGTGGCCCACTGAGGCGTGGTCCGGCGAGGCACTGCCCGCCGAGGCATGGGGCATGGTGCCTGCATCAAAGCGGGCGTGGTCATGAGCCACAGAGGGTTTCCCATGGCCTCGGTCCTGCATGGTGCCTACATCAAGGCGGGCGTGGTCCCTATCTCACGAGGGACAGCCAGCGGTGGTGGGCGCCGCCGAAGGGGCCGGTCCGCGCGGCCACCGCCTCCATCAGCCAGGCGGCCGACCGCTCCGCCTGGCGGACGACCTCCTCCGGGTAGCCGTACCGCACCTGGTGGACGGCGAACTCGTCCTCGTCGTCCAGGATCACCCGGCCGTCGCGCATCCGGAGCACGTCGAGATCGAGGTCGGCCATCGTGATCCGGCCGTCGCCGCGGACGGGCACGGTGGTGACGTCGCAGTAGATGGCGCACCGGTTCGACGGGGAGTTGAACGTGGCCGTCCACCACGCGTTCCCAGGGAACAGCATCACGAAGGCGTCCTCCCAGACCACCGGCGGCTCGTTTCCCCGCCGGCCGACGGTGCCCGGGGGACATCCGGTCCAGACGCCGTGCTCGTCCTCGCCCAGCCCCCGCGCGTACTGGTGCCAGTGCAGCGCCCCGCCGTACTTGCGGTAGACGATCCTCACCTCGGACACGGGCGGGACGCTACGCCACGCCCGTCTCCGAGTACAACGGGATAAACCCGTCAGACCTCGACGACCACCGGGATGATCATCGGGCGGCGGCGGTAGGTGTCGCTCACCCAGCGCCCCACCGTACGCCTGATGGTCCGGCGGATCTGCAGCTCGTCGGCCACTCCGGACGCGGCGACCTCCTGCAGCGCGACCTCGATCTGCGGGATGACCGCGTCGAACGCGTCGGGGTCGATGCCCGAGCCGCGCGCGGTGATCTCCGGGCCCCCGGTGAGCTTCCCCGTGGTGGAGTCGACCACGACGACGATGGAGATGAACCCCTCGTCGCCCAGGATCCGCCGGTCCTTGAGCGCCACGTCCGTGATGTCGCCCACCGAGGTGCCGTCCACGAAGACGTACCCGCACGGAACCGCGCCGGTGATCCTCGCCTGGCCGTCGACGAGGTCGACGACCACGCCGTCCTCGGCGATCACGATGTTCTCCCGGGGGACGCCGGTCAGCTCGGCGAGCCTGGCGTGCGCCCGCAGGTGCCGCCACTCCCCGTGTACGGGCATGAAGTTGGACGGCTTGGTGAGGTTGAGCACGTACAGCAGCTCGCCCGCGGCGGCGTGCCCGGAGACGTGCACCCGCGCGTTGCCCTTGTGGACCACCCGAGCGCCCCACCGGTTGAGGCCGTTGATGACCTTGCTGACCGCCGTCTCGTTGCCCGGCACGAGCGACGAGGCGAGCAGGACGGTGTCGCCCTCGGCGATCCTGATCGGGTGGTCGCGGTTGGCCATGCGTGACAGCGCGGCCATCGGCTCGCCCTGGGAGCCGGTGCAGATCAGCACCACGTCCTCCGGCGGCCACTCCTCGATCTCCCGGGAGTCCACGAGCAGGCCACCGGGCACCTTCAGGTAGCCCAGCTCGCGCGCCACGCCCATGTTGCGCACCATCGACCTGCCGATGAGCGCGACCTTGCGGCCGTGCTTCTCGGCCGCGTCCATGATCTGCTGCACGCGGTGGATGTGCGAGGCGAAGCTCGCAACGATGATCCGCTTGGTCGCGCTGCGGAAGACGTCGTCGATGACCGGCGCGATCTCCCGCTCGCTGGTGACGAAGCCCGGCACCTCGGAGTTGGTGGAGTCGGACATCAGCAGGTCGACGCCCTCGGCCCCGAGCCGGGCGAACGCCCCGAGGTCGGTCAGCCGCCCGTCCAGCGGAAGCTGGTCCATCTTGAAGTCGCCGGTGTGGAGGACGAGGCCCGCAGGGGTGCGGATCGCCACGGCCAGCGCGTCGGGGATCGAGTGGTTGACCGAGACGAACTCGCACTCGAACGGCCCGAACGTGCGCCGCTCGCCCTCGGCCACCTCGACCTTGACCGGCTGCATCCGGTGCTCGGTCAGCTTGCTCTCGATGAGCCCGAGCGTCAGCCGCGAACCGACGATCGGGATGTCGCGCCGCTCGCGCAGCAGGTAGGGCACCGCGCCGATGTGGTCCTCGTGGGCGTGCGTGAGCACGAGCGCCTCGATGTCGTCGAGCCGCCCCCGTATGTAGTCGAAGTCGGGCAGGATGAGATCGACGCCCGGCTGGTCGGGCTCGGGGAACAGCACACCGCAGTCCACCACGAGCAGGCGGCCGTCATACTCGAACACCGCCATGTTGCGGCCGATCTCACCGAGGCCGCCCAGCGCCACGATGCGCAGGCCGTTTTCCGGCAGCGCCGGAGGCGGACCGAGTTCGGGATGCGGATGACTCATTCCGCGCCCTCCGCCCCGGGCCGCTCGCCGTGCGCGCGCAGTTCCCTATCGTCGTTCCTTCTGATCAAGTCGCTCATTCGGCTCCATCTGTTGATCTAATCCACAAGCTTGAGGCCCCCCGTGATGAGGTCCTCCCGAAGCGCTGTCGTCTGCTCCTCCGTGGCGTCCACGAGCGGCGGCCGGACGTATCCCGCGTCCTGGCCCACCAGCTTCAACGCCGCCTTGACCATGATCGCCCCCTGGGTGCGGGTCATGATCGCCGAGACCACCGGAAGGAGCTGACGGTGGACGGCCAAAGCGTTCTCGACATCACCGGACCGGTAGGAGTCGACCATCGCGGCCAGCTCGGCGCCCACCACGTGGCCCACCACGCTGACGTACCCGGCCGCGCCGACGGAAAGCCACGGCAGGTTCAGCAGGTCGTCGCCGGAGTAGAAGACGAGATCGGTGGAGGCCATCACCTGCGAGCCCGTGAACAGGTCGCCCTTGGCGTCCTTGACGGCGGCGATGCGCGGGTGCTCGGCCAGCCGGAACAGGGTCTCGATCGTGATGGGCACCCCGGCTCGGCCCGGGATGTCGTACAGCATCACCGGCAGGCCGGTCGCGTCGGCGACGGCCGTGAAGTGCCGGAGCAGACCCTCCTGCGGCGGTTTGTTGTAGTAGGGGGTCACCACCAGGAGACCGTGCGCACCGGCGCGCTCGGCGGCCCTGGCCAGCTCGACGCTGTGCCGCGTGTCGTTGGTGCCGGCACCGGCCACGACGGTGGCCCGGTCGCCGACGGCCTCGACGACCGCGCGCAGGATTCGGTCCTTCTCCTCGTCGGAGGTGGTGGGGGACTCCCCTGTCGTGCCACTGACGACCAGGCCGTCGTTGCGCTGCTCGTCCACGAGATAGGCGGCGAGCCGCTGGACGCCCTCATAGTCGACGGCGCCGTCAGAGGTGAACGGTGTGACCATGGCGGTCAGCGTGCGGCCGAAGGGGGCGTCGGAGGTTCCAGTAGGCGATGCCATAGACCGAACGGTACCCGGATCCGCAGGAGTGATGGACCTCGCCACCCCGTTATGTCCAGTACCGCCCCGTGAGCGGCGCTGACAGCGGAAGAGGCCGCCGATATGTGCTCGGGGGTACACACATCAGCGACCTCTAACCGAAAATCGCCGCGTCTTACGCGGACGTTACACGCCGCTGGCGAGAATTTTCCGGAAGGCCGCGAACAGCGGCTTCTGCACCTCCGGGGGTTCTTAGGGGATCTTCGGGGTCTTCGAGCGGTCTTCGAGGGGTCTCCTGGGGGGCCTCGGGGGTCTTTCGCGAGCCCGCGGGCCTTCACGGGTTTTCGCGAACCCGCGCGGGCCTCCACAGGTTGGCGGAGCCTCCGCCGGCCTGCACGGTTTTCGCGCGAGCCTTCGCGTGCCCTTACGGGTTTGCGCTGGCCTTCGAGCCCCTTCGGGGCGGGCGGCGGGCCGCGGCGGAAGCCGCGACCACGTCAGTGGACCTCGCCTGCGAGGAGCCGCACCCACAGCTCCTCCATGCGCGCGGCCACGAGCCGCTCGGTCTCGCGGACCTCCGGGTTCTTGCCCCGGGTCGTCCGCCGGATGAACAACAGGCCGCCCGCCGCGCACAGCTCATAGATCGTCGGCTTGCACTCGCACGTGTGTCGGCGCACCCGTACGCGATCGCTGCGGTTGGTGGGCTGCATCCATTTGATCCGCTTGTGCCCGTCCCGTGGAGGGCTGGCATGGATACCGTGATAGGGCGGTGGAAGGGGAATATCAGCACCTGGCCGCTTAGCGGCACAATCACCCATTAGCAGCCCTTTCACCAGGTAAAGTTGGAGTCACAGGCCATCCCCGTCACTCTCGGTCGCCCGGCGAATACGCCAAGATTTGGAGGACCCGTCACCCCCTCAGGGATGGATTGATGGCAAACTCTGATCCGGTCTACCTGCGCGTAGTCGAGGACATTCGCCGCCAGATCGTCGACGGCACGCTCCCCCCGGGCGCACCGATCCCCTCGCGGCACCAGATCACCCGGAAATACAGCGTCGGAGAAACGGCCGCCCGCCACGCGCTGCGCGTGCTCGCCCAGGAGGGCCTCATCATCGGCCGGGTGGGCTCCGGCCACCGGGTGCGGGAGAAACCGATCCTGCTCCCGCTCCACCGCAGCCGCTATCCCGAACCGCACGCCGCCTTCGCGAGCGACATGCAGGCGGGCGGCCGACAACCCAGCTGGAGCTGGCGCAGCGAGCTCACCGACGCTCCTCCCGACATCGCCCGCCGGCTCCGCATCGGGGAATGCAGCCCGGTGATCAGAACCCGCTACATCTTCCGCGGGGACGGCCGCCCGGTGCAGTTGCTCACCTCGTACGAGCCGATCGAGCCCGGCCAGAGCCAGGCGCCCGAAGAGGGCACGTACGAACGCAGGAGCGCGGCCTTCCGGCTCGCGGCGAGCGGCCTGCCTGTCACGGAGATCAGCGAGAGCGTGCTCATCCGTGTCCCCCAGCCGACCGAGAGCGACCTGCTCGAACTGCCCGCCGGCGTCCAGGTGCTCCAGATCGAGCGTACGTACTGGACCGGGGAGCGCCCGGTCGAGACCAGCGACGCCGTGGTGCCCGGCGACAGGTTCCGGCTGGTCTACGGCATTCCCAGCCCCCTCTGACTGTCGGTGCCCACTGGTACAACCAATCCGGATCCCCCATCCGGAGGTGCCGATGCGCGTCAAGGACATGCCCCTGGCCGACCAGCCGCGTGAGCGGCTGCTGACGTCGGGAGCCGCCGCGCTCGCCGACAGGGAGTTGCTCGCCCTGCTGCTCGGCTCGGGCAGCAGGGGCGTGAGCGCCGTCGAACTCGCCTCCCAGCTCATCGCCCACTGTGGCGACCTCGGGGAGCTTGCCCGTTCCGAGGCCCACCGGCTGCTCGCCGTCCCAGGTGTGGGCCCCGCCAAGGCCGCCCGTGTGGCGGCCGCGTTCCATCTCGTACGGCGGGCCCAGGCGGAGCCGGAGCGAAGCCGGATCACCTGCTCGGCCGACATCGCTTCGGCTGCCGCTCCCCTGCTGCACGGACAGCCGCGCGAGCGGCTCGTCGTGATCGTGTGCGACGGCCGCGGCGCCGTGCTCCGCCGGACCGTTGTCACCGAGGGCGGCAGCGACCACACTCCCGCGCCCGTCCGCGACATCGTCACGACCGTCCTCCTCTCCGGCGGTGCCGCCTTCGGCCTCGCCCACAACCACCCGAGCGGATCGCTCGACCCCAGCCCCGCCGACGTCGAGGTCACGGCCCGCCTCCACGAGGCCGCCGACACCGTCGGCCTCCGCTTCCTCGACCACGTGATCGTCACCGACACCGCCTGGCGCCGGATCGCGTCTGACGGCCAGGTCGACGACGCGTAGACCATATTAGCTATAGCGGTCTACTACTCCTATACATCTAGCCGGTGGTTGTCTGCTTTGTAGGTAGACGTCCGGTTTCGTCTATCATTCCTTCATGATTGATCGCGACGGTCCGGTGCCGATCTACAAACAGATCGCCGAGATCATCCGAGAGCAGATCGATCACGGCGAGCTCGAGCCGGGCGACGCCGTCCCGAGCGAGACCGAGATGGAAGCCGAATACGGCATCGCCCGCCTCACGGCACGACGCGTCACCCGGGAGCTTCGCGAGCAGGGCCTCGTCTACACCGTCCAAGGCGAAGGAACGTTCGTCGGACAGCCGGGCACTCCACGGTCAGCCGAACGGACGCCTGTCTACCAGCGCATAGCGGCCGAGATCCTGGAACAGATCCGCAACGGAGACCTCGTGCCGAATCGGCGCATTCCGCCGGAGAAGGCGCCGATGAAGCAGTACGGCGTCGCCAAGGCCACCGCTCGCAACGCCGTGGACTTCCTTCGCAAGCAGGGATGGGTGTTCACCGTTCCCCATCGCGGCACTTATGTGTCTTCCCCAGACAACTGGCCGAAGGACTGATCGCACCACCCGAGCGCCGCCTGACCAACCCGACGCCGCCTCGCTGTCTGCGTGAAGGCTTCCGTGGCGCGGTGGCGCTCGTGCTCGGCTCCCTGCAGTTCATGCCCAAGGTGCGGGCTCGCAGGCGAGTCCACCGGGCGCTCGGCCGGGCCTATCTCCTCGGCGTTCCTCGCCGTCACCGCGCGCGTCCTCGTTCCCCTGCTCCTGCTGGTGCAGGCCCCTTCCGCGGGGCCGAAGCGATGGGAGAGCTCGCGAACTCGATGATCCCGGTCGGGCAGACGCTGGGCTGGGTCGTCAACCTGATCGTGGTCGAGACCGTCATCAGGCGGCGCCGCGCGGACGACGCCGGGCCGTTCGGCGCACCGGCCGGCCGGTCGTAGACCAGCGAGGACGTCGAGTGTTGCGGAGCCGCCGGGCCCCGGCAATTATTTCCCCTCATTCCTGGTTGGCTTTGGACAAAGAGGAGGAAGGTCATCATGCCGGTGCCCACACAACCACTGCGCAAGCTGGGTTTTCTGACCATCGGACTGTTCGACGGGGACGACCCGCGCCCGGGACACGAGTCGACGCTGCGGATCATCGAGCTGGGCGAGCGGCTCGGTTTCGACAGCGCCTGGGTGCGGCACCGCCATCTGCAGTACGGCATCTCCTCCCCGGTCGCCATCCTGGCGGCGGCCTCCCAGCGCACCACCCGCATCGAGCTGGGGACGGCGGTCACCCCCCTCGGCTGGGAGAACCCACTACGGCTCGCCGAAGACCTTGCCACGGTGGACATCCTGTCCGGGGGCCGGCTCAACCCGGGCGTCAGCGTCGGGCCCCCGATGCACTACGACCAGGTCAAGGACGCGCTCCACCCCGGGACCGCCGACCTGGAGGACTTCAGTTACGAGCGGGTGCGCCGGTTGCTGTCCTTCGTACGCGGCGAGCCGGTCACCGATTTCAGCGGCACCGAGGGGTTCGAGGTCTTCTCCGACCGGGTCCAGCCGCACTCGCCGGGGCTGGGCGATCGCATGTGGTACGGCGGCGCCAGCCTCCGCTCGGCCCGATGGGCGGGCGAACACGGCATGAACTTCCTGACCAGCAGCGTCGTCAAGGCGGAGGAGTCGGAGGACTTCGCCGAGATCCAGCTCTCCCACATTCGGGAGTTCCGCGACCGCCACCCCGACGGGCAGAAGGCCCGCGTCTCCCAGGGGCTGGTCGTCATCCCCACCGACACGGCGACGCCGGAGCAGCGGGCCAAGTACGAGGAGTACGCCGCCGAGCGCACGCCCCGCACCGCCGCACCGCAGGGACCTGCCCGCATGATGTTCGCGCCCGATCTCGTCGGCAGCTCGGCGGAAATCGCCGAGCGGCTGTACGCGCACGCCGCCTTCCGGGAGATCGACGAGGTCGCGTTCGCGCTGCCGTTCACCTTCGGCCACGAGGACTACGTGCAGATCCTCACCGACATCGCCACGAGGCTGGGGCCCGAACTCGGCTGGCGACCCGCGACAGGGCCGGACGGGGCAGCGCCCCCGGTCGCGGGCTGACCGGGCCCCTCAGAACGCGTCCTCAGAAAAAGATCGCCTTGTGCGGGAACATATCCGTCTTCCAGACTATTCCTACCAAATAACCAGCTAATTGCTGGACGGCAACGCCGCGGAGGAACACCCGCACGGAGAGAAGAGGACGAGCCCACCATGACCGATCGTCGCCTGTCGCTCGCCGTCGATCTGGACGGAGACGGCGCCCATCCGGCCTCCTGGCGCCACAGTGGCCGCCCACCCGCGCACACGCTGACGGCCGCGGCGCTGCGGCGGGTCGTCACCGAGGCGGAGGCGGCCGGCTTCACGCTCGCCACCTTCGCCGACTCCCCGCTCCCGGCCGGCCCCGCGCCGGACGACGCCGGGCGCCTGGAGGCGGGCACCCGGGCCGCGTTCGCCGCCCTTCTGACCAGCGGCATCGGGCTCGCCCCCACGCTGCACACGACCACGACGGAGCCGTTCCACCTGGCCACGCAGCTGGCGAGCCTGGACCACGCCAGCCGGGGCCGGGCGGCCTGGGTGGTCGGCGCGGCCGACGGCGACGACGCCTTCGCCACCATCGGGGCGCGGGCGCTCACCGGCGAGGACGCGCGGCGTGAGGCGGCCGACGTCATCGAGGTGGCCCGCCTGCTGTGGGACTCCTGGGAGGACGACGCGGTGATCAAGGACGTGGCCACCGGCCGCTACCTCGACTCCGGCCGCGTCCATCACGTCAACTACATCGGGACGAACTTCACCATCTCGGGACCTCTCATCACACCGCGCCCGCCGCAGGGCCAGGTCGTCGTGCTCGCCCCGGCCGCCCTGGAACTCGACGCCCTGGCCGACGTGGTGCTCGTGAGCGAGACCGATCCCGACGCGCTCGCCCGCCGGGCACGGCAGGCCAAGGACGCGGGCGCGGCGCTCGCGTTCGCCGAGATCGAGGTCGTGCTCGACGCCGCCGAACCGGCGGCGCGGAGGCTCGCCGTCCTGGACGCGGCGACGCCGTGGCCGGACTCGGGACGCCTGCGTTACACCGGACCGGCCGGCGGGCTCGTGGCACTGCTGCGTTCGCTCCCCCCGGCCGTCGACGGGGTTCGCCTGCACCCCGCCGTCCTCGCCGCCGACCTGCCGGTGCTCGCCGCGGACGTGCTGCCCGCGCTCGCCGCGGCGGGCCTGCACGCACCGCCCGTGCCCGGGGCCACGCTCCGTACGACGCTGGGCCTGCCCCATCCCGCCAACCGCTTCGCCGCCGTCGCGAGCGCGACCGTCTGAAGGGACGCCCCATGACCTCCCCCAGCCCGACCGGCGCCCCCTACGACCCGCACGCCCAGGTGCACCTCGGCGTGTTCTATCCCGGGGTCGGCCCCCAGCTCATCTGGACGGATCCGCACGCCGCATCCCACACCGCGATCGAGACCTTCGTCCACGTCGCGCAGCTCCTGGAGCGCGGGCTGTTCGACGCGTTCTTCCTCGGCGAGGGGCTCCGCGTACGGGAGAACCGCGGACGTGTGCACGACCTGGACGTGGCCGGCCGCCCCGACGCGATCACCCAGCTCTCCGCCCTCGCCGCGGTGACCGAGCGGATCGGCCTGGTCGCCACGCAGAACACGACCTACAACTTCCCCGCCGACCTGGCCCGCCGCCTGGCGAGCCTGGACTTCCTGTCCGGCGGACGGGCCGGCTGGAACATCGTCACCACCGACAACGCCTGGACGGGCGCGAACTTCCGCCACGGCGGCTGGCTTGCCCATGAGCGCCGTTACGAGCGGGCCACGCAGTTCGTGGAGGCGGCCAAGGAGCTGTGGGCGTCCTGGGCGCCGGACGCGATCGCCGAGTCAGGAGAGGAGGCGTCCTGGGCACGGCCCGGCGCGATCCGCGAGGTCGGACGCGACACCGACCTGGTACGGCTGCGCGCCCGCGCCACCGTTCCGGCCAGCCCCCAGGGACGGCCGGTGCTGTTCCAGGCGGGCGACTCCGACGGCGGCCGCGAGCTGGCGGCCCGTCATGCCGACGTGGTGTTCTCGGCCAACACCGACTATGACAAGGCCGTCGCCTACGCCGCCGATCTGCGGGCCCGGCTGGCCCGTCACGGCCGCTCGCCGGACTCGCTGCGCATCCTGCCCGGCGCCTCGGTGATCATCGGCGACACTCCGGAAGAGGCGAGAGAGCGCGCCGAGTGGGTGTTCGCGGAGCAGGTCTCGCCACCCCGGGCGATCGCGTTCCTGGAGCAGTACTGGAACACCGACCTGTCGGCCTACGATCCGCACGGCCCGCTGCCCGACATCGAGCCGAGCGCGGCCGAGCTGGACCCCTCTCGCGGCACGCTCCCCATCGAGCGGCGCACCGGCAAGCTCGCCACCATCGCCCGGTGGCGGGAGCAGGCCGCGGCGGAGAACCTGTCGATCCTGCAGCTCGTCCGCCGGGTCACGCCGCGCGAGCGCGCCTTCGTCGGCACCGCGTCGCAAGTCGCCGACGAATGGGTGCGATACGTCCGTACGCGTGCGGTGGACGGGTTCAACATCAGCCCGCACCTGCTCCCCTCCTCTCTGGAGGACATCGTGAACAAGCTGATTCCGGAGTTGCAGGACAGGGGCGCCTACCGCACCGAGTACACCGGGACGACGTTGCGCGAGCACCTCGACCTGCCCGCGGTGTCCGGAGGGCCGGACGCGGCGGGCCCTGTGACGTAGCGCGGCCGGCTGCCGCGCGAGGTGGGCGACCACCTCACGCGGCGGTCTCGACGAGGCGCTCCCGCGGGTCATGACCGAGCGGTACGCTCCTGAGGGTCGCGCACCGGACCGCCCCAGAGGCGCCCGGTGGTATCACCCTCGTTCACCCGGCGGCCTCACCGGTTGCCTGGGGTCGATGCGGAACAATCTCCCGGAGGAGCCGCGGGGGCGGCGCGAGGCCCGTGCCGGTCGACACGCTCGACGGCACGAACGGCTCAGCCGATCAGGGCCAGCGCCTTGTCGCTCAGGCCGGCCGGGGCGGTCTTCGGGCTGCCTGCCGAGTAGGGCGGCCGCGGGTCGTACTCGATCGCGAGTTGCACGGTCTGCGCCGTCTCCTCGTCGTGCGTCGCGGCCAGCAGGCTCAGGGCCATGTCGATGCCGGCGGACACCCCCGCCGCCGTCACGATCTTGCCGTCGATGACCACGCGCTCGCCGACCGGCTCGGCGCCGAACCCGGCGAGCTGGTCGAGCCATCCCCAGTGGGTCGTCGCCCTGCGGCCCTTCAGCAGCCCCGCCGCGCCCAGCAGGAACGAGCCGCTGCACACCGAGGTCGTCCACCGGGTGCCCTCGTGGGCCCGTGCGATCCAGCTCAGCAACTCCGTGTCGGACAGCGCCTCGATCGTCCCCGGCCCTCCCGGCACGACGACCACGTCCGGCGCGGGCAGGTCGCCGTACGACGCGGTGGCCGCGAGGCTCAGGCTGCCCCGGTCGTCGAGCACCGGCCCGGGCTCGGCCGCGACGAACGTGACCGTGCAGCCCGGCGCGAACGCGAGCACCGTGTACGGCCCGACGGCGTCGAGCGCGGTGAACCGGGGATAGAGCGGAATCGCGATGTTCATGATCTGCTGCTTTCCTTCGACCGGAACCGGCGGCGGTAGTCGCCGGGTGAGACGCGCCAATGACGGCGGAAGACCCGATAGAGGGTCTCGGGGACGCCGAGCCCCGACTCCCTGGCCACCCGGTCCAGGGGATGCGCGGTGGTCTCCAGCAGCCGCCGGGCGGCGTCGGCCCTGCTGCGTTCGACGTACCTGCCGGGTGAGACCCCGGTCTGCTCGGTGAAGACGCGGGAGAAGTGCCGCTCGCTCATCCCGGCCCGCCGGGCGAGCGCGGGCACGCTCAGGTCCTCGGCCGGGTTGGCGTCGATGAACGCCTGGATCTCGCGCAGCGGCTCGGCACGCGGGACGGCGGCCCGCATCGGGGCGCTGAACTGGCTCTGCCCGCCCGGCCGGTGCAGATACACCACGAGTCCGCGGGCGACGTTCCGGGCGATCGTGTGGCCGTGGTCGTCGACCACGAGCGCCAGGGCGAGGTCCACTCCCGAGCTGACCCCGGCCGAGGTCCAGACGTTCCCGTCGCGGATGTAGATGGGATCGGCGTCCACCTCGACGTCCGGGTAGCGGTCGGCCAGCTCGCCCGCGACCAGCCAGTGGGTGGTCGCGCGCCTGCCGTCGAGCAGCCCGGCCTCCGCGAGCAGGAAGCTCCCGTTGCAGACGGAGGCGACGCGCCGGGCCCCGGCCGCCAGCCGTGTGATGCCCGCGACCAGTTCACGATCCCGCAGGTGTTCCGGCATCGACAGCCCGCCCACGACCAGCAGCGTGTCGATCGGCCCCGCGACCTCGGCCAGCGGGGTCTCCGCGAGGGTCGCGATCCCGTTCTGAGCCGGTATGGCCCCGGCGCGCACGGCCGTCACCTCAAGCCGATAGCCGGCCTCCGGCACGATCAGGTTCGCCGTGGAGAAGACGTCGGCCGGCCCGGCGAGGTCGAACATCTGAAAGCCATCGAAGATCACGATGACCACGCGTCGCTGCATGCCCTCAATGCTCGCGACCAGGACTTGATGGCGTCAACGACATGAACATTGCACATCACGCCATAACCAAAAGCATCATCCCAGGTCGGGCACCTGAATACCAATGGCGTTAGATTTGAACCACGCTTTGCGGCGCCGTCGGAAGCAGGCGCCGAGGAGGTGGCCGGGACGATGCCGAGCGCTCGAGAACTCAAAGACAGGCTCTTCGCCGCGATCAACAGTCACGACCTCTATGACGTGCTGGACTGTTACGCGCCCGACGCCGTGTACATCAGCCCGGCGGGCATCGCGGAGGGCCATGAGCAGATCGCCTGGGCCTACGAGGACCTCTGCAAGGTCTTCCCCGACATCTACTACACCGCCTGGTACAAGGCCCCCTGCGATGACCCCGCCTTCACCGAGTACACGATGACCGGCACGCACATGGGCGCGCTCCTGCTGCCGGGCGGCCGGGTGGCGGCCGCGACGGGCCGTCGCATAACGGTGCGGGGCAGCTGCGCCTGCGCGGTCGAGAACGGCAAGATCGTCACCGATCGCGATTACTACGACCAGCTGGAGCTCTACTCCCAGCTCGGCATCGACCTCGAATCGCCGCCGGAATCCTGAGCCCCGGCGGAACGACAGCCGCACCGGAAAGCGACCACGACGGCCGGTCGCAGTCGGTCACCGCGCCCGGATACGACCTCACGCCTCACTCACGCCGCTGATCTCACCGCGAACGACCGTCTCCTTGCCCGAGCCACGGCCGGGGCTGAAGCGGCGCACCACCTCCGCGCGGTCGAGCCCGCGAAAGAAGGCCGCGCTGAAAATCTCGCCAGCGGTCCGCCGCCTCCGCACCGAGACCCGTTGAGCCACTGGAACGGCGCCAGGGGATCGATCGTCGTCATGCGGGACATCGTGGCGGGCCGCACCGACAATCCGGCCGAGCGAGCGTCATTCCTCGCCGGAGAACCGGCCCCAGGCGGACTGCCGGGTCATGCCGAGCGCGGCCCCGATCCTGGCCCAGGTGACGCCCCGGTCGCGCGCCCGCTGGACCCAGACCTTCAGGTTGTCCTCGACCTGCGCGCCGACCTCGGCGATCCGCGGAAGGAACTCCAGGATCTGCTCGTCGGTCATGCTCTCGGTGTACGGGATCTCCGGAGCCTCGATGGACTGGGCCGCCAGGATCTCGGCGCAGAGCCCGACGCACTCGTTGCAGATGTAGACGCCGGCACCGGCGATCACCTTGGCTACGGCGGTCTTCGGCTTGGAACAGAACGAGCAGCGGATGTCCTGGTCCGCCAGGGAAGGAGCAGGCACGACGCCTCCAAGGGGGGTGAGCTGTCAGGTTGTTCCTGACGTGCACGGCCAAAAGCTACACCGTCAGGATCAGCCTGACAACCGATCACCCGGAAAGCGGCCGCGCCGCCGGCTCAGCTCTTGGGGCCGAAGGCGTGCGAGACCTCTCCCTTACGGCCGCAGCGCGGGCAGGGCCGGTAGCGCCCCGACCACCAGGTGGCCTTGAGCGTGCCGCTTCCCTTGCACTTGGGGCATTTCGACAGGTAGTTGCGTATGTAATCGAAGACGAGCCAGACGCCGAAGAAGGCCCCGGCGAGGACGAGAACGGTCTGGGAATCCACCATGGCTCCGTGGTCGGGGGACGGACCGGCGACGAAGGCGCCGCCGTACGGAAGCCGGTCGCACGGGGGCGCGGTCACCGTCACTCACCGGCCGGGCGAACCAGTGCCGGAGGCGGGCGCGGGTGGTCACCCGCGCCCAGGGCGCGCGCATGGCCTGCGAGGGGACGCCCATCGTTGCCTCCGGGAACACTGGTCGCACGTGAGAGGACGCCGCACCACCTCCGGCCGGTGACAGCCGGACGCCCATTGGCTGGAGTCACAACTTTGGAGTCTCAGCTTCAAAGCCACAGCGTTGGAGCCACAGTGTCTGACCACACAGTGTTGGAGCCACGGTGTCGGAGCCACAGCGCCCCGGGGGCGGGGCGGTCCTCAGACTCCCTCGGGCTGGAGCTCCGCCGCCTGCTCCACGTCCGCCCCGGGCCGCCGCAGGACCACGTACGCGACCACGAAGGCGCCGACCAGCAGGGCGAGGGAGACCGTGAAGGCCAGCCGGTAGCCGCCGGTCAGCGCGACCGCCTCGCTCGCCCCGCCCGCCAGCAGCCCGTCCGTACGGGAGGCGGCGAGCGTGGACAGCAGGGCGACGCCGGCGGCCATGCCGACCTGCTGGGTCGTGTTGAAGAACCCCGAGACCAGGCCCGCGTCGTCGGGGCGGGCGTCGGACATGCCGAGCGCGGGCAGCGCCGGAAGCACCAGCCCGGCGCCCATGATGAGCACCATAACGGGAAGCAGATCGGTCACGTAATGCGCGTCGACAGGGACGCGGGCGAGCCAGGCCATCGCACCGATCAGCAGCACCAGGCCGCCCAGCAGTACGGCACGCGCGCCGAAGCGGGTGCTCAGGCGAGGGGACGCGAACAGCGACACCCCCGCGATGGACACCGCCGCCGGAAGCATGGCCAGCCCGGTGCCGAACGCGTCATAGCGGAGCACATGCTGCAGGAACAGCGCGACGATGACCTGGAAGGCGAACATCGCGCCCACGGTCAGCACCTGCACGAGGTTGGCCCCGGCGACGGCGCGTGAGCGGAGGATCCGCAGCGGCATGAGCGGGGTGCGGGCGGTGGCCTGCCGGACGAGGAACGCGGCCAGCAGCACGAGCGCCATCACGCCGAACCACAGGGAGCGCGGGCCATACCGCTCGATCTGGACCACGGCGTAGATGCCCAGCATGAGACCGGCCGTGACCAGCAGGGCGCCCAGGGCGTCCGCGCCGGCCGCCAGGCCGAGCCCCCGGTCGGCCGGCAGCGCCCGGAGCGCCAGCACGATCGTGACCACGCCGATCGGCACGTTGATCAGGAAGATGTAGTTCCAGCCCAGCGCGTCGGTGAGGACTCCGCCGAGCACCGCGCCCAGCGACGCCCCGGCGGCGCCGGTGAAGCTGAAGACGCCGATGGCCTTCGCCCGCTCCCCCGCGTCCGTGAACGTCGTCACCAGGATGCCGAGCACGACCGCCGAGGCCATGGCGCTGCCGACGCCCTGGAGGAAGCGGGCGCCGATCAGCATCCCCGGGCTGCCGGCGGCTCCGGCGAGCAGGGACGCGGCGGCGAAGACGGCGTTGCCCGCCAGGAACATGGTCCGGCGGCCGATCAGGTCGCCCAGCCGACCGGCCAGCAGGAGCAGTCCGCCGAACGCGATGAGGTAGGCGTTGACGGTCCAGCTCAGCTCGGCGGGCGCGAAGCCGAGGTCCCGCTGGATGGCGGGCATGGCCACGGTAACGATGCTGCCGTCGAGCACCGTCATCAGCATCGTGGCGGACAGCACGCCCAGCACGAGCAGACGGGATCGGGATATCCGCGACATGGGTCGCCTCCTGTTCATGAGGAACAGAAAGAACCGTAGCAGATAGTTTTGTTGTAGACGATCCCTAACGGACCGGTCACCCGCGCTGGCGCGCCCGCCTCACCGGTTGCGGCGCCTCCACCGCGGTCGCCAGGTGCCCCGTGACCAGCCGGTTGAGCGCGCGCACGAGCACCTCCGCCTCCTCCTCGGGCAGCGACGCGAGGGCGTCCCGGTGGACCCTGTCGACGATCTCCTGGCTCCGCTTGGCCACCTGCGCCCCCTTCTCCGTGACCGCGACGATCCGGGCCCGCCGGTCGGTGCTGGACGGCCGGCGCTCGGCGAGACCGGCCTGCTCCAGGGCGTCGAGGGTGACCACCATCGTGGTCTTGTCCATGTCGCCCAGCTCGGCGAGCTGGATCTGCGTACGCTCCTCCTGCAGCGCGTGGACGAGCACGCAGTGCATGCGCGCCGTCAGGCCGATCTCGGCGAGGGCCGCCGCCATCCGCGTTCGCAGCACGTGGCTGGTGTGGTCGAGCAGGAAGGACAGGTCGGGCTCGTCACGTGAGGGCGCCATGGCGGTCATGCGTCCAGGCTACCAATTCGTCCGCTTGCGGATTATCCGCAAAGGTCACACCACGTCACACCGGGTCACACCGTCCGTAGGGCCGCCTCGACGGACGTCGCGCTCGCCGGGACGAGCGGGAGCCGTACGGCGGCGGTGGGAATGCGGCCCTGGGCGTGCAGGACGCCCTTCAGCACGGTGGGGTTGGGCTCGGCGAACATGGCCGCCGACATGAGCGACAGCCGGTGCCCGAGGGCGCGGGCGTGCTCGACGTCCCCGGCCCGCCACGCCTGGAAGAGCGCGGCGAACTCACCGGTGCGCAGGTGGGCGGAGGCGAGGATGCCACCGGAGGCGCCCAGGGCGAGCAGCGCGGACAGGAACGGGTCGTCCCCGGCGAGCACCGCGAAGTCCTCCGGCGGGTCGGCGAGCAGGGCGACCGTGTCGAGGTCGACGCCGCCGACGGCGTGCTTCACCCCGGCCACCATGGGCAGCTCGCCCAGCCGCCGCAGCGTGGCCGCGCCCACCGTCTGCCCGGTGCGATAGGGGATGTTGTAGACGACCAGCGGCACCGGGGTCTGCTCGGCCAGCGCGGCGAAGTGGGCGAGCACACCGGCCTCGGATGGGCGGACGAACGCGGGAACCGTCACCAGCGCCGCGTCGGCCTCCCCCTTGAGCGCGCGCAGCGCCTCGGCCGTGCTCCGCGTGTCGGCCGAGCCAGCGCCGACGGTGAGCGTGGCGCCCCGCTCACGGCAGACCCGGCCGCACAGCTCGATGACCGCGCGCCGCTCCTGCTCGGTCAGCGTGGCGACCTCCGCGGTGGTGCCGAGCGCGACGAGCCCGGACGCACCGTCGTCAAGCACGCCGCGGGCCAGGTCTTCGAGCGCGTCGAAGGCGATCTCGCCGTTCTCGGCGAACGGGGTGATCAGCGGGACATGGATGCCGGAAAGAGTCATGCCGCGATCCTTCCGGCGGCAGAGCATGTAGGTCCAGTTCGCCTTTCTGTCGAAACCGTTAAGCTGAGCCGATGCTCGACGTCCACTTCCCGCGCTGATGCTCGACGTCCGCAGGCTGCGCCTGCTCCGCGAGCTCGCCTACCGGGGCACGATCGCCGCGGTGGCCGAGGCGCTGACGTTCACTCCCTCGGCCGTCTCCCAGCAGCTCGCCGCGCTGGAGCGCGAGGCGGGGGTCGCCCTGCTGGAACGCACCGGACGCCGGGTCGCGCTCACCCCCGCCGGGGTGACACTCGTACGGCACGCGGAGGCCGTGCTCGAACGGCTGGAGCAGGCGGCGGCGGAGCTCGCCGCGGCCAAGGGGGACTTATCCGGGACCGTGCGGATCGGCGCCTTTCCCACTGCGACCCGCGCCATCCTCCCCTCGGCCCTGGCGGCGCTCGCCCGCAGCCATCCGGGCCTCGACCCGATGGTGGACGAGGTGGACCCGGCCGAGGTCGCGCCGCGCCTGCGCGCCGGCGAGCTCGACGTGGCGCTGGTCCATGAGTACGACTTCGTCCCGGCCGAGCCCGATCTCGCCCTGGACGCCGTCCCCCTTCTCGACGAACCGATGTATCTGGCCACCGTCCGCCCCGCCGGCGGGGAGGGGGACGCGGCCACGCTCCTCACCTGCCGAGACGCGCCGTGGATCGTCTCGACGCCGGGCACCCTCTGCCACACGATGACCGTGCGCGCCTGCCAGGCGGCCGGCTTCTCCCCACGCGTACGCCACCACATCGACGACTTCGCCACGGTCCTGGCGATGGTCGCCGTCGGGCAGGGCGTGGCGCTCGTGCCGGAGCTGGGCGCCGCCGACCCGCCCGACGGCGTCACGCTGACCGCGCTGTCGATGCGCCGCCGCACCCGCGTGGCCTTCCGCCGGGGCGCCGGCGGCCATCCCGCCGTCGTCGCGCTGATCGCGGCCCTGCGTTCCGCCGTCCGCTAGGACGAGTGGTTCCGAAAGGTTGGGCGCGCTTGCCGCCCGGCAGGCGACCGGGGAGCCCAGGGTCAGGTGCGGCGGGCGGCCCAGACGGTGCGCTCGGTGCGTACGGCGAGGTCGTCGCGGCGCAGGATGCTGTGCGGGCTGTCGGTGTCCAGGAGTTCGTCGAGGGCGGCGAGGTCCTCAGGGCCGAGTGCGGGCGCGGCGGCGCCGCGGAGGCGTTGCAGGCTGCGGTGGGCGTAGCGGCCGATGGCCTCGCCGCGGTCGCTCTCGATGTCGCCCTCGATGTCGCCCTCGATGTCGCCCTCGATGTCGCCCTCGATGTCGACGGTGATGGTGCGCTCGGCCTCGACGGTGAAGCCGGCGGCGGCCAGCATCGGCCCCCAGTCGGCGCCGCGATGCGGGACGTGTTCAGCGTGGAAGCCGTCGGTCGCTCTGTGGACGCGGTCCTCGAGCCCCGGCCGGCCTTCGGGGGCGTCGGCGGGCAGGAAGCGGGGGAGGCCGTCCAGCTCCACGACGGCGAACAGCCCGCCCGGCGCTAGAAGTTCGTAGACGCTCCGCAGTGCGCGGTCGGGATGGGCCATGTGATGCATGGACGCGGAGGCCCACACCAGGTCCGGTGTGCCGAGGTCGGGCCAGCGGCTGGTGTCGAGGTCGGCCTGCACGGTGCGCACCCGGTCCGAGACGCCGCGGGCGCATGCCTTCTCACGCAGGAGCCGCAGGTGACCGACGGAGGCGTCGACCGCGGTGACGTGCGCCTCTGGGAAGCCTTCGAGGAGCGCGAAGGTGCCCGCGCCGGTGCCGCAGCCCAGGTCCACGACCTGGCGCGGCTCGACCTTCAGCGGCAGCCAGGCGGTGATGGATGCGATGTGCTCGGCGAGGACCTCGGCGTCGAGGTCGAGGATCTCCGCCTGGCCGCTGTCGTCGTGCTCCTGGTGGCGGCCGTGCGAGCCGCCGTGGTGCGGGGTGTGCTCGTGCGCTGGGGTCATGACATCACCGTAAGCAGCCCATGCGCCTACGGCATGACTCCTTGCGAGAAACGCAACAAGGTGGCTCGGTGTGCTGCCCGCCGCGCAAATGTGGCGGGGCAACCCGTACTCGCGAGGGGGCTACTCGCAGGGGCCCTGCGCGCCGTCGCACTCGCCGGTCTCGCCCGCGACGCGCCGGTGGCCCCGACGGGCGTCGCGGTCGAAGATGCCCATGATCTCGCACGGGCCGCCCTCGGCTCCGATCGCGTGCGGCATCATGGTCGGGAACTCGGCGGCCTGGTTGGTCTCGATGCGGAACCGGCGGTGGCCGAGCATGAGGATCGCGGTGCCGGAAAGCACGACGAGCCATTCGCGGCCGGGGTGGGCGCGCATGCGGGCGGGATTGCCGGGCGGAGGCTCGGTCATGCGCTGACGCATGACGCTCATGCCGGGGTCGCCCTTTATGGGCCAGCGCATCAGACCGTGGGCGCCGTCGATCATCGGGCTGATGACGACGTCGTCGGCGGCGTTCTCCACGAGCTGGTCGAGTGTGGTGTCCAGGGCGCGGGCGAGGGTGACGAGCTGGTCCAGGGCGAGGCGGCGTTGTCCGTTCTCGATCCGGCTCAGCGAGGACTGGCTGAGGTTGGCGCGGGTGGCCAGTTCTTCCAGCGACCAGCCCTGTGCGACGCGCAGTGCGCGGATCCGTTTGCGTACGAGGCTGTCCAGCGCTCCGTCTTCTTGCGTCATATGCAACAGCGTATGCCCCGCCCGCAATTCGCGCTTGACGTCGAATCCAGATGGCCCAGCACGAGGCCAGGTGCGATGAAAGCGCGACATGTCCGGACAGACTTCCCGCTGCGAGAGCGACACCCTGCCCGCCCAGACGGTGGGCGATCCGCGCGTCGTCGCCGCCATCGCCTTCGTGGCCTGAGAGCCGCACCGCCGGAACGCATCCCTGCTGGACGTGCACCTCTTCCGGGAGCGCGGGCCTGGCCGGCGACTCCATCACGCTGCTCGTCGTCTCCGGCGTCCAGGCCGGACCGTCGCCGTCACGTCGCAATGGAGACGCCCTGCCGAACGAGCTCCTGGGCGCCTTCATCACCGATCGGAATCACTCGTCCAGGAGTCAGAACACCGGGATGATGTCCTCAGGGTCGATCACGTCGACGTTCACGCCGTCGATGTCGAGCTCGGGGATCGCGGGGAACTCGATCCCCCACCGCTCGACGATCGCGCGCACACGGGCCATCGCCACGCGCCAGTTGTCGGCCTGCTCGTCGTACGACAGCACGCCGAGGCCGCCCTCCCGCGCGTGGTCCATCAGCACGCGGTGGTTGTGCAGGAAGTACGGCGGGAGCTCCCAGAAGCCCTCCGGCGGCTCCCACAGGATCATCGACAGGAACACGAACCCGGCACGCAACTGACGGGTGATCAGGCCGCGTACGTCGTCGGTGAGCCCGGGCCACTCGTTCTCCAGGATCGTCATGCAGATCTGGAGGTGCCGCGACTCGTCCCGGCCGATCTTGTGGAACATCTCCGAGAACAGGGGGTGCTCGGTGCCGGAGGCCATGCCCCGGAACAGCGTCGAGGCCGCCATCTCCCCCATCATGAAGCTCGTGAACAGCACGGCGAGCGAATACTTGCCCACGGCCGTGTTGTAGCCGTTCCAGTAGCGCCCGCCGTTGTGATAAAGCCAGCCGATGTTGTTGTGCGCCGCCCGCTCCAGGTCGGTGGAGGGCTGCCAGTCGAGCGGGCCGCCGGGCCACAGCCGGGCGATGGACCGCTGGCAGCACTCCTCGTGGTTCATCTCGTCGCGCGTGATCGAGAAGAAGCACTTGCGGACGGGATCCTCCTCGTGCTTCTCGAACGCCTGGATCGTGGCGCGGGCGAAGACGGCCGGGCCCGAGGCGTCGAAGTTGGCCAGCACGGAGAACCAGTACATGATCCCCAGCCGTTGCTCGGCCGTGAAGTCCCGCGGGTCGAGCGCGTCCCACGGCAGGTCGGCGGGGTTCCAGACCATACGCTTGGACTTCTCGTAGATGGCCGCGAGCTTCTCGGTCTCCACCCGCCACTCCATCGGGTAGATGTTGGGCTGCGGGATCTCGGGCGCCGGCCAGAAACCACCCTCAGGAACCACGACGTCCGACATCGCCTCACCATCCCGCGCGCGTGTGACCCGCATCACGTTGTAACACTGTCAGCCCCATCCTGCGCCGCGCCGTCACACCAATCAAGTGCCCACTCCGGGCCGCCTGCGGCCGGCCTGTGTCATGCGGCCCTCCGGCTGCCCTGCGTGACCGCCACGCAGGCGAGCACGGCCAGGGCCGCCGCGATCGTCGCGGCGCCGATCTCCTCGTGCAGCAGCAGCCACGCCCACACCAGGTTGAGCAGCGGCTGCGCGAGCTGGGTCTGCCCGGCGCGGGCGATCCCGCCCATCGCGAGCCCGGCGTACCACGGAATGAACCCGAGGAACATCGACACCAGCGCGACGTACGTGAACCCGGCCAGCGACTCGGCCGAGGGCGCCGCCGATCTGGTCAGGGCCAGCACGACCGTCGCGGGCACGGTGAGCGGGGCCGCCAGCACCAGGGCGTACGAGATGACGCGCCAGCCGGGCGTCTCCCTGGCCAGGCGGCCGCCCTCGGTGTAGCCGACGGCCGCCGACAGCAGGGCGAGCACGAGCAGCACGTCGGCCCCGGCGAGGCGGCCGGTGCCGCGGGTCAGCGTGAACACGGTGATCGACAATGCGCCCGCCGCACAGGCGGCCCAGAACAGCGGCCTGGGCCGCTCCCCCGCCCGCAGCACCGCGAACGCGGCCGTGGCGGCCGGGAGCAACCCGATGACCACGGCCGAGTGCGCCGTGCTCGCACCACCGGCCAGGGCCAGGGTGCTGAACAGCGGGAAGCCGACGACCACCCCCAGCACGATCAGCGCGTACGCCCGCAGGTGGGCGCGGGGCGGCAGGAGCGGCGCCCCGGCGGCCTTGAGGCAGACCGCCGCGGCGACCGCGGCGACGGCCGCGCGCCCGATCGCGACGAGGTACGGATCGAACCCCCGCAGCGCGAACGCGGTCGCGGGAAGCGAGCCGGAGAACGACAGCACGCCCAGGCCGGCCAGCAGGCTGCCCCGCCATGCCGAACGGTGCGGGGCTGCCGCTATCGGGAGAACTACAGTAGCGCTATTGTCAGCTTTCATGAATGACGATAGCAGTATCGCTCGGCTCGCCGCGATCCTCCGGGAGGAGACGGAAAGGGCGCGGCCGGGCGAGCGGCTGCCGTCCAGCCGGGAGATCATGCGCCGTCACGGAGTGGGCCCGGTGACGGTCTCGCGGGCGATCGCGCAGCTCGCGGCGGAGGGGAGGGTCGTCACCCGGCCCGGCGCGGGCGTGTTCGTCGCCCCGGCCCGGCGGCCGGTCGCGCGGACGCCCGACCTGTCGTGGCAGACCGTGGCCCTCGGCGACCGGGTGGTGGACGACTCGGCGACGGCGAGCCTGCTGGCCCCGCTTCCCGACGGCGTCGTGCCGCTCACCGGCGGCTACCTCAACCCCGACCTGCGCCCGGTCAAGGCGCTGGCCGCGGCGGCCGCGCGAGCCGTACGCCGGCCGGAGGCGTGGAGCATGCCCCCGCTGAACGGCCTGCCGGAGCTGCGCCGGTGGTTCGCCACGGAGATCGGCGGCGCGGTGACGCACAGCGACGTGCTCGTGGTGAGCGGCGGCCAGTCGGCGCTCACCCTCGCGTTCCGCGCGCTGGCGGCCCCCGGCTCGCCGATCCTCGTCGAGACCCCCACCTACCCGGGAGCGCTGGCGGCGGCGAGAGCGGCCGGGCTGCGGCCGAGCGCGGTGCCGCTCGACCGGGACGGCGTGCGGCCCGACCTGCTGGCGGAGGCGTTCGCGATGACGGGTGCGCGGGTGTTCTACTGCCAGCCGACGCTGCACAACCCCACGGGCGCGACGCTGACCCGCGAGCGCAGGGAGCAGGTGCTCGCCGTGGCGCGGGCGGCGGGGGCGTTCGTGATCGAGGACGACTACGCGCGTTATCTGGCCACGGGACCCGTTCCGCCGCCCATGGTGACCATGGACACCCACGGCACGGTGGTGCACATCCTGTCGCTGAGCAAGATCACGTCACCGAGCCTGCGGGTGGCCGGCCTGACCGCGCGGGGCCCGGCCGCACACCGGCTGCGCGCCTGCCAGGTGGTGGAGTCGTTCTTCGTCGCCCGGCCCCTGCAGGAGACGGCCGCCGAGTTCGTGGGCTCCACCGCCTGGCGGCGTCACCTGGGCACGGTCCGGCAGGAGATCGGCGTACGGCAGGCCACGCTGCTGGCGGGGCTCGCCCGCCACGCGCCCGCGGCCGAGGTGCAGCTGACTCCCGCCGGCGGCCTGCACGTCTGGGTGCGGCTGCCGCCCGGCGCCGACGAGGCGGAAGTGGTCGAGGCGGCGCAGGCACAGGGCGTGGTGGTGAGCCCGGGGCGCATCTACTACCCCTCCGAGCCCCCGGGACCACGGCTGCGGCTCACCCACACGGCCGCGATCGGCCTGGCCGAGCTGGAGGAGGGAATCCGCCGCCTCGCCCCGGTCTTGTCACAGCTGTCACATCAGTCCCACCAGTGAACCTTTGCCCCGGCTGAGCCGTCTCTTCTCTGTCACCCTTCAACCCCTCACAGAGGAGACAGCGTGCGCGTCCGTTCTCTGTTGATCGCGTTATGCGCCGTGCTCGCGTCAGCCGGCCTGCTCGTCGTCCCGTCCGCCGCCGTGGCCGCCCCCGCGGGGACCTCCTCCGCGTCGGCGGGCTGCTACCGCCAGGTCGGGGACCACTGGGAGTGCGTCACGCCCGGCGCGTTCTGCCCGGCGGCGGCCCATGGCAAGAGCGGAACCTCGCAGGACGGCGACTCCTACCGGTGCGTGCAGGACGGCTCCTACTGGCGGTGGAAGCCGGCCGGCTCCTCCGGCGGCACGACGCCCAAGCCGACCGCGAAGCCCAAGCCGACCGTCAAGCCCAAGCCGACCGTCAAGCCGAAGCCGGTCGCGAAGCCGTCGGGGGCGAAGTGCTCCCGTAAGTACCTGCCGCTGCCGGACCCGAAGTGCCAGCCGGGCGCGCGCAACCCCGCCGTCACGCAGAAGACGATCAAGTCGACGATCTGCGTGCCCGGTTACAGCAGGAAGGTCGCGCCTCCGGCGAGCTACCTCAACGCCCTGCGGGTCACGCAGATCGCCCAGTACGGCTACGCGGACAGGAAGCCGTCGCACTACAAGGAGGACCACCTGATCCCGCTCTCCCTGGGCGGCTCGCCCAAGAGCGCGAAGAACCTGTGGCCCCAGCCGGTCCTGGCGGGCACGGGCAAGACCCCGGCCGCCAAGGACGCGGTCGAGCTCACCCTGTGGAGGGCGGTGTGCCGCGGCAAGGTGCCACTCGCCAAGGCGCAGCAGGCCATCGCCAAGAACTGGCGGACCGCGGTGCGACGGCTCGGCCTCTAGACGGCTTCCCTACGACCCGGGCGTCATCGGCGCTCCTGCCGCCGACGCCCGTCCCGCCGGTGCTCGTCCTGCCGGTATTCGCCCGACAGGCGCTCGCGACGCTCCTTGTTCCGCAGCGCCAGATAGGCCAGGTAGCTGAAGCGCATGAGGCTCTCCTCGGAATAGTCGACACCAGTGAAACACTCGCGGTGGTGTTGTTATTTCATGACCTCCGACTGTCGTAAAGTGGTCACGAGGGGTGATCGATCATGACGGGCCCGGCGGAGCTGCTCCGCGACTTCGTGAACACCTACGACGTCGAGGGAGACGCCGATGAGCTGGCCTCGCCGGCCGAGCTGTCCGTCTGGCTGCGCGAACGGGGGCTCATCGGCGACGACGACCGCGCCGCCGACGAGGACCTCGCGATGGCGACCCAGCTGCGCGAAGGACTGCGCGCCGCGCTGCGCGGCAACCACGACGGAGGTCCGTACGAGGTTCCGGAGGGACTGGACGCGGCGCTGGCGCAGTTGCCGGTGCGCGTGACGCTCTCGGCGGGGATGCCGGCGCTCGAACCCATGGGGTCCGGAGTGGCGGGCGGGCTCGCACGGCTGGCGGCGCTGATTCCGGCCGCCCACGCCGACGGCACCTGGCCGCGGCTGAAGGTCTGCGCCGAGAGCACCTGTCAATGGGCGTTCATCGACTCGTCCAAAAACCGGTCTCGCTCCTGGTGCTCCATGCGCGTCTGCGGAAACCGCACAAAAACTCGGGCATATCGGGCACGACGCCAGGCGGAAGGTACGCCGAGGCCCTCCTGACCAGTACGGTGTTACAGGCTAAGAAAGGAGCCCGTCGAATGGGTGTTAGAGCTGCCCGCCTCGAAGACGTCGACGCGGTGACCAGCACCCAGATCCGGGCGTGGAAGGCGGTTTATCGCGACTTCCTGCCACCGATCCCGTTGGAACAGATGACGGGGCCGGCGGCGGAGAAGATGTGGCGCCGCCAGTGGGAGGAGGCGATCCTCTCGCCGCCCACGCCCCGTCACCGTCTGCTCGTCGCAGTCGAGCGGGTGGTGCCCGACACCGACGCGTTCACCGCGCTCGGTCCCGGCGGCATCCTGGCGACCGCCGCGCAGCGCGCCTCCGACCGGGTCGTGGGGCTGGCGTCGCACGGACCCGCCGAGGACCCCGATCTTCACCCGGCCACCACGGCCGAGTTGATGACGTTGCTCGTCGATCCCAACCACATCCGGCGCGGACACGCCAGCAGGCTGCTCAACGCGACCGTCGACCACCTGCGCGAGGACGGCTACAGCACCGTCGTCACCTGGGTCTTCGCCGACAACCACCCGATGATCGGATTCCTGGAGTCGGCCGGCTGGGGCGAGGACGAGGCCGAGCGCGTTCTCGACATGGGCCGCCCGATCCGGATGATCCGCCTCACCACCGACATCAGCTGACTCGCCTCCTTTCCTGCCCGTCCGTACGGCTTGCGCCCCCGGGGGCGTCGCCTCCGCCAACCCCGCTGTCACGAGAAGATGGGGGATTGGCCAAACTAGGTACGCCTTCACCGGCTACGCACAGGTAGGAAAAGGGAGTCACGTGGCCACCCCAGCTCAATGGTTAGCGGGCGCACGCCCCCGTACGCTGCCCGCCGCCGTCGTCCCGGTCGCCGTCGGCACCGGAGCCGCCATCGCGGAAGACGGCGCGATCTGGTGGCGCGCCCTGCTCGCGCTGTTCGTCGCGCTGGCGCTGCAGATCGGGGTCAACTACGCCAACGACTACAGCGACGGCATCAAGGGCACCGACAAGGACCGTGTGGGGCCCCTGCGCCTGGTCGGTTCGGGTGTCGCGGCCCCCAAGCAGGTGCTCGCCGCCGCCCTCGGCTGCTTCCTCGCCGCCGCGGTCGCCGGTCTCGTCCTCGTGGTGGTCACCCAGGCATGGTGGCTGCTGCTCGTCGGCCTCGCCTCCATCCTCGCGGCCTGGTTCTACACCGGAGGCTCCCGCCCGTACGGCTACCGCGCGCTCGGGGAGATCTCGGTCTTCGTGTTCTTCGGCATCGTGGCCGTCGCCGGGACGACGTACGTCCAGGTGGAGCGGCTGACCTGGCTCTCGCTGGCCGCCGCCGTGCCCGTGGGGCTGCTCGCCTGCGCGCTCCTCATGGTCAACAACCTGCGTGACATCGTGACCGACGGCCCCTCGGGCAAGCGCACGCTGGCCGTCGTGCTCGGCGACAGCCGTACGCGCCTGGCCTACTCGGCGACCCTGGTGCTGCCCTTCGTGTTCGCGCTCGCTCTGGTGCCCGTACGGCCCTTCGCCGCGCTGACCGTGCTGGCGCTCCCCCTCGTGGCCGCCCCGATCAAGACGGTCCGCTCCGGCGCGACCGGTCCCGCGCTCATCGCGACGCTCCAGCAGACCGGCCGCCTGCAACTCGTCTTCGGCGCCTTGTTCACCCTCGGCCTCGCCCTGCTCTGACCGGATCCCCGATGGACCGCGCGTGGACCTGGGACCGGCCCCTGCCGCTGCGGTGGCTGCTGCTCGACGAGTTCACGGACACCCCGGGTAGCGCGATGGGGGTCTGCACCGACATCAATGGGCTGTTCGCCGCGCCCGCGCAGCCTCCGGAGGCGCAGGGCTTCCTGCTCCACGGCCAGGCCGGGGACCGGGCACGTGCCGCCGCACCACCGGGGTCTTCCACGACCGGCCTTATCCGGAGGAGCGGCCGGTGACCCTCGTCGGCTGCCGCCCGGAGGAACCGCTGCTCACGCTGCTGCGGCGGCGGTCCGCCAGGAAGCGGCACCTCGCGGCGACCGTCTGCGCCGTCGACGTCACCGGCCGCGCCGTCCCGACGCACAGAGCGGTGTCCTCCGTCGTCATCGAGGCGAACCCCTCCCGGCTGGACCCCGGGCTCCTCGACATCACCCTCGACGGCGGTTTCGACGAGCCGTTCCCCGACGGCGCCCGCGCGATCTGGGACCTCTGGCATGCGGGACGGCCCTCCCGGCGCAACCTCTGGGCCGGGTACGACCGCCGCCTGCGGCACGAGTGGGTCGGCGCGGCGCTGTGCCACCATACTCATGATCAACCGGACCGGCCGCCGGGCAGGACCTGTCACCTCGACGGGCGGTTCGTCACCGACATCGAGGGCTTCTACTGCGCCGTCGGTGAGGCCGTCAACGGCCCCGGCGGCTACTTCGGATGGAACCTCGACGCGTTGGTGGACTGTCTCCGAGGCGGATGGGGCGCCAGTCGCCCCTTCCGGCTCGTCTGGCATCACGCGGAGGTGGCCCGCCGCCATCTCGTTCCCGGCTACGACCGGCCCGCGTACGCCCTGCGCTCCTGGGGCCCGCCCGTCACCCTGGACGAGCTGCTCGGCATGTTCGCCGAGGTGGACGTCACCGTCGAGTTGCGCTGACACCGCCGCTCCGGCCGGGCTGGAGGACCTCCGGACGCGGAACGCCGTCACCGGCAGCCGGGCCGCATCCGGAGGATCCCATGGAGGAGCGCGTCGCCCTTGAGGCGGTCAGCCCTGGGGCACGAGCCGGTCCTTGATGAGCGCGATCACCTCGTCGAACCGCGCGTCCATCTTGTCGAACCGGGCGTCTATGCCGTCCAGCCGCTGATCGATGCCGTCAAGGCGAGTCTCGACACGCTCGATTCGCGCGTCCATGCCGTCCAGCCGCTGATCGATGCCGCCGAGACGGGTCTCGACGTGATCCATCCGCGTGTCCAGGCCGTCGAGACGGCGGTTGACGAATTTAAGCTCGGCCTGGATACCGAGAGAGCGGTCCTCCATCGCCGTGAAGCGCTCGTCGGCGAGGTCGAACCTCGCCCTCATCTCGGCGAAGCGCGAGTCCATGCGCGAGCGGAACTCCATCACGTCGTCGCGCGTCGCCTGGAACAGGCGGATGTTCGCGCCCTGTGCCTGCTGAATGTCCAGGCGCGCACGCTCGACCTTGTTGTCGACGGCGTTGATGAGGATCTTGAAGGACTGCACGTCCGTCTCGAGTGCCGTGACGCGCTCTTCGAGCTCCATGCCGGCCATGGTAGTCATGCCTTTCTCCGGGGGGTCGTCGTTTGGAACGGTCCGCCGAGCGGCGGTCCGGGGGACAACCATGCCCTAGGACGGGAGCGGTTTCGAACCGCTTCGGACCACCGAAAACCGTTCTGGAGAAGGACCTGAACCGCGTGGATGACCTTTGCCGCCCCGGGTAGACGAGTCGCACTCCCTGAGCGGCCTCCTGCCGCGCGAACTGGGAAGATGGCGGCGAAACGCCGAAGGCGCCCGCTCATGCCCGCGATGCGGGAATTGCTTGCCCCGGAACGCGGGGCTGTCGCTCGTATGTGTCCATGCCGACCCTGCGGATGGCGTCTCAACCGGGATGGACCACTCCCGGCCGCCCGGCCTGTCCCCGACGAGGACAGGCCGGGCGGCCGCGGAGACTACTGCAGGTCGAGGAGGCGCTCCAGGCCGACGGTGAGGCCGTCGAGCCCCTGCACACGGCGGACGCCCAGCAGGACGCCCGGCGTGAACGACGCCCGGTTCATCGTGTCGTGCCGGATCGTGAGGGTCTCCCCCTCGCCGCCCAGGATGACCTCCTGGTGGGCGATCAGCCCGGCGAGCCGTACGGCGTGCACATGGACGCCGTCCACATCCGCGCCCCTGGCGCCGTCGAGCGCGGTGGTGGTCGCGTCGGGAGAGGGACCGAGCCCCGCCTCGCGCCGCGCCTGCGCCACCAGCTCCGCCGTACGGCGGGCGGTGCCGGAGGGGGCGTCGGCCTTGTTCGGATGGTGCAGCTCGACGATCTCGACCGACTCGAAGTACCTGGCCGCCTGCGCGGCGAAGTGCATCATCAGCACGGCCGCGATGCCGAAGTTGGGGGCGATGAGCGCGTTCGTGCCGGGGTTGGCGGCCAGCCACCCCCGCACGGTCTCCAGCCGCTCCGCGTCGAAACCGGTCGTGCCCACGACCGTGTGGATGCCGTGGGAGATGCACCACTTCAGGTTGTCCATGACGACGTCGGGGTGGGTGAAGTCCACCACCACCTCGGCGCCGGTCAGCGCGTCGAGCGGATCGTCCTTGTCGACCTCCGCCACGAGTTCCAGGTCATCGGCCGCCGCGACGGCCTTGCACACTTCCACACCCACGCGCCCGCGGGCGCCGAGAACACCGACCTTAATCACGCGCCCAAGGCTATACGTGACGGCGGCGGGCGAGGCGGCGAGGAGCGGGCCGACGCGCCCGAGCCCACGACGGCGAGAAGCACCGCCCCCCGGCGCGAGCCGTAACGGGCGGACGCATGGCCGGGGCGGCGGCAGGCGAGCGGGCCGCACGTCCCAGAAAACGCAAGAGGCCGCGTCGGCGCGGAAGGGCGTCGGCGCGGCCTCAGCGGCACGATCAGGCGATGGCGGAGCCGAAGTCCTTGTCGGAGTAGGGCCCGATCACCGCGAGGGTCAGCGGCCGGTTGAGGACGTCCTCGGCGACCGCGGCGATCTCCTCGGGGGTGACCGCCTCGATCCGCCCGAGCACCTCGTCGACCGTCATGAGCCGCTCGTACACGAGCTCGCTCTTGCCGATCCTGGACATGCGCGAGCCGGTGTCCTCAAGGCCGAGCACGAGCCCGCCGCGCATCTGGCCCTTGCCGCGGGCGATCTCCTCGGGGGTGATCCCCTCGGCCACGACCCTGGCCACCTCGTCGCGGCAGATCTTCAGCACGTCGTCCACCTTCGAGGGCAGACAGCCCACGTAGATGCCGAACTGGCCGGTGTCGGCGTACTGCGAGGTGTAGCTGTAGGCGCTGTAGGCCAGGCCGCGCTTCTCCCGGATCTCCTGGAACAGGCGCGACGACATGCCGCCGCCGAGCGCCGCGTTCAGGACGCCGAGCGCGAAGCGCCGGTCGTCGTTGCGGTGGAACGCGGTCATACCGAGGACCAGGTTGGCCTGCTCGGTCGGCCGGTCGACCACCCGGACGCCGGTCCTGACGTCCACGCCGGGGCCGCCGATGCGCGGCGGCGCGGGCTCGGCGGAGCCGCCCAGCGCGCCCGCCCGCTCGTACGCCGCCGCGACCAGCGCGACCACCCGCTCGTGGTCCACGTTGCCCGCCACCGACACGACCGTGCGGGGCGGGACGTAGAACCGCTGGTAGTACTCGCGGATGCGGTCACGGGTGAGCGCGTTGATCGACTCCTCGTTGCCGAGGATCGGGCGGCCGATCGGCGTGTCGCCGTACAGCTCGGCGGAGAACTGCTCGTGCACCACGTCGGAGGGATCGTCGTCGTGCATGGCGATCTCCTCCAGGATCACGCCGCGCTCCGACTCCACGTCCTCCTCGGTGATCAGCGAGGAGGTCACCACGTCGGCGAGCACGTCGATCGCCAGCGGCAGGTCCTCGTCGAGCACCCGGGCGTAGTAGCAGGTGTACTCCTTGGCGGTGAACGCGTTGATCTCACCGCCGATGCCCTCGATGGACGCCGAGATCTCCATGGCGTCGCGCGTGGGCGTGCCCTTGAAGAGCAGGTGCTCCAGGAAGTGGGTGGCTCCCATGTGCTCGGGGGCCTCGTCGCGTGAACCGATGCCCACCCACAGGCCGACCGCCACGCTGCGCACGGTCGGCATCGTCTCGGTCACGACCCGAAGGCCGCCGGGGAGGACGGTGCGGCGGATGACCCCCGCGCCGTCCTTGCCCGGAAACAGTGTCTCGGTCGTCACGAGTTGCGCTCGTCCCGGCCGCCACGAGTACGGCTGCGGCTGCGGCGCGGAGTCCGCGGCTGCTCCTCCTCCGCCGGCGCGGCGCCGGCCTCGGCCTGAGCGGGCGCGGCCTCGCCGTTGTCGGCACCGGCGGCCTTCTCGGCGGCCTCCTTCTCGACCACCTCGACCGGGACCAGCGAGAGCTTGCCGCGCGAGTCGATCTCGGCGATCTCCACCTGGATCTTCTCGCCGACGTTCATGACGTCCTCGACGTTCTCGATCCGGCGTCCGCCGTGCAGCTTGCGGATCTGCGAGACGTGCAGCAGACCGTCCTTGCCCGGCAGCAGCGAGACGAACGCGCCGAAGGCGGCGATCTTGACGACCGTGCCCAGGTAACGCTCGCCGACCTCCGGCATGTGCGGGTTCGCGATGCCGTTGATCAGCGTACGGGCCGCCTCGGCGGACGGGCCGTCGGTGGCGCCGATGTAGATCGTGCCGTCGTCCTCGATGGTGATCTCGGCGCCCGTGTCGTCCTGGATCTGGTTGATCATCTTGCCCTTGGGGCCGATGACCTCGCCGATCTTGTCGACCGGCACCTTGATCGTGATGATGCGCGGCGCGGTCGGGTTCATCTCCGCCGGGGAGTCGATGGCCTCCTGCATCACGTCGAGGATCGCCAGGCGGGCGCCCCTCGCCTGCTTCAGCGCGGCGGCGAGCACGTGGGCCGGAATGCCGTCCAGCTTGGTGTCGAGCTGGAGCGCGGTGATCAGATCCTTGGTGCCGGCGACCTTGAAGTCCATGTCGCCCATGGCGTCCTCGGCGCCGAGGATGTCGGTCAGCGTGACGTAGGTGTCACCCTCGCCGATGAGGCCCATCGCGATGCCGGCGACCATCTCCTTGAGCGGCACGCCCGCGTCGAGCAGGGCCATCGTGGAGGCGCAGACCGACCCCATCGAGGTCGAGCCGTTCGACCCGATGGCCTCCGACACCTGCCGGATGGCGTACGGGAACTCCTCGCGCGACGGCAGCACGGGGATCAGCGCCCGCTCGGCCAGCGCGCCGTGGCCGATCTCGCGGCGCTTCGGCGAGCCGACGCGGCCCGTCTCACCCGTGGAGTACGGCGGGAAGTTGTAGTTGTGCATGTAGCGCTTGGTCCGCTCGGGATTGAGCGTGTCGATCATCTGCTCCATGCGCAGCATGTTGAGCGTGGTGACGCCGAGGATCTGCGTCTCGCCCCGCTCGAACAGGGCCGAGCCGTGCACCCGCGGTACCACGTGGACCTCGGCGTTGAGCTGCCGGATGTCCTTCGGGCCGCGGCCGTCGATGCGGACGCCCTCGTTGATGACGCGCTCGCGCATCAGCTTCTTGGTGAGCGACCGGAACGCGGCGCCGATCTCCTTCTCGCGGCCCTCGAAGTCGGGCAGCAGCTTCTCGGCCGCGAGCATCTTGACGCGCTCGATCTCCAGCTCGCGCTCCTGCTTGCCCGCGATCGTCAGCGCCGCGGCGAGCTCGCTCTTGACGGCGGCGGTCACGGCCTCCAGGGCGTCGTCCTGGTAGTCGAGGAAAATCGGATACTCGGCGGTCGGCTTGGCGGCGACCTCGGCCAGCTTCGACTGGGCCTCGCAGAGCACCTTGATGAACGGCTTGGCGGCCTCCAGGCCCTGGGCCACGGCCTCCTCGGTCGGGGCGACCGCGCCCTCGGCGACCAGCTTGAGCGTGTCGCGGGTCGACTCGGCCTCGACCATCATGATCGCGACGTCGCCGTCGGCCAGGACGCGCCCGGCGACGACCATGTCGAACGTGGCGCGCTCGAGCTCGGTGTGGGTCGGGAACGCCACCCACTGGCCGTCGATCAGCGCGACGCGCACACCGCCGATCGGGCCGGAGAACGGCAGCCCGGCGAGCTGCGTGGACATGCTCGCGGCGTTGATCGCGATCACGTCGTACAGGTGCTCGGGGTGCAGGGCCATGACCGTCGCGACGATCTGGATCTCGTTGCGCAGGCCCTTGACGAACGACGGGCGCAGCGGCCGGTCGATCAAACGGCAGGTCAGGATCGCGTCCTCGGACGGCCTGCCCTCACGGCGGAAGAACGAGCCGGGAATGCGGCCGGCCGCGTACATCCGCTCCTCGACGTCCACCGTCAGCGGGAAGAAGTCCAGGCTCTCCTTGGGATGCTTGGACGCGGTGGTCGCGGACAGGATCATCGTCTCGTCGTCCAGGTACGCGACGGCGCTACCCGCCGCCTGCCGGGCCAGCCGCCCGGTCTCGAACCTGATCGTGCGCGTGCCGAAGGGACCGTTGTCGATAACGGCCTCTGTGCTGTGGACACCCTCCACGGGGGACCTCCTCTTCGGGTCGGTCTCCCCGCGTCCTCTTTTTCGCCGGGCTCCCCGTTCAGGTGCAGTGCCGGTCTTCGATCGAAGCGCCCGGTCCGTCCGCGCGGCTGTCGCCGCGCCGACCGGGGGCCACTACCGAGGACCGGCCCTCTCACGCCGCGGGATCGCGCTGCGGCTTGCTTGCGGACGCGGGGCACTGTGTCTCGGCTATTCAGTTGTCTCGGCTATCGAGTTGTCATGCTCAGCCATTGTGGCTGGTTATGGAAAAGGAGCGGCGAAGAATCGCCGCTCCTTCCTCACCTTATCGGCGAAGGCCCAGCCGCTCAATGAGCGAGCGGTAGCGGGTGATGTCCTTGGCCTGCAGGTACTTCAGCAGCCGGCGCCGGCGGCCCACCAGCAGGAGCAGACCACGGCGGCTGTGGTGGTCGTGCTTGTGGGTCTTGAGGTGCTCCGTGAGGTCGCTGATCCGCTTGCTCAGAAGCGCGATCTGGACCTCCGGCGACCCGGTGTCACCCTCGCTGGTGCCGTACTCGCTGATGATGGACTTGGTGGTAGCGGCGTCAAGCGACACTGCTTCTCCATTCTGGTGAAATGGCACGCGCAACGGTTCCCATCCCGCGAACGACCGTGCGTGCCTACAGTCGCCGTGACAGGACAGCCGGGTGGCTTACACCACCTGAGCATGGCTGACATACAACCTTACCAGCCCGTAGGACACGCCGCGTCACGCCTGCCCTTCAGGACGTGAACGCCCGCGCCCTGGCCACGTCGTCGTGCATCTGCTCGATCAGCGCCTCGATCGAGTCGAAGCGGAGCGTGTCGCGCAGCCGGGCGCCGAAGTCCACGGCCACATGCGCGCCGTACAGGTCCAGGTCGTCGCGGTCCAGCGCGTACGCCTCGACCGTGCGCTCCACCCCGTCGAACGTGGGGTTGGTCCCGATCGAGATCGCGGCAGGCCAGCGCTCCCCCTCGTACGGCGAGGGGCTCTGGGTGCACTGCAGCCACCCCGCGTAGACGCCCTCGGCGGGGATGGCCGTGTTGGGCGGCGACTCGACGTTCGCGGTGGGGAAGCCGAGCGCCCGGCCCCGCTGGTGGCCGCGGACCACCACGCCCTCCACCCGGTGGGGACGGCCCAGCAGGGCGGCCGCGCCCTCGACGTCACCCTCGGCCAGCCGCTCCCGGATCACCGTGGAGGAGATGGCGTCGCCGTCGCTGACCAGGGGCACGCCCTCGGCCGTGAAGTCGTACTTCTCGCCCAGCGTCCGCAGGGTCTCCAGGTCGCCCGACGCCTTGTGGCCGAAGCGGAAGTTCTCCCCCACCACGACCCCGGCGGCGTGCAGCCGGTCGACCAGGGCCGTCTGGACGAACTCGTCCGGCGACATCCGGGAGAACTCCAGCGTGAACGGCAGCACGCACACGGCGTCGACGCCCAGCGCGTGGAGCAGCTCGACCCTGCGCTCGGTGGTGGTGAGCCGCGGCGGGTGGCTGCCGGGACGCACCACCTCGTCGGGGTGCGGGTCGAAGGTGATCGCCACGGCGGGCAGCCCCAGCTCGCGGGCCATCTCGACCGCTCGGGCCACCATCCGCTGGTGACCGAGATGCACGCCGTCGAACACGCCGATCGTGACGACGGACCTGCCCCAGTCCTGCGGGACCTCGTCCAGCCCGTGCCAGCTCTGCACCTCGACCTCGCTTCTGTGTCCGATTGCCGTGCCGTCGGCGAGGCGGCCGTATCGCCTCGTCTGGGAACCGCGCAGTAGACAAGACTGCCATGCCCCGGGGGGTGCCGAGGCACCAGCCCCCGGCCTCAGGAGACGAAGACCACCAGAGGCCGGGCCGTCCCGCCCCGCTCCTCGGCGAGCGCGAGCAGCGTGCCGTCCGGCCCGAAGACGCCGATCGGGCCAGGCCCCAGGCCCGCCGCGCGCAGCCGCCCGCCGTGGGCGACCAGCCGCGCCTCGTCCTCGCCCACGTCCCTGCGGGGGAAGGCCGCCGCCACCGCGTCGGCCATGGGCATGATCACGCACTCCCGGGAGAGATCCTCGATCGTGCGCGCCGCCTCGATTCCGTACGGCCCGACCCGGGTGCGGCGCAGCCGGGTGAGATGGCCGCCGACGCCGAGCGACGCGCCGAGGTCGCGGGCCAGCGCCCGGATGTAGGTGCCGCTGGAGCAGGTGATCACGGCGTCCAGGTCCACCGTCTGCGGGGTCCGCCGGATCTCCCCCACCTCGAACGCGTGGATCGTGACCGGCCGGGCGGCCAGCTCCACCTCCTCGCCGGCGCGGGCCCGCTTGTAGGCCCGCTGCCCGTCGACCTTGATGGCGCTGACCTGCGGCGGCACCTGCATGATCTCGCCGGTGAGCGCGGCGACGCCCTTGTGCACCTGGTCGTCGGTCACGTGCCCGGCGGCGGTGGTGGCGACCACCTCGCCCTCGGCGTCGTCGGTGTTCGTCGTCACGCCGAGGCGGATCGTGGCCTCGTAGACCTTCTCGGTCAGCGCGAGGTGCCCGAGCAGGCGGGTCGCCTTCTCCACCCCGATCACCAGCACGCCGGTGGCCATCGGGTCGAGCGTGCCCGCGTGACCGACCTTGCGGGTGCCCGCGATGCCGCGCATCTTGCCGACCACGTCGTGCGACGTCCAGTCGGCCGGCTTGTCCACGATGATCAGGCCGCTCGGCGGCGGCGTCCTTCTCGCCTTGGGCGTGCTCATGACCGGCTCCCTTCCGGAGCGAGGAGGGGACGCAGTGCGGCCATCGTGTCCGCCACGGACAGCGCCGAGGAGAACCCTGCGGCACGCGCGTGGCCGCCGCCACCGAGCGCGGCGCAGGCCCGGGCCACGTCCACCGCGCCCTTCGACCGGGTCGAGACGTTCCAGCCGCCCTCGTCGTCCTCCTTGAGCACGACCGCGACCTCCGCCTCGTCGACCCGGCGCACGACGTCGATCACGCCTTCCACCTCGTCGTACGGCAAGCCCTCGGCGGCGCGGTCGGCACGGCTCACGTAGGTCCACACCAGGCCCAGGCCGCCCGCGGCGTCCGGCTCCAGGGCGGCCCGCCCGAGCGCCGTGCCGAGCACCCGCAGGTACGCGAAGGGCGAGCGGTCCCACAGTTCCCTGGCGATCTCCTCCGGGCGCAGCCCCGTGGCCAGCAGCCGGCCGGCCATGGCGTGCGCGGCCGGGGTGGTGATGGAGTGCCGGAAGGAGCCGGTGTCGGTCACCAGCCCCGCGTACAGGCAGGTGGCGACCTCACGGTCGACCGGGAGACCGAGCCGGTTGAGGAGCTCCTCGACGACCATCGTGGTCGAGGCCGCCCCGGGGTCCACGAGGTGGACCGTCCCGAAGCGGGTGTTCGACACGTGGTGGTCGATCACGAGGAGTTCGCGGGCCTTGCCCGCATGGGGCGCGAGCAGGCCCAGCCGCTCCATCGTGGAGGCGTCGAAGGTGATCATCAGGTCGGGCTCGGCGGGGTAGGCCGAGGGCTCGACCAGCAGGTGCTGGCCGGGCAGGAACCGCAGCAGCCGGGGCACGGCGAACACCCGGTCGCCGAAGGACGCGACGACCTTCCTGCCGGTGGCCGCGAGCGCCAGCCCGAGGCCCAGCATCGAGCCGAGGGCGTCCCCGTCCGGGGACACGTGACAGGCGAGCGCCACCGTGCCGGCGGCGCTGATCAGTTCGGTCGCACGCCGCCAGTCCGCCTCGCCGGCGGCGCTTTCGTTCGTGGTCACCGGGCGGGGTGCCCCGCGCGGCCGGTGGGCTCGTCCTCGCCCTCCTCCTCGGCCGCCTCGGCGTCGAGGTCGTCCTCGAAGCGGTAGGGCTCGGCGTCCCCGGCGAACTTCGCGCCCTCCGCCTGGCGTGCGATCTCCGCGTCCTTCTTCTTGGCCAGCTCGAACAGGTCGTTCATGTGGCGGGCGCTGTCCGGAAGCGGGTCGTGCACGAACGTCAGGCCGGGGGTGTGCCGCAGGCCGGTCTGCCGGCCGACCTCGGAGCGGATGATGCCCTTCGCGCTCTCCAGGGCGGCGGCCGTGTCGGCACGCTCCGCCTCGGAGCCGAAAACCGTGTAGTAGACGGTCGCGTCGCTCAGATCCGCGGTGACCCTGGCGTCGGTCACCGTCACGAACCCCAGCCGCGGATCCTTGATCCGCCGCTCCAGCATCTCCGCGACCACCTGCTGGATGCGATCGGCCAGCTTCCTGGCACGCGCTGCGTCCATGCTCACGCTCCCTCGTATCTGTACGGCTGACGCGCGGGCCCCGGCCGTCTATTCCTCGTGGTCGTTGAAGAGCCGCCGCCGCGCGGACAGCAACTCGATCTCGGGGTGGTAGGCGACCAGGCGTTCGCAGGCGTCGAGCACCTCGTCGCAGTTGGCCGCGGACGCCGACACCACGGCGACGCCGATCTCGGCGCGCCGGTGCAGGTCGAGGTGGCCCGCCTCGGCGACGGCGGCGGCGGGATACTTGCGCTGGATCTCGGCGATGAGCGGCCGGACCACCGAGCGCTTCTGCTTCAGCGAACGGACGTCGCCGAGCAGGATGTCAAGAGTAAGAGCACCGATGAACATGGGTCGTCACCACGTCGGCGAACGTCCGGCCGCCGCCCCCGCGCGTGGCGGGGGCGGCGGAACGGCGCGTCAGACGCGCGGCTTCTCCTGCATCTCGAACGTCTCGATGACGTCCTCGACCCGGATGTCGCTGTAGCCGATACCGATACCGCACTCGAAGCCCTCGCGGACCTCGGTCGCGTCGTCCTTGAAGCGACGCAGCGACGAGACGGTGAGGTTGTCGGCCACCACGACGCCGTCGCGGATGAGCCGGGCCTTGCTGTTGCGGGTGATGACGCCCGAGCGGACGATCGAACCGGCGACGTTGCCGATCCGCGGGACCTTGAAGACCTCGCGGATCTCGGCGGTGCCGGTCCTGACCTCCTCGAACTCCGGCTTCAGCATGCCCTTGAGGGCCGCCTCGATCTCCTCGATCGCCTGGTAGATGACCGAGTAGTAGCGGATGTCCACGCCCTCGCGCTCGGCCAGGTCGCGCGCCCGCACCTCGGGACGCACGTTGAAGCCGATGATGACGGCGTTGTCGTCGCCCATCGCCAGGTTGACGTCGTGCTCGGTGATGGCGCCGACCGCGCGGTGGAGCACCCGCAGGCGCACCTCGTCGCCGACGTCGATCTTGAGCAGCGCGTCTTCCAGTGCCTCGACGGAACCGGAGACGTCACCCTTGATGATGAGCTTGAGCTCGTCGACCTGGCCCTTCTCGAGGTCCTTGAACAGCTCCTCGAGGGTGCGGCGACGGCCGGACCTGGCCATGTCGGCGATGCGCTGCCTGGCCGCCCGCTGCTGGGCGATCTGGCGGGCCATGCGGTCGTCGGTGACGACGATGAAGTTGTCACCGGCGCGCGGGACGGCCGTCAGACCGAGGACCAGGACCGGACGCGACGGGTCGGCCTCTTCGACCGTCTCGCCGTTGTCGTCCAGCATCGCGCGGACGCGGCCGAAGGCCTCGCCACAGACGATCGAGTCGCCCACCCGCAGCGTGCCGCGCTGCACGAGCACGGTCGCCACCGGGCCGCGGCCCTTGTCGAGGTGCGCCTCGATCGCGAGTCCCTGAGCGTCCATCTCCGGGTTGGCCCGCAGGTCGAGCTCGGCGTCCGCGGTCAGCAGGATGGCCTCGAGCAGGTTCTCGATGCCGATGCCCTGCTTGGCCGAGATGTCGACGAAGAGGGTGGAGCCACCGAACTCCTCGGCCACCAGGCCGTACTCGGTGAGCTGGGCCCGCACCTTGGTCGGGTCCGCGCCCTCCTTGTCGATCTTGTTGACCGCCACCACGACCGGGACGTTCGCCGCCTGGGCGTGGTTCAGCGCCTCGATGGTCTGCGGCTTCACACCGTCGTCGGCCGCGACCACCAGCACCGCGATGTCGGTGGCCTGCGCACCACGGGCACGCATGGCGGTGAACGCCTCGTGACCCGGGGTGTCGATGAAGGTGATCTTCCGCGGCTCGCCCTCGTGCGTCGTCGCCACCTGGTAGGCGCCGATGTGCTGGGTGATGCCGCCGGCCTCGCGGGCCACCACGTTGGTGTGGCGGATCGCGTCGAGCAGCTTCGTCTTACCGTGGTCGACGTGACCCATGACGGTCACGACCGGCGGGCGCGGCGCGAGGTCGGCCTCGTCGCCCTCGTCCTCACCGAACTCGATCTTGAAGGACTCGAGGAGCTCGCGGTCCTCCTCCTCCGGGCTGACGACCTGGACGTCGTAGTCCAGCTCGGCGCCGAGAAGCTGAAGCGTCTCCTCGTTGACCGACTGGGTCGCCGTCACCATCTCGCCGAGGTGCAGCATGATCTGCACGAGCGAGGCGGGGGTGGCGCCGATGCGATCGGCGAAGTCCGACAGGGACGCGCCGCGCGGGAGGCGGATCGTCTGGCCGCCGCCACGCGGAACCTGCACGCCGCCGATCGCCGGGGCCTGCATGTTGTCGAACTCCTGGCGCCTCTGGCGCTTGGACTTGCGGCCACGGGTCGGACGGCCCCCCGGACGCCCGAACGCGCCCGCCGTGCCGCCACCGCGACCACGGCCGCCGCCACCGCCGGGACGGCCGGCGAAACCGCCGCCGCCACCACCGGGACCGCCGCCCGGACCACCGGGACGACCGGCACCCGCGGCGCCGGGACGCGGACCGCCGAAGCCGCCACCGGGACGACCACCGCCGCCACCCGGACGGCCACCGCCGCCCGGACCACCGGGACGACCGCCGCCACCGGGACCACCGGGACGACCGCCCGGCGCGGCCGGACGGCCCTGCGGCATCATCATCGGGTTCGGACGCGGACCACCGGGACGCGGGCCACCGGCTCCGGGGCCGGGGCGCGGACCGCCCATGCCCGGTCCCGGACGCGGACCCGCAGGCCCGGGACGCGGACCACCGGCGCCCGGAGCGCCGGAACGCGCGCCCGGCGGACGCGGCATGGCTCCGTCGCGCGCGCCGTCACGACGCGGCTCGCGAGGGGCTCCGTCACCACGGTCAGGACGGTCCCCACGGTCGGGACGACCGCCGTCACGGCCGCCGGGCCGCGCGGGGCGCTGGCCCATGCCGCTGGCGGTCGAGGAGAACGGGTTGTTGCCCGGACGCGGGCCACGCGGGCCCGGCTTGGGCGCACCGGGACGCGGAGCGCCACCGGTGGGCGCGCCGGGACCGGCGGGGGCGCCGCCCGGACGCGGAGCCGGCGCCGGCCGGGGACCCGGCTTTGGCGCGCCGGCGCCTGGGGCGCCCGGCCTCGGGCCTGCGGCCGCCGGACGCGGCCCCTCGGGACGGGGCGCCTGCGGGCGGGCGGCCTCGGGGCCGGGTGCGCCCGGCTGGGACACCGGCGGGTGAGGCATCGGAACCGGACGCGGAGCGGGCCGCGGGCCGGGCTTCGGACCCGGCTTGGCCACCGCGCCGGTGGACTGTGAAACGGGCGCCTGCGCGGCGCCCCCGTTGGCCTGGCTCTCTGCCGGCCTCGGCGCAGGCTTCGGCTGCGCCGGACGGGCGGGCTTCCCCCCGCCCTTGGAGGCGTCACCCTTGAACGCCTCGGTCAGTTTGCGGACGACCGGCGCCTCTATCGTCGAGGACGCCGACCTCACGAACTCGCCCATTTCGGTGAGCTTGGCCATCACGACCTTGCTCTCGACCCCGAACTCCTTGGCGAGCTCGTATACCCGGACCTTCGCCACTGCACTCCCTAACTCGGCCCGGGAGGCTCGCAGTGCCGCCGGACCGTCGCTACCTGAACGTACTCATCGCCGCGTGCTCATCAGGCGCTCATAGCAATCTGACTCCGCCCATCAACTCGGCGTCCTACATGACAATTTCGTCGTGCCCTGGCTCCCGGAGCCGATACCGAGGGCCAGCGGTAACCATTCACCCGGACCGTCCCGGCGTCAACCCCTCCAAATGAGCCCGCAGCAGCGACGTATCGAGCGGTCCCTCCACGCGAAACGCGCGTGGGAACGCCCGGCGACGCTCGGCGAACTCCAGACAGCGCGGGGACGGATGCAACGAGGCACCACGTCCCGGGAGCCGTCCTCGCGTGTCGGGGACGATCACGCCCTCGACCACGACCAGGCGGAGCAACTCGGACTTTACCGTGCGAACCCGGCAGCCCACACACGTTCTCAGCGGGGCTGCCTGGTAACCATATTCCAGCTTACCTTGCCGACGCATCAGCGGGATCAGCAGGTGCCTGCTCGGTGTCCGGACGGATGTCGATCCGCCAGCCCGTAAGACGGTTGGCGAGGCGGGCGTTCTGGCCCTCCTTGCCGATCGCCAGGGACAACTGGTAGTCGGGCACGATCACACGCGCGGTGCGGCTCTCGGCGTCGACCACCTCGACACGGGAAACACGCGCGGGCGACAGGGCATTCCCGACGAACTCGGCCGGGTCCTCCGACCAGTCGATGATGTCGATCTTCTCGCCGTGCAGCTCCGTCATGACGTTGCGCACGCGCGAGCCCATCGGGCCGATGCAGGCGCCCTTGGCGTTGACGCCGGGCTTGCGCGACCGCACCGCGATCTTCGTGCGGTGGCCGGCCTCGCGGGCGATGGCCGCGATCTCCACGGTCCCGTCGGCGATCTCCGGCACCTCCAGCGCGAAGAGCTTCTTCACGAGGTTGGGGTGCGTGCGCGACAGGGTGACCGACGGCCCCTTGGGCCCCTTCTTCACCTGCACCACGTAGCAGCGGATGCGCTCGCCGTGCGCGTACTCCTCGCCCGGCACCTGCTCGTTGTGCGGCAGGATCGCCTCGATCTTGCCGAGGTCGACCAGCACCACCCGCGGGTCCTTGCCCTGCTGGATGACGCCCGCGACCAGCTCGCCCTCGCGGCTGGCGAACTCGCCGAAGTTCACCTCGTCCTCGGCGTCGCGCAGCTGCTGGAGGATCACCTGCTTGGCCGTGGTGGCCGCGATCCTGCTGAAGTTGGACGGGGTGTCGTCGTACTCCCGCACGACCTCGCCGTTCTCGTCCAGCTCGGCGGCCCAGATGATCACATGGCCCGTGTCGCGGTCCAGCTCGGCCCGCGCCTTCTGCGCCGCGCCCTCCGTGCGGAAGTACGCGATCAGCAACGCGTCCTCGATCGCCTTGACGACCAGGTCGAAGGAAATGTCCTTCTCCCGCTCCAGGCTGCGCAGGACGCTCATGTCAATGTCCACAAGGCTCCCCCTAGCCCTCGTCGTCGGCGTCGTCGATGTCTTCGTCGACATCGAGGTCTTCGTCAAGTTCGTCGTCGAGCCCGGCGTCGCGCCGGTTGAACTCGACCTGCACGCGGCCGCGCACCAGCTCGCCGTACGCGATGCGGCGCGCGCCGTCCAGCTCCACATCGGTCTCGCCGGCCTCGGTCACCCGGCCCTCCACGGAGGTGCCGTCACGCAGCTCGGCCTTCACCAGCCGCCCGCGCGCCCGTCGCCAGTGGCGCGGCTCGGTGAGCGGCCTGTCGACTCCGGGAGAGGTGACCTCGAGGACGTACGGGCTGCCGCCGAGGACGTCCACCTCGTCGAGCCGCTTGGAAACGGACTGGCTCACGTCGGCCACGTCGTCGAGGCTCACACCGCCGTCCCGGTCCACCACGACGCGCACCAGCCGCCGGCGGCCCGCCGGTGTGACCGTGACGTCCTCCAGGTCGAACCCCTCGGCGGCGACGACCGGGCCGAGCAGCTCAACCAGGCGGCCGCGTCGAGCGTCGCTGCCCATGCCGACCTCCCAAATGACCGTGTGGCTGTGATCGTTGCCTGTGACCGTAGTGCCCAAGCCCCTGGTGCCCAAGCCCGATGTGCCAACAGCCTATCGACACCGGGAGGTGGAAACAGCGCCACACCCGGGCGGCGATCCGACACGGGCACGATCGACACGGTCACGGGCGATGACCAGTGCGCGCCGCGCCGTACGATGCTGTGTCGTGAGACACAGCGGCGGGCCACGGGTGACGAGACGCGTGTTGCTGGGCTCCGCCGCCGCTGCCGGTCTGGCCGCGGCGGGGTGTTCCCCGGCCCCGCGGAAGCCTGCCGCTCCGGCCGCTCCGGATCCGCAGACCGTGCTGCTCACCTCGCTGATCACGGGCAAGGAACACCTGGTCTCGCTCTACGGGCAGGCGGTCGCCGCCCGGCCCGCCCAGGCCACCGCGCTGGAGCCGTTCCGTCAGCGTCACGCGGCGCATCTCCAGGCGCTGCGCGCGCTCCTGCCCGCCGGGGGCGGAACGTTCCCCGCGAGCCCCGCGCCGCCGGCCTCGTCCTCCGCGGCCCCGTCGCCGTCCGCCGTGTCCGCCGTGTCCGTCGTGTCCGTCGAGACGCTCAGGGACGCCGAACGGCGCGCGGCGTCGGCGCGACCCGCGCAGATGGCCACGGCCTCCCCCGCGCTCTCCCAGCTCCTGGCGAGCATCGGCGCGTGCGAGGCCGTCCACGTCGTCGCCCTGGGGAGGGTGCGTGACTGAGAGCGCGGCCGAGCCCTCCAAGGCGCCCACCGGCGACGCGCTCGACCGGGCCCTGTCCGCCGAGCACGCCGCCGTGTACGCCTACGGAGTGATCGGCGGGAAGACCAGCGGCGCGCTGCTCAAACGCGCCACCGCAGGGTTCGACGCCCACCGGGCACGGCGCGACCAGCTCCGGACGCTCATCACCCGGCGAGGCGGCACGCCCGCCGAGCCCGGCCCCACCTACCTGCTGCCTTTCGAGGTGCGCAAACCGGCCGACGCGGTGCGTCTGGCCGTGCTGGTGGAGCAGCGGGTGACCACCGCCTCCCTGGAGCTCGCCGCCGACCGCGACCCGGCGCTGCGGCGGCTCGCCGCTCTGGCCGCGCAGGAGTGCGCGACCCGCGCGTACGGCTGGCAGCCGAAGATCGGCGACCCGTTCCCGGGCATGGGCCGCGGCGGCGCCGACGTCGACGCCGCCCCTGCGGAGGAAGCCGGGTCAGAGGAGGCAGGGTCAGAGGGGGCAGGGTCGGATGCCGCTTCCTCCGAATCGGCCGGGGCGGACGCCGCCCCCGGCCAGGAGGCCCGGCCGGAGCAGTCCGCCCAAGGCGGCCAATAGGGCCCTCGCCCTGGAGTTCAGCAGGATCCGCCCCGGCGAGTAAGCAGCGCGACCCACGGACGGCGCACAACGACACGGTCCCGCCGCCCCGGCACCGGGAAGCCCTGCCGGAACAGTCCGGCCCAGCGAGCCGGCAAGGTCGCGCGGCCCACGGAGCAGCGCCCCACAGGCACAGCAACGCGGCGCCGCCGCCCTCGTCAGGAGGCCCATCCCGGCTCGATGGGCCGGCACCGCGGACGGCGGCCCACGACAGCGCTCAGCGACACGGCGCCGCCGCCCCCTTCGTACGGGGACGGCGGCGCCGTGTGGTGATCAGATGTGCCCGGCGATCAGGCCCGGCAGGCGGCCAGCACCCGCTCGACGGCCTCGTCCAGCGGGATCTCCTCCTTGGTCCCGGTGGCCCGGTCGCGCAGCTCGACCACGCCGTTGGCCAGGCCCCGGCCGACGATCAGCACGGTGGGCAGGCCGAGCAGCTCGGAGTCCTTGAACTTGACGCCGGGCGACACGCCGGGGCGGTCGTCCACGAGCACGCGCAGCCCCCGCGCCTCAAGGGTCTCGGCGAGGTTGCTCGCGACCTCGATCTGGTTCTCCTTGCCGGTGCCCACGATGTGCACGTCGGCGGGCGCCACCTCCCTGGGCCACACCAGGCCCAGCTCGTCGTGGCGCTGCTCGGCGAGCACGGCCACCGCCCGGGACACGCCGACGCCGTACGAGCCCATGGTGATGCGGATGGGCTTGCCGTCGGGCCCGAGCGCGTCGAGCTGGGCGGCGTCGGCGTACTTGCGGCCGAGCTGGAAGATGTGGCCGATCTCGATGCCCCGGTCGATCGACAGCGGGTGCGCGCAGCGGGGGCAGGCGTCGCCCGCCCGCACCTCGGCGGCCTCGATGGTGCCGTCGGGCTGGAAGTCGCGGCCCACGACCACGTGCGCGGCGTGCTTGCCCGGCTCGTTGGCGCCCGTCACCCAGGCCGAGCCCTCGACCACGCGGGGGTCGACCAGGTAGGTGATCCCCAGCTCCTTGAGCACCTGGGGGCCGATGTAGCCGCGCACCAGGCCGGGGTGGCGGGCGAAGTCCTCGGCCTCGAAGATCTCCGGCACGCCGGGCGCGAGCGCCGCCTCAAGGCGCTTGAAGTCGACCTCGCGGTCGCCGGGCACGCCGACGATCACCGTCTTGACCTCGTCGGAGCCCGGCGTACGGACCTTGACGACGAGGTTCTTCAGCGTGTCGGCTGCGGTGATGTCCAGGCCGTACGTCTCGTTGACGTACGAGACGAGCGACTCGATCGTCGGGGTGTCGGGCGTGTCGAGCACCTTCATGGGGGGCTGCTCGGCGGTGACGGCGGGCGGCGCGGGCGTGACGACCGCCTCGGCGTTGGCCGCGTATCCGCAGTTGTGGCAGGCCACGAAGGGGTCCTCACCGGTCGGGCAGGGGGCGAGGAACTCCTCGGAGGCCGACCCGCCCATCGCGCCCGACATCGCGAAGCAGATCTTGTAGTCGATGCCGAGGCGATCGAAGATGCGGATGTACGCCTCGCGGTGCATCTCGTAGGACCGCTTGAGGCCGTCGTCGTCGAGGTCGAAGGAGTAGGAGTCCTTCATGACGAACTCGCGGCCGCGCAGGATGCCCGCCCGGGGCCGGGCCTCGTCGCGGTACTTCGTCTGGATCTGGTAGAGGGTGACGGGGTAGTCCTTGTAGGAGGAGTACTCCCCCTTCACCATGTCGGTGAACATCTCCTCGTGGGTGGGCCCGAGGAGGTAGTCGGCGCCCTTGCGGTCCTTCAACCGGAACAGCGTGTCGCCGTACTCGGTCCAGCGGCCCGTGGGCTCGTAGAAGTCCCGGGGCAGCAGCGCGGGGAACAGCACCTCCTGCGCGCCCATCCGGTCCATCTCCTCGCGCACGACCCGCGCGACGTTCTCCAGCACGATCTTGCCGAGCGGCAGCCAGGAGTAGATGCCGGGCGCGACGCGGCGGATGTAGCCGGCGCGGACGAGCAGCTTGTGGCTCGGCACTTCCGCGTCCGCCGGATCCTCACGCAGGGTGCGCAGGAACAGGGTCGACATACGCAGCAGCACGGCTACTCCTTGCTCGTAAGAGGTCTCGTCCGCGGCGCCCCCTCGGGGTGCGATGCGGATCTCCTCACGGACCCTCGGAGACGACCGGAGGGACGAGACGAAGACGATGTGCCCCCAAGGCTATCGACTCCGGGGGCCACACCGCCTCACGTAAAACGAACGGCGAGCCGATACAGGGCCGCCGGCGTCAGCCGCCGAGCAGTTCCTCCCAGTGCTGACGGCCCCGTCCACCCGTGCCGACCGAGCCTGCCGGGCCGTCCAGCGCCGCCGACAGCCGCCACAGGCCGGGCCTGGTCCGCAACCGCTCCATGCCGAACGGGTCGATGGCGCGCAGCACGAAGGTCACGCCCATCACGTTCAGCATCGCCGTGGACGTGGTCGCCGGGCCCGCGGGGGCCGCCCGTACGGCGTCCTGGCCGGGCTCGCCGATCCGGTCAAGGAGCTGCGCCGCCACCTCGGCGGCGTACGGGCCGTCGCGCCACTCGATGTGCCAGGAGCGGTCGGTGCCCCGCCACCATGTCAGGTCGCGGCACGCCTCCAGCGTCTCCGCCTCACCGGATAAGGCGGCCATGACCCGCCCCAGTGCCTCATACCTCAGCCCGTCCGGCACGGAGCCGGACGGCGGCGCGTCGCCGTCCTCTTGACCGTTCTGCGGGCCGGGCACCGTGGCCGGTGAGGCCCCGGGCTCGTCCCGCCCCCCGCGGAGTCCCCTCATGTCAGGGAGGGTGCCACCGCCCGGCCTTCTCGTCCGCGGGTTTCCCCGTCTTTTAGCCCCACTGCCCACGGGCATCACTTTGATCGTGGCCGCATGGTCGCCGCAACCCCGCGAACCATCACAACACGGATGACAATCCGGTGTGCGCGGCACGGCGTTCCACTGGCAGTGCAACCGGCGGTGATAAAGAATCACAGACAGGGAGCATCCGCAGATGCTGGAGGCCATGGTGACACTGCGCGTCGCGATCGTCGGGTCGGGCCCGGCCGGCATCTACACGGCCGAGGCGCTGGTCAAACAGTCGCAGGACCCCGTCGAGGTGGACGTTCTCGAACGCCTGCCGACACCGTACGGGCTGGTCCGCTATGGCGTGGCGCCCGACCACACGTCGATCAAGTCGATCGCCGGCTACCTGCGCAGGGTTCTGGAGACCCCGGGGGTGCGCTTCCTGGGCGGCGTCGAACTGGGCGCCGACCTGTCGGCGGACGACCTGCTGTCCTGCTATGACGCCGTCGTCTACTGCACGGGCGCGATGGTCGACAGGCACCTCGGAGTCCCGGGCGAGGACCTGCCGGGCAGCGTCGCGGCGACCGACTTCGTCAACTGGTACTGCGGCCACCCCGACGTCCCGCCGGACACGTTCTCCCTCGACGCGGAGGAGGTCGTCGTCATCGGCGTCGGCAACGTCGCCGTGGACGTGGTGCGGATCATGGCGAAGACGGCCGACGAGCTGCGCGGCACGGACGTGCCCGAAGAGGTGCTCGACCGGCTGGCCGCCTCCAAGGTGAAGCGGATCCACATGGTCGGCCGGCGCGGGCCCGAGCACGCGAAGTTCACCCTGAAGGAGCTGCGGGAGCTCGGCGAGCTGCTGAACGCCGACGTCCTCACCTATCCCGACGAGGTCGCGGTCGCGGACCTGACCACGCTGTCGCGCCAGGTCAGGGGCAACGTGGACGTGCTGCGGTCGTGGTCGGAGCGCAAGCCTTCCGACCGGCCCCGCCGCCTGGAGGTGCGTTTCTGGCTGCGCCCGGTGGAGATCCTCGGCGTGTCCCGGGTCGAGGGCGTACGGCTGGAGCGGACCCGGCTGGAGAACGGGCGGGTCGTCGGGACCGGCGACTTCGAGACGATCCCGGCGGACATGGTGATGCGCTCGGTGGGCTACCAGAGCGTGGCGCTGCCCGGGGTGCCGTTCGACCCGGCGACGATGACGGTGCCGAACGTCGCCGGCAAGGTGACCGACCGGCAGTACGTCGCGGGCTGGCTCAAGCGCGGGCCGACGGGCGTGATCGGGACCAACAAGTCCGACGCCGCCGAGACCGTGCGCACGCTGCTCGCCGAGGTGGTGCCGGGAACGGCGACCGCCCGGCTGGACGACCTGCTCGCCGCGCGCGGGCTGAGCCCGGTGACGTACGAGGACTGGCTGGCGATCGAGGCCGCGGAGGCGGCGCTGGCCGGCAGCCTCGGGAGGGGCGAACGGGTGAAGCTGGTGGGCAGGGACGCGATGCTGAACGCGTGCGGCCGGCTCTCCCGCCCAGGCGGCGCGTCCTGACAAGGACCGGGGCCTGACAAGGCCGCGTCCTGGCGAGTGCCGGGTCCTGATGAGGGCGCGCCCTGACGAGTGCCGCGTTTCTGGCGGGTGCCAGGCTCTGGCGGGTGTCGATTTCTCGCGGGTGCCGGGTGCTGACGGGGGCGCGCCCTGACGAGTGCCGCGTTTCCGGCGGGGCCGAGCGCTCACGGGCGCCTCCTGACACGGCTCGTTGGGGTCACGTCCTGAACGGGCGTCTCGTCCTGACGGGGTGGCGTGGTCAGGACCAGTGGGCGGGCCGGTGGTAGCGCCCTCCGTCGCGGCCGGGCACGAGATCGGGCAGTTGCGACTGCCTGACGAGCGCCTCGCCGAGAGGAAACCAGGCGTCGCTCGCGAGGCGAAGGCCGTCCGAACGTCTGCCGGGCGGGAAGACGGTGACGACCCGGGTCTTGCCGCCGCGCCGGGCGTCCACCTGACGCACCGCCTCGATGGCCGCGCACAGGTCGGAGTCGGCCGAAAGCAGCAGCACCATGTCGACCCGGTCGAGGGCGACGTCGCCGACCATCGCGGCGGCCAGCGCGACGTCGGACTGTTTCTCCTCGTAGGTCCGCCGGGAGACGCCGCAGGCCCGGCAGGAGGCCCGCTGCTCCTGGAACCGCCCCAGCACCACCTCGACCCCCAGGCTCTCCAGGACCGCGAGGTAGGTCTTCTGCCGCAGCAGCGCGGCCGGCTCGCCGCGCACGTGGGCGCTGAAGTAGCGGACGGTCGCAAGCGTCTGCCCGGACCTCAGCAGCCGGCCCGCCAACGCGTGGAGATCGAGCCAGAGATAGCGGCGTCCCCGCAGGGAGCGCAGTCCGTAGTAGAGGTTGAACCCGTCCACGTAGACCCCGACACGCAGGACCTGGGGAACGGGGTTGTCGCGCAACGCCATCATCTCCTAACATGGAGTCACCGCGCCCGGGGTTACGTCCCCGGGCTCTACGGCCCCCGGCAGGGGGCCGTTTCTTTTTCCCCCACCGATTCGATCACCTGTTCGATCGGCCGTTCGGGGAAAAGAATAGCCAACCGAACGTGGTCGCGCAGCGACGTTGTGTGATGAGGTCTTCGTGGCGAGGGCTTCTGCGAGGATCGTCCCTATGGAGACGACGCTGACCGGCCCAGGCGGCCTGCTCGACGGCCTGCTCGACGGCTTCGCCGGGACCCATGACGAGCAGCTCGCCCGCTTCCCCGTAAGGGAGCCCGCGTGGCAGCCGGTGCACACGGTGTATGTGCCCGCGGACCGGGTGACGGCGGAGATCGTCCAGCAGTGGCGGCACGCCGCGACCGATCTCCTCCACCGGCTCCTGTTCACCCCAACCGAGCTGGCCGAGCTGTTCGATCTCGACCTCGAGCTGGCCCAGCCCGTGCACGACCGGGTGCGCAGGAAGCTGCACGCCGAGCCGATCGAGGACCTGCGGATCGACTTCGAGGACGGCTACGGCACGCGCTCCCCCGAGGAGGAGGACGGGCACGCCGAGTCGGCGGCGGCGGCCGTGGCCGCGATGCACGAGGCGGGCACGCTGCCCCGCAGGTGGGGGCTGCGGGTGAAGTCGTTCGCCGACGGCGACCCGGTGCGCTCGGTGCGCACGCTCGACGGGTTCCTGACCGGGGTCGTACGGCGGGCCGGCAGGGTCCCCGACGGGTTCACGGTCACGTTCCCCAAGGTCCTCATGGAGGACTACCTGCACCAGTTCGCACGCTGCCTGGAGGCGCTGGAGCACGGGTTGCGCCTGCCCCCGGGCACGCTGCGCTTCGAGATGCAGGTGGAGGCCCCGCAGACCGTGCTCATGCTCCAACGCTCGGCCGACCTGGTGCCCTCGCTGTGCGGCCGGCTGGCGGCCGCCCACTTCGGCGTGTTCGACTACACGGCCGCGCTCGGGCTGCCCCCGGACGAGCAGCGGCTCGACCACCCGGCCTGCGACCACGCGCGGCACGTCATGCAGACGGCGCTGTCGGGGACGGGCGTGGAGCTGTCGGACGGCTCGCTGGCCGCGGCCCCGGCCTCGGACGCGGCGGCCGACGTGCACGCCCTCCTGCGCAGGCACTCGGCGCTGGTGTCGCACTCGCTGGCGCACGGCTTCTACCAGGGCTGGGACATGCACCCCTCGCATCTGGTCAGCCGCTTCGCGACCGTCTACGCCTTCCACCTGGCCTGCTACGAGAAGTACGCCGACCGGGTGCGCGCGTGGCAGGAACGGCGCGCGGCCTCGGGGGGCGTGCTGGACGAGCCGGCGACGATCAGGACCCTGGTCGCCGCCCTGGCCCGGGCCGACCGCGCTCTCTGCTGAGACCGGTCCCTCTGCCGACACCGGGCCCACCACGGCCTCTGCCGAGACCGGCCGGCCATGGCCCCCTGCTGCCCCCGGCCGGCCGCGCCCACCCTGGACAGTACGCACGGGATTTGCCATATCGGCAAGGTTCCTTGCCGCCTTCGCCACCTGTGCCGCACTGTGGGCCCGACGTCGACAGCAGACGCCGACACGGGAGGCAGAGGTGGACGAGAAGAAGTACGACGTGGTCGTGGTGGGCGGCGGCCCGGCGGGGCTCAGCGGAGCCCTGGCGCTGGCGCGGGCCCGGCGGTCGGTGCTGGTGGTGGACGCGGGAGAGCCGCGCAACGCCCCGGCCGCGCACATGCACAACTACCTCGGCCTGGACGGCACGCCACCCGCCGAGCTGCGGGCGGCCGGGCGCGAGGAGGTGATCGGGTACGGCGGTGAGGTCGTCACCGGGCGGGCCGAGACGGCCACGCGGGAGGGCGACGGCTTCCTCGTGACGCTGGACGACGGCCGCGCCGTCCGGGCCCGCCGGCTGCTGGTGGCGACCGGGGCCGTGGACGAGCTGCCCGACGTGCCGGGCCTGGCCGGGCGGTGGGGCCGCGACGTGCTCCACTGCCCCTACTGCCACGGGTGGGAGGTGCGCGACCGGCGCATCGGCGTGCTGGCCATGGGGCCGCTCTCCGTCGAGCAGGCCCTTTTGTGGCGGCAGTGGAGCGACGACGTGGTGTTCCTGGCCCACCACTGCCCCGCGCCGTCCGAGGAGGATGCCGAGCGGCTCGCCGCGCGGCGGATCCCGGTCGCCGAAGGCCCCGTCACGGGGATCGAGGTGACCGGTGACGCGCTCACCGGGGTGCGGCTGGCCTCCGGCGAGGTCGTCGCGCTGGACGCGCTGGTCGTCGGCGCACCGCTCACCACCCGGTCCCAGGTGCTGGAGTCACTCGGGCTCAAGCCGGTCGAGGTGGAGCTCGGCGGCCACCTGGCGGGCACCCGGATTGCCGCTGAGCCGACCGGCGCGACCGCCGTGCCGGGGGTCTACGTGGCGGGGAACGTGACGGACGTACGCGCCGTGGTGATCGCGTCCGCCGCCGCGGGCCTGGCCGCAGGGGCGGCGATCAACGCGGACCTCGTCGCCGAGGAGACCCGTGAGGCCGTCGCGGCCTACCGCGACGACATGCGCACGATGTTCGAGGAGGCGGCCTGGGAGGAGCGCTACCGCTCCCGGCCGGCGATCTGGAGCGGCGACCCCAACCCGCAGCTCGTCGCCGAGGCCGCGCAGCTTCCTCCGGGCCGGGCCCTCGACGTCGGCAGCGGTGAGGGCGCCGACGCCGTCTGGCTCGCCACGAGGGGCTGGCGGGTGACGGGAGCCGACATCTCCGCCACGGCGCTGGAGCGGGCCGCCGCCCACGCCGTCGACGCGGGCGTCGCCGACCGCACCGAGTGGGTGCGCGCGGACCTGCGCGACCATGTCTTCCCCGAGGACGCGTACGACCTGGTGTCCGCGCAGTACATGCACCTGCCGGGTGAGGCCAGGCGGACGCTGTTCGCCCGGCTGGCGGCCGCGGTGGCCCCGGGCGGCACCCTGCTGATCGTCGGGCACCACCCGTCCGATCTGGTGACCAGGGTCCGGAAGATGCACTTCCCGCAGATGATGTTCACCGCCGAGGAGGTCGCGGCGTCGCTCGATCCGGCCGAGTGGGAGATCGCGGCGGCCGAGGCCCGGCCGCGCACGGCGGTCGACCCGGAGGGCCACGAGGTCACCAGCCGCGACGCCGTCCTGGTCGCCCGACGCCGCGCCTGAGTCTCGGCGCCGGACGGTCAGGGCCGGACGGTCAGGGCCGGACGGTCAGGGCCCGACGGTCAGGGCCCGACGGTCAGGGCCCGACGGTCAGGGCCCGACGGTCAGGGCCCGACGGTCAGGGCAGAGTGGCCAGAGCCAGGTGGCCAGGGTGGCCAGAACCGGGTGGCCAGAGCCAGGTGCTCAGAGCCGGTCCACGATGCCGCGCCAGCGCCTGACGAGGCCCGGGTCGACCGGCTCCTGCCAGGAGCCCCGTACGGCGGTGCCAACATGGAAAGCGCGGATGCCGTAGTCGAGCAGGACCGGCACGTGCTCCTCGCGCAGGCCGCCGCCCGCGAGCACCAGCGAGGCGTCCCCCGCCTCGGCCCGCGCGCGTAACACGCCGAGGCCGCTGCCGACCCCCTCGGGCAGGCCCGACGTGAGGACGGTCGCCAGGTTCGGCAGCAGCCGTACGGCACGCCAGGCGGCCCGGACGTCGGCGGCGTTGTCCACGGCGCGGTGGAAGGTCCAGGGCAGCGGCGAGACCGCGTGGATCAGCGCGTCCGTCGCCTCCCTGTCGACCGACCCGTCCTCGGAAAGGAAGCCGAAGACGAAGCCCGCCGCGCCGGCCTCGGCGAGTTCCTTGACGTGGCCGCGCAGCCGGTCGAGCTCCTCCGGGGACACGGTGAACCCGGCGTTGCAGCGGAGCATGACCATCTGCGGCAGCCCACACTCGCGTGCGATCGCCGCGACGAGGTCCGCCGAGGGGGTGAGCCCGCCCACGTCCATGCCGGACACGATTTCCAGGCGGTCCGCTCCGCCCTCCTCGGCGGCCACGGCGTCACGCACGTCGAGCGCGATCACTTCAAGGAGGGATCCCGTCATGAAGTGAACAGTATCCGGTCCCTTTGCGGGGCCTCACGGCATCCGCCCTGTTCAGCACTCGATCAACTCGTTGTGAGCGGTGATGTCAAGAACTCTCCAGGCTTGCACCGCATGTCCCGAGCGCTGGGCCGGCACCATCGGCGTGCGCCGACGGGACGGCGCGGCCGGGATCGCGGCGCCGGCGTCCCGCTCGAACAGCGCGCCGGAGGCGCGATGCGGCAGGTCGACGGTGCGGACGTGCCGGAAGCCCGCCTTCTTGTAGTACGCCTGCAGGCGGGCGTTGTCCTTGGCGCAGTCGAGCCGCAGGTAGGGCCGGTCGTGCGCGGCGGCCCGCAGGGCTGCCCAGTCGAGCAGCACCTCCCCCAGTCCCTGGCCCGAGCATGTCCTGCTCACGGCGAGTTTGTGGACGTAGAGCGCGTCGCCGGGGCGGTCGGCGGGGGTCCAGAACTCGGGGTCGGCGTGGCCGTCCACGGCGATCGTGGCGGCCGGCTCCGGGGAGCCGTCGTCCAGGAGATACATGACGCCCGCGCCGATGAGCGGCTCGATGCGCTCGGCGGGGAAGCCCCCGGCGGGCCACTGCCGGACGCCGAGGCCGTTCAGCCATCCGGCGGTGCGCGTCAGCAGGGCGAGGACCCCCTCAAGGTCGGCCGGGGTGGCGCGACGCAGCGTGAGTTCCATAACAAGATCCAGGGTGTTCGCGGGCATGCCTGATTCCTTTCGTGCCGACGGCGGCGATTTGATCACTGAGAGTGACGGCTGGATGCCGTACAGCGTCCGTCCGGGAGACGGCGGGCCCGCTAGGGCGCGCGGGTTCGGCGCGGTCCCCTGCCGGGGTCAGGACGGGAATCGCGGAAGCGGCCCTCCGGAGGAGGGCCCGTCGGCCGGGGACGCCCGCTCAGGCCAGAGGGCGTCCGGGCCTCGTCAATGACGTTCCAGCTCGTATCGGATCAGATGCTTGTCTGCGGGCAGCACGGACACGGCGACGCGGACGGGCGTGTCGTCGGCGTCGTAGCCGACCCGGGTGTGGACGACGACCGGAGTGCCGGGCTCAAGCTGGAGCCGCGACGACTCGTCGGATGTCGGCATGCGGGCCGAGAGGTCGTCGATCACACGTACCTGGAGATGACCCAACTCCTCCAGCACCCGGTTGGCCCCGCGCGTGATGTCGCCGGGCCGGGCGATCTCGGAGTCCCCCACGATCTCCAGGGGGAAGTAGGAGTCCAAGGTGTTGTACGGCTGGCCGTCGACGAAGCGCAGCCGGCGGCGCACGACGGCCAGCGCGCCGTCGGCGAGGGCGAGGCGGGTGGCCACGTCCTCGGGCGGCTCGACGATCGAGACCTCGATCCGCTGGTCCGCCGTACGTCCTTCGGAGCGGACCGCGTGCACGAACGTGTCGAAGCGCCGCCCCTCCTGGTCGTACGGGAGAAACTCGTCCTGGGGGCGCATGAGGAGCGGGCGGCGCTCGCGTACGAACGTTCCACGCCGGCGCATCCGCAGGATGAGACCCTCGTTCTCCAGCTCGCCCAGGGCCAGCCGCACGGTGTTGCGGCTGACGCCGTGTGCCTCCATGAGGTCGGCCTCGGTCGGAATCTGGTCGCCCGGCGCGAGTTCGCCCGCATAGATGGCCCTGCGTACTTCGGCGGCCACCTGCTGGTAGAGCGACGATCGTGCCATCTTTCCTCAATCCACCCTTTTGTTCCAACAAATCTAGAGGATCTCGGTCTACCGGGAAACAACCCCTTGACCAGAGCCCACCCAGCCGCGCATTATCCAAACGTTGGTACAAATCCATCCAATGGAGGGACACGTGAGGGCGGTCGGTGCGAGAACGCCGAACTCGCCCTGGCGCGAGCCCCCAACCCGGACCCACAGAGGCCGGGCCTGCAGAGCCCAGACCTACCAGAGCGACGGGAGCGGCATGTCAGAGCTGTCGGTATCCACCGACATGACCGCCTTGTGCGGGAACGGCGTGACATGCCCGAACATGCGGTACGACAGCGCGCCGGAGCGTCCGGTCGAGAACGGCCGCTCCCCACAGACTCCGCGCGAATGAACGAGGTCTCGACCCCAACCCTCGCCGGGGTCGAGGTCTCGCGCCGGGGCGGAGCGCGTCCTGGCGGGTCCCCCACGCCCGCCAGGACGCGCCACCGTTAGAAAGCCCCGCTGAGCAGCCACCGCCGAGCAGCCACCGTCAATCGGCCACCGTCAATCGGCCACCGCTGATCACGCGCAGGGAATGCATCGACTCCGGCCCTCCTTGACTTCATGGGGAGGCGACCGAGGAGGCACGTGCGCGATGAGCATCCCTGTGGCCCGGAAGGTCGGCCGTGACGGCGCCAGGAGAATTCCGGCCGTCAATCCCCAGCATTTCAGGAACGTCCTCGGCAGGTACGCCGCCGGCGTCGTGGCCGTCACCGCGATCGACCCGGAAACCGGGGAGCCGTGCGGCCTGGCCGTCAACTCTTTCACGTCCGTGAGCCTCGACCCGCCGCTGGTGTCGTTCTGCGTCTCGCGGGCCAGCACGAGCTGGCCGCGCCTGAAGGCCGCGCCCGCCCTGTGCGTCAACGTGCTCGCCGACCACCAGCGGCAGGTGTGCGACCGGCTCGCCGTCCCCGGCGGGGACAAGTTCGCGGGCCTGTCGTGGGCACTGTCCCCCGCGGGCGCGCCCGTGCTGGACGGCGCGCTCGCCTGGATCGACTGCGCGGTGGACGCGGAACACCCGGCCGGCGACCACGTGATCGTCGTCGCCCGGGTCACCGGGCTCGACCGGCACGACGACGGCGGCCCGCTGGTGTTCTTCCGCGGAACGTACGGCGGTTTCCGGGCCTGACGCGGAACCGACCGGTCGGTATGCTGCCCGCATGACTCTGTTCTCGGTGGAAGGCAAGACGGTCGTCGTCACGGGCGGGTCCCGGGGCATCGGGAAGATGATCACGCGGGGGTTCCTCGACGCGGGCGCCACCGTCTACATCTCCTCACGGAAGAAGGACGAGCTGGAGGCCACGGCCGCCGAGCTGGGCTGCCACGCCGTACAGGCGGACCTGTCCACCTCCGACGGCGTCGAGACGCTGGTGCAGGCGGTGTCGGAGCGGGAGAGCCGGCTCGACGTGCTCGTCAACAACGCGGGGGCGAGCTGGGGCGCGCCGCTGGAGGAGTATCCGGAGCACGCCTTCGACAAGCTCTGGAACATCAACGTCAAGGGCGTCTTCTTCCTCACCCGCCGCTTCCTGCCCCTGCTGCGCGCCGCCGCGTCGCCCGGCGACCCGGCCCGCGTGATCAACATCGGGTCGATCGACGGGCTCCGGGTGCCGTTCATGGAGAACTACGCCTACTCGGCGGCCAAGGCAGGCGTCCACATGCTGACCCGGCATCTGGCCCGCCAGCTCGCCCGGGAGTCGATCACGGTCAACGCGATCGCGCCCGGGCCGTTCGAGTCGAAGATGATGGCCTTCGCGCTCGACGACCCCCAGATGCGCGGCGCGATCGAGAGCAACGTCCCGCTGGGCCGCATCGGCAGGCCCGACGACATGGCGGGCGCGGCGATCTTCCTGGCCTCCCGGGCCGGCTCCTACCTGACCGGCACCGTGATCCCCGTCGACGGGGGCATCTCCGCCTAACGTGGTCACCATGTGGCAGGTGGCGGTGTGCGGGCCGGGCGAGTGCACCCCGCAGGAGGCCGAGGCGGCCCACGCCGTGGGCCGCCTGCTGGCCGGGCGCGGCGTGGTCGTGCTGTGCGGCGGCTATGGCGGGGGGATGGCCGCCGCGGCGGCGGGCGCGCGGGAGGCCGGGGGCGTCGTGGTCGGCGTCCTGTCCGGCCGCGACCGCGCCGGGGCGAGCCCGGACCTCACCGTGGCCCTGCCGACCGGCCTGGGCGAGGCCCGCAACGCGCTGATCGTGCGGGCCGCCGACGCGGTCGTGGTCGTCGGCGGCTCCTGGGGCACGCTGTCCGAGCTGGCGCTCGCCCAGCGGGGCGGCACGCCCGTGATCACCCTCGGTGGGTGGCGGGTCCTCGACGCCGAGGGCCTTCCCGTGCCCGGTCCGGTGTCCGCCGCCGACCCGGCCGACGCCGTACGGCTGGCGCTCGCCGCCGCGGAGCGGGCGCTCAGCCCTTGAGCATCTCGGCGAGGGCCTCGGCGAACAGGTCGGGCGCGGCCAGCTCGTGCCGCAGGAAGAGGTAGGGCTCGGTGAGCTCCAGCTCGATCAGCACCGGCTCGCCGTCCGGCATCCGCACCAGGTCCACCCGGGCGTACAGCAGGGTCTCCGGCACGGCGGCCAGCACCCGCTCCGCGAGGGCGAACTGGTCGTCGTCCGGGTCGCGCAGCGTGGCGCGGTTCTCCGCGGTCTCGGCCACCCCGGTGAGCATCGGGTGCCGGCGTACGGCATGGCTGAACTGTCCGCCGAAGTACAGCAGCGACAGCTCGCCCTCCTGCTCGACGGACGGGACGTACGGCTGCACCATGACCGTGCGGCCGGCGGCGAGCAGCGTCGCCGCGTGGCTCTCGGCGGCGTTCCGGTCCGTGGTGCGGATGGTGTCGCGCGCCCCCGCCGAGACGGCGGGCTTCACCACGTATTCGTCCCATTCGGGCAGCTCCGTACCCGGCTCCGCCCAGTGCGTCGGCACGGTGGGCACGCCGAGCGTGCGCAGGTAGGTCTTGTCGGTGTTCCACTCGATCACCGGCGCGGGGTTGAGCAACCGCGTCACCGACCCCACCCGGTGGGCCCAGGCGACGAACTCGTCCCGATAAAGGATGTAGTCCCAGGGCGAGCGAACCACCGCCGCGTCGAAGTCCGACCAGTCGACGCGGGGATCCCTCCAGTTCACCGGCGAGCCCTCGATGCCGGCCCCGAGCCAGGCGGTGAGGGCGGTCTCCCGCTCGTCGTCCTGCTCGGCGGCCGGATGGTCCGTGGTGACGTAGGCGACCTTCATTACGCTCCCATTCGCATGTCAGCAGTGACCAATGCTATGGGCAATGTCAGGCGAGGCCGGCGAGCACCTCGGCCGCCGCCTGGCCGCAGACCCGGGCGGCACCGTGCGTGGCGATGTGCACCGCGCCCAGGTCCGTACGGCCCGGCAGCCCCATCTCGACCACGACGCCGTCCGGCCGGGCGGCCAGCAGGCTCTCCAGCAGGTCCGTCTGCCAGGGGTGCCGGTGGGCGTCCCGCACCACGACCACGAGGGGCCGGTCGGCGGCCTGGCGCAGCACCGTGCCGGCGACGCCGTTGTGCACGTCCGGCTGCCGCAGCCGGGTGACCGTGGTGCCGGGCAGCAGCTTGCCCAGCGGCTCCCCCGCGCCCCACGGCATGTCCTTGTCGATCGCGAGGTTGGTCTCCGGCGCCAGCTCCACCACGTGCGGGGCGGCCGTCAGCGGCAGCGGGCCGTCCGCGCGGTGCCGGGTCACCCGTACGGCCCGGCGGGCGGCGACCAGCCCGGCCTCGTCCCTGCCGTCGTCCCCTCCCTCGTCCCCTCCCTCGTCTCGGCCGTCGTCCACGGGTTGGGCGGCCTGCGCCTGCCAGGCGGTCAGGGCGCGCACCCGCGCGGCGGCGTCGGCGAGCCGCTCCTCCGGCAGCCTGCCCTCGGTCACCGCGTCCGCGACGGCGGCGCGGATGTGCTCGTAGGTCGCCTCGTCGGCGTTCTCCCCGCCCACGCAGACGGCGTCGGCCCCGGCCGCGACCGCCATCGCGCTCGCGCCGCCCAGGCCGTACCGGCCCGACACGGCGGCCATCTCGATTCCGTCGGTGACGATGAGGCCCTCGAAACCCAGCTCCTCGCGCAGCAGGCCGGTGAGGACGCGGGGGCTGAGCGTGGCCGGCAGCTCCTCGTCGTACGCCGTGACCAGCAGGTGGCCGGTCATGATCGAGCGCACGCCCTCGTCGATGGCCACCCGGAACGGCCACAGCTCGACCTCGGCCAGCTCCTCGCGGGAGACCGTGACGCGCGGCACGCCGTGGTGGGAGTCGACCGACGTGTCGCCGTGCCCGGGGAAGTGCTTGGCGCAGGCCGCCACGCCGGTGGACTGCAGGCCGCGGATCCAGGCGGCCGTGTGCCGCGCGACGAGCAGCGGATCGGCGCCGAACGACCGCAGGCCGATGACCGGATTGTCGGGATTGGAGTTGACGTCGGCGGCCGGGGCGAAGTCGATGTTCACTCCCACCGCGCGCAGGTCCCGCCCGATGCCGCGGGCCACCCGCTCGGTCAGGTCCACGTCGTCCACGACGCCGAGGGCGTAGTTGCCCGGCCGCGAGCTGCCCGTGCGGGCCTCCAGCCTCGTCACCTCCCCCGCCTCCTCGTCTATGCCGATCAGGATCTCGGGGTTCTCCGCGCGCAGGGCCGAGGTCAGCGCGGCGAGCTGGGCCGGGGTGTCGACGTTCCGGGAGAACAGCACCACACCGGCGAGCCCGCCGGCGAGCCGCCGCCGCACCCAGTCGGGTGCGGTGGTCCCGGTGAAGCCGGGCAACAGGACCGTGTCGGCCAGACGGAGCAGGTCAGGGCTTCGCTTCATGCTGCGCCCACATGGCATCGCTCAGGCATGCCCCGCAATCTAATAGGAAAGTTTCCTATTTGCTAGGGGGCGGGCCTGGGTTGTCGCCCTGGATCACACGTCGGTGCGGTGGAGCCGGTTCTCCTTCACCTCGAAGCCCGCGATGGTCGTCAGTGGCGCGCCGGGACGGTCCACGAAGGCCACGGCCCGGTAGTCCGCGCGGAAGTTCTCCATGTCGGCCGCACAGGACACGTAGCCGTGGCGGCTGTCGAAGAACGCGATGTGCGGATTCAGCGAGAGGATCTCGCTTGCGTCGGTGATGCCCGGCGCGCTCGTCACCGACGGCCCGACGAACTCGACCCCGAGGGCGCGCGAGGCCGGATCGGCCCAGTCGGCGCGCACGTCGCTCGCGTACGCGCTGTGCACGTCGCCGCTCAGCACGACCATCCCGTCGGGGGCGGCGGCGAGCACGCGGGCCCGCGAGTCCGGGTAGCCGTCCCAGGCGTCGGCGCTGACGGCTTCGAGCGGGAACCTGCGCTGGGAGAAGAAGACCGCCTGCGCGAGCACCTTCCACCGGGCCGTCGATCCGCGCAGCCGGCCGGTCAGCCACTTCTCCTGCTCGGCGCCGAGCATGTCGCGCCCCTCGCGATACTGCCGCGTGTCGGCGAGCAGGAAGTCGGCCACCCGGCCGTACGGCCGCCAGCGGTAGTTCTGCAGCGCGGAGCCGGACGGGTGGACGCGCAGCGGCTGGTGCTCGTAGTAGGCCTTGAACGCCGCGGCCCTGCGCTTGAGGAAGGCGGCGGGGCTGCCGCCGTCGCCGGGCAGCGCGCCGGCCCAGTTGTCGCGGACCTCGTGGTCGTCGGGGATCGCGACCCACGGCGCGGCGGCATGGGCGGCCTGCAGGTCCGGGTCCATCTTGTAGCGGGCGTAGCGGTTGCGGTACGCGCCGAGCGTCGTGCACTCGGCCGTCGACTCCAGCGGGCGCACCCAGCGGCCCGGCTTGGGGTTCTTCGGCTTGCCGTACTCGTAGATGTAGTCGCCGAGGTGGAGCACCAGGTCGGGGCGCTCGGCGGCGAGGTGGCGCAGCGCGGTGAAGTAGCCGTGCTCGTAACGCTGGCAGGAGACGAAGCAGAACCGGACGGGGGCGGTCGAATCGGAAGCGGGCGCGGTCCTGGTGCGACCCACCGGACTGACGTGTCCCTCGATGGAGAAGCGGTAGAAGTAGTCGGCCGCGGGCCGCAGCCCGGCGACGCGTACGTGCACGCTGTGCGCCCAGTCCGGCTGCGCGGGCGCGGTGCCCGACTGGACGATCCTCTTGAACTTGTCGTCCTCGGCGAGCTCCCACCGTACGCTCATCGCCCGGTTGGGCATGCCGCCGGGCTGTGTCGGATGCAGTGGCTCGGGGGCCAGGCGGGTCCACAGGATCACGCCGTCGGATAACGGCTCTCCTGATGCCACCCCCAAGGTGAACGGATACCCCATTTTCGCCATGGGTTCGATCCTGCCCTACCGATCCCGCCCGTGCGGGGAGGTCGTACGAGGCGAGAATGTGAACAAGCTCTTGCTCGACAGTCATAATGGGAGCCGTGAACCAGCGTAAGGACTCCGGCGGCACGGCCGCGCCGGTCAGGGCGAAGCGGGGGACGGCGGGTTCGGCGTCCGAACGGCGTGACCACCTTGTCAAGCTCGCCGCCGAGTTGTTCGCACGCAAGGGCTTCCAGGCCACCACGGTGCGGGAGATCGCGCTGGAGGCGGGCATCCTGTCCGGCAGCCTCTACCACCACTTCGACTCCAAGGAGACGATCGTCGACGAGGTGCTCCGCACCTTCCTCGAGGATCTGATCGCCCGCTATCGCGCGGCGCTGGGCACGCACACCGACCCGCGCTCGATCCTCGCGGAGATGGTCCGCATCGGCTTCGGCACCCTGGAGGACCACCGGGCGGCCATCACGGTCATGCAGAACGACTGGAACTACCTGCGTTCGCTGCCCGGAGACCGGTTCGACTACCTGGTGCGGGCCGAGGACGAGGTCGAGCGCCTGTGGGTGGAGCAGATCACGAGCGGCCAGGCCATCGGCCAGTTCCGTCCCGACGTCGATCCCAAGCTCACCTATCGGATGATCCGCGACACGATCTGGGTGACCGTGCGCTGGTTCCGTCCCGGCGGCAGGCTCGACACCGACGCCCTTGCCGACCACTTCGTCAAGCTGCTGTTCGACGGCCTGGCGACCGGAGAGCGGGCGAGCCAGCCGTGATGACACTCCTCAAGGCCGTACGGCTCGCGCTGACCGAGCTCGCCGACCCCGCCCGGGCCGCGGGCATGCGGTCGTACATGAAGTCGGACATGCCGTTCCTCGGGGTCCCGGCGGTGCCGCGGCGGGCCGCGCTGCGCAAGGTCTTCAACGAGCACCGGCTCGACAGCGCCCCCGAGTGGCGCAGGGCGGTGCTGGCGCTGTGGCGAGAGGCGGAATACCGCGAGGAGCGCTACGCCGCCATCGAGCTGTCCGCGCACCGCCTCTACCGGTCCTGGCAGACGCTCTACACGATCCCCATGTACGAGGAGATGATCGTCACAGGGGCGTGGTGGGACCTGGTGGACGACATCGCCGTGCACCGGATCGGCACGCTGCTGCGGCTGTATCCCGACAGCATGCGCCGCATGGTGCTGGAGTGGGCGCACGACCCCGACCTGTGGAAGCGGCGCACCGCCATCCTGTGCCAGAACTCCTTCAAGGACCGCACCGACGTCCACCTGCTCTACGCCTGCATCGAGCCCAGCCTGTCGGACACCGACTTCTTCGCCCGCAAGGCGATCGGCTGGGCGCTGCGCGAGTACGCGAAGACCAACCCGCAGGAGGTGCTCCGCTACGTGAAGCACCAGGGCCTCAGCGGGCTGAGCCGCCGTGAGGCGCTGCGCAACATGCCCGAAGCGTAAGGGCCTGCGGGGAGGGCCGGCGTTCAGGGCCGGTGTGTAAGTCGGGCGTGCCAGGGCCGGCGGGTCAGGGCCGGCGGGTCAGCCAGGGCCGGCGGGTCAGAGTCGGTCTCCGAGGAGCCACCGCGCCGCCCGCCGGAGCAGCGTGCGGCGCACCGGGTGGGCGTACGACCGGGTGTCGTGGCCGAGCGCGTCGTACACGACCCTGCCGCCCGCCATGCTCCTCGCCCACAACAGGGGCTGGTCCTCCGAGTACGCCAGCGGCTCCACATCGGGGAGGACGTCGAGGTCGGTGTAGACCTCGTCGGTCACCTCGAAGCCGCTCAGGCCGTCGACGATCGGGTGGCCGGAGCCGAGGCGGATCTTCGCCGGGCCGATCGGCGGATGGTACGACCGGCCCCACCTCCAGGCGCCGCCGATGATCTCGGCCCACTCGGGCCAGTCGTCGAAGCAGAGCGAGGCGGTGTGCACGGCGAGCAGCCCGCCGCCCCTCGCGAGGTGGTCGAGCACCGTCCGCCTCACGGATTCGGGTGTCTCGAAGCGCCAGCGGTCTCGCTCGTCCGCGAAGTCGTCGCCGTCCATCGTCCAGCGGAACGCGTTGACCGTGATGAGGCCGGTCGGCGGGGGCGCGGCCAGGGCGCCGGCGACGTCTTCGGTGATCTCCGACTCGACGCCGATCCCGGCGAGCACGTCCGCGAGGGCGGCGGAGGTGGCCGGGAAGTCGTGGGCCACTCCCCCGGACACGATGAGGTTGCGCGGCATGACAAGCACCTTAGAGCCGGCTTCGGGGCGCCGGATCGCGAGGGCCCGCGCTTCCCAGGACCGCCGCCACCAGATCGGCGGCGGCGTCCTCGTCCGAGCCGAGGTCGGTGAGGCCGCCGACGAGGCTCACGACGACCGCCCGCTGGAAGCACGCTCTTAGCAGGAGCGCCGCCGCGGCGTCGGGCTTCGTCCCCGCCGGGAACCTGCCCAGCCGCTGTTCCTCGGCGAGGTGACGGCCGAGGACCGCGACGGGTATGTGCGGACCGCCGCCGGTGCCCGCGAGCATCTCCCGGAAGCCCTCCCGCAGCGAGGCCTCCGCGAGCAGGCCGGCGATGAGCGGCAGCGACCTGCCGAAGTAGGGATCGCCGCCACGGCGAACTCCCGCAGGCTCGCGGCCGGGTCCCCCTCCCCCAGGGTCGCGCGCAACCGGGCCACCGCGGGGGCCAGGGCGGGCATCTGTTCGAGCAGCGCCGTGACCTCGACTGGACCGTCGTGCAGCCGCCCCGCCTCACGAACGGACCGGCCACGGGCGCCTACCGCGTCGCCGTCGGCGACAGCGTGCGCGGCGGCACGCGCATCTCCAGGGAGGACCTGGCCCGATACCTGCTCAAGGCGCTGGACGACCCGGACACCGTCCGGCGCATGATCGCCCTCGCCTAGTGACGGCTCGGCCGCCGCACCGGCGGACGCTCAGGGCCGGGCGCGGTCGCCCAGCGCGAGCAGGACGTCCCTGAGCTGGTCGGCCAGGGCTCGCATGGCCGGTTCCGGCACGTCGGCCAGCAGCTCCCGGTGTGCCACGGTCGTGGCCAGCGCCAGCTCCTCGGCCTTCTCGACGCCGAGCGGCGTGAGCCGCACCCACGAGCTGCGCCCGTCCGCCGGATCGGGCTCCCGCTCCACCAGCCCCCCGGCGACCAGCCGCTGCAGGATGTTGCTCGTCCCCCCGGTCGTGAGCATCAGGTGAGAGGCGAGCCTGCTCGGCTTGAGCCGGTATGGCCGGCCGGCCCTGCGGAGGGTGGCGAGCACGTCGAACTCCGCGTACGTCAGGCCATGGCGGCCGAGCACCGCCTGCGTGACCTCCTCGATGCGGGACTTGAGCAGGCTGACGCGCTTGACGATCTCCAACTGGACGGTGGCCGCCTCCGGCAGTTCGGCCCGCCACCCTTCGATCATCTCGTCGACCCGGTCCCGCTCTCGCATGCCCTTGAGCTTAGTCCTTCATCCTGATAGCTTTCTAAAAAGCTTTACCAAAAGCATTTGGGAAAGAGGTCTGCGGTATGAAAACGATCATCGTCAACGGCACCGTCGTCGACACCGAACCACGTCCACACGTCGTGCCGGACGCGACCGTCGTCATCGAGGACGGCGTCATCGTGTCGGTCGAGCCGAGACCCGATGACCGGGCAGAGAACCGGGCAGAGAACCGGCCGGACGACCGGCCGGACGACCGGCCGGACGACCGGGCGGGCGGCTGGGCAGGCGCTTGGGAGGAGGGCACCGAGATCATCGACGCCGCGGGCGGCATCGTGCTCCCCGGCTTCGTGGACACCCACCGCCATGTCTGGCAGAGCGTGCTGCGCGGCATCGCGGCCGACGCGACGCTCGGCGCGTACCTCGACCTGGTCCTCGGCACCCTCACCCCGGCGTTCCGCGCGGAGGACGTGTACGCAGCCAACCTGTGGGGCGCGATCGAGGCGCTCGACGCCGGGGTCACCACCGTGTACGACTGGTCGCACATCCAGCTCACCCCCGGCCACACCGACGCCGCCGTGGAGGCGCTGCGCGAGTCCGGCGTACGGGCGGTCTTCGGGTACGCCCATCGGGGAACGGGCGACGCCGACCGCGCGGAGGACGAGGTGCGTCGGGTGCGCTCGGCGCTCCTGCCGTCCGACGACGGCCTGGTCACCCCCGCCCTGGCCGCCTGGGGCCCGGTCTACGGCTCGGTGGAGGCGGCGCGGGCCGACTGGGCGCTCGCCCGCGACCTCGGCCTGCGCGTCAGCCTGCACGCCACCGGCGCGGGCCCGGTCGAACGGCTGCACGACGCCGGCCTGCTCGGCCCGGACGTGCTGTTCGTGCACTGCAACGGCATCCCGGACGAGGCGCTGAAGCTGGTCGCCGGCAGCGGCGGCACGGCCTCGGTGGCCCCGGTGGTGGAGTCGCAGATGGGGCACGGCCACCCTGAGACCGGCAGGCTGCGGTCGTCCGGCATCGCGACGGGGCTCGGCGTGGACACCGTCACCGACGCCCCCGGCGACATGTTCTCGGTGATGCGCGCGGCGTTCGCCGCCGGACGCGCCGGACAGGCGGCGCCGGAGCTCACCGTGTCGGACGTGCTCGCCATGGCGACGATCGAAGGCGCGGCGGCGATCGGGATGGACCACAGGATCGGCTCGCTGCGCCCCGGCAAGCAGGCCGACATCGTGATCCTCGACGCCGCGGCCCCCGGCCTCGCGCCCGTGCACGACCCGGTCGCCGCGATCGTCACGGCGGCCGGCACCGCCGCCGTCGACACGGTGCTGGTCGGCGGGCGGGTCGTCAAGCGCGGGGGCCGACTGGTGGGCGTGGACGTGGACCGCGCCCGCGACCTCGCCGTACGCACGGCCCGTCACGTGACCACGCAGGCCAGGACTACATCCGCAAGGTGACTTTTTTGCTCCGGTGACAACCGCCCTTTCGGGTGAGACCTTGAGTCAGGGCTGGGGAGTGTCTGGCAGATGCGGCCCGTCGCGAGCGATGGGTGGGGCGACGACCTGATCCGAGGGGGCGGCGTTATGAACGCCTGGTCGGTACCGGGCTACCGCGAGGTGCGCGAACTCGGCGCGGGCGGCGCCGGGCGGGTCGTGCTGGCGACCTACGTGACCACGGGCGCCTACGTCGCGATCAAGTATCTGCGGGAGGAGCTGCGGCAGGATCGGCGTTTCCTCGCCGGGTTCCGGCACGAGGCCCAGATCATGGTGGAGCTGAACGACCCCAACATCGTGCGCCTCTACGAGTACGTCGAGGCGCGCGATGGCGCGGCGATCGTCATGGAGCTCGTCGACGGGGTCTCGCTGCGCAGGATCCTCTCCGCGCACGGCTCGACCAGCCCGGAGGCGGCGCTGGTCGTGCTGAAGGGCTCCCTCGCGGGTCTGTCGGCCGCGCACGCCGCGGGCATCGTCCACCGGGACTACAAACCGGAGAACGTGCTGATCCAGGCCGACGGCAACAGCAAGCTGTCGGACTTCGGCATCGCGACGCCGAGCGGCTCGCCGGAGACCCCCGCGGGCACGCCGCCCTACATGGCCCCCGAGCAGTGGTCCGGCGAGCCCGCCGGACCGGCCGCCGACGTCTACGCCGCCACCTGCGTCTTCTACGAGTGCCTCACCGGGCGCCGGCCATACCGGGCCGGCGACCTGACGGCGCTGCGCATGCTGCACCGCGGCGCTCCCATCCCGGTGGCGGACGTGCCGAGCTCGGTGCGGGGTCTCGTCACGCGCGGCATGGCCAAGAACCCGGCGGACCGGCCGCCCACGGCACGGGCGTTCATCGCCGACCTGGAGACCGCCGCGACCGCCGCGTACGGATCCGACTGGGAGCAGCGGGGCCGCCGCCACCTGGCCGAGCTCGCGACCCTGCTGGCGCTGACGTTTCCGCTGGCCGCCCCGGCCGAGCCGGTCGAGGCGTCCACGTCCCTCGCCAGGACCGTGCTGTCCGAGCGGCTGGCGCGCTCGGCGCCCCGGTTCGCCATCGGCGCGGCCGTGCTGTCGGCCGCCGCGATCGTGGCGGGGGTCGCGGCCAACCGGCAGACCCCGATGGCCCAGGACACCGTGCTCACCCCGCCGCCGTACAGCGCGCCCGCGGCACTTCCCCCGGCCCCGGACTCGATCGACACGGCCCCGTCCGCCGCGCCCGGCGAATCAGAACCCGGCGAATCCGGCGAGACGATGCCGGACGAGTCGTCGGAGGCCGCGCCCGAGCCGGACGACGCAGCACCGGACGACGCGGGTTCGTCCGGCTTGGGACCGGAGGGTGCGGGTTCGTCCGGTGCAGCTCCGAGCGGCGCGGATCCGGGTGACGATGCTCCGGGCGACACGGCTCCGGGCGGGAACTCCGGGACGACGCCGCCCGATCTGTCCGGCACTCCGGTGTCGTCGGTGTCCACCGGACCGGCCGTACCACCGACGCCCTCCGTGCCCGGGAGCGCCACCCCCTCCCACATGGGCGCGACCGCGTCGCCCGCGCCGGCGCGGGTGACCGGTCTCGGCATCGCGGCCTTCGACGGCCAGGCCGTCACGGTCGACGTACGGACGAGCACCACGGCCCGGGTCCGGCTCACCGCGCGTTTCGCCTCCGGGCCGTCACGGGACGCGCTCACCGCCGCGCCCGCGCAGACGGTCGCGCTGCGGGGCGCGACGTCCTATCACATCGGCCTGCAGCAGCCCTTCCCCTCTCCGGCCTGCGGCACCACCGTCTATCGGCGGGTCGAGGTGTCCACGGTCCCCGCCGCACAGGCTGGAACCCGTACGCGGACGCGGAAACTCACCGGGCCGCCCTGCCCGGCCCCCACGGTCGAGCGCGTGGCGATCGACGGCTGGGACGGCAGGACGGCGGCCGTGACGGTGCGGACCTCCGGCAGGGGCCCGGTCAGCGTCTCCAGCGTCTTCACGCGCGACGGACGCGAGGCCACGGCCGACACCCGTACGCTCTCGGGCCGCACGTCCTACTCGTTCACCGTGCCCGCCGGTCTCGGCCCCGTCGAGTGCGGGAGGAGGGCCGTGTTCGGGGTGCGCGTCACGACCGATCCGGCCTATCCCGGTGGGCCGCGCGAGGCCGCAGTGCGGGTCGCCGGCCCCCGGTGCCCGAAGCCGCAGGAATCGCCCTCAGCGCCTCCGAAGGAGAGCCCGGGCCCAGCGGATGACCCGGGCCCGGCGAAGGAGAGCCCGGCTCCAGAAAAGGAGAGTCCCGCTCCGGAGAAGGACCCGGGACCGGCGAAGAGCCCCGAGCCGCCCACGTCCCGCAGCCCCGAGCCGAGGGGCCATGAACCACGCAGCTCCGAGCCGAAGCTCTCCGGTTCGCAGGACGGCCCGCGCCTTCGGTGAACTCCTGACGACGGCGAGCAGCAGGATGGTGAAATATTCACCGCCGTCCTTACGGCCGGTCTTTCACCTGCGCCCCGAAGCGCCTGCTCAATCCGGGAATGCGTGACACGAAGACGAACGAGAGCCGAATCAAGTGTCTTGACATAGCCTGCCGTGCCGAGATTGACTCCCGGCTCCAGGAACGCACCACCCGTCGCTATCGGCGTCCTGAGGATGTTAACGCTAACACCCGTCTTGAGAGGGAGAGCCCGTGCGACTTGTCAGCTCTTTCCGCCGCCGATCGAACGTGGCGGCTGCCGCCGCCGTGCTGCTGGCGGCCGGCGTCACGGTGACCGCGGCCCACGTCGCGTCGGCGGCCACGACCGGATGCGAGGTCGGCTACACGGTGACCAGCGAGTGGCCCGGCGGCTTCGGCGCGAGCGTCCGCGTCCGCAACCTCGGCGACGCGATCAACGGCTGGAGTCTGACCTGGTCGTTCCCGGCCGGGCAGACCATCACCCAGCTGTGGAACGGCTCCGTCACCCAGTCCGGCTCGCAGGTCACGGTCACCAACGTCTCCTACAACGGCGCCATCCCCAGCGGCGGCAGCGTCGATTTCGGGTTCAACGGGAGCTGGAACGGCTCCAACCCGGTGCCGTCCGGCTTCGCCCTCAACGGCGTGACCTGCACCGGCGACGTCACCTCCCCGTCTCCTTCGCCGTCTCCATCCCTGACTCCATCCCCGACTCCCACTCCCTCGCCGTCCGCCTCCCCCACTCCCACGCCTTCGCCTTCGCCCTCGCCCTCGCCCTCGCCATCGCCCTCGCCCTCGCCGAGCCGGCCCGCCATCGAGAACAACTTCCCGGTCACGCGAGAGGGCGCGTACGGCACCAACCGCTACACCGTGTTCCGGCCGTCGAACCCCGCGGCCGTGGGGCGTCCCATGCCGGTGCTGGTCTTCGGCAACGGGGCCTGCGCGCACACCGACGGGAGCGAGGTGATCCAGGCGCTGACGTTCATCGCGGCCCGCGGGTTCGTCGTGGTGGACACCGCGTCGGTCAACGGCTCGCCGAACGGCGTGCAGAGCGGGTCTCCGATCCCGTCACTGCTGACCGACGGCATCAGCTGGGCCGAGCAGGAGAACGCCCGCGCCGGCTCGCCGCTCTACCAGCGCCTCGACCTGTCCAGGGTGGCCACGGCCGGGCACTCCTGCGGCGGGCTGGAGGCGCTGATCGCCGGCCAGGACCAGAGGGTCAAGAGCGTCGTCTCGCTGGACAGCGGGCTGTTCGCCGACGGCTCGTTCGGATACTCACGCGCGGAGCTGTACAAGCTGCACACCCCGGTGATGTTCCTGGACGGCGGGCCCTCCGACATCGCCTACGACAACAGCCGGGCCAACTATGACCTGACCCGGGTGCCGGCCGTGCTTGCCGAGCAGTCGCAGGCCGGTCACGTCGGGTTCATCACCGGCGCCCAGATGAGCGAGGGCATGACCGCGGTGGTCCAGTTCCTGGACATGACCCTCAACGACAACGCCACCGCGCGGTCGTACATCCTGGGGCCCTCCGGCCTGGCGTCCCGGGCCTACTGGACGGTCCGCAGCAAGAACTTCTGATCCCGGACGACGATCGGGTGACCGTGTCAGGCGCGGGCGTGCGGGCCCGCGCCGACCGGTTCGGGCTCCGTCCCGGCCGGCCCGCCGTCCTCCTCGTGACCCTCGATCGACAGGTTCGGCAGGATCCGGTCGAGCCAGCGCGGGATCCACCAGTTGAGCCGGTCGAGCAGCACCATCGCGGCGGGCACGAGGAAGCCCCTGATGAGGGTCGCGTCGACGGCGATGGCCACGGCGAGCCCGACTCCGAACACCTTGACCAAGGGGTCGGGGTAGGCGATGAACGCGGTGAACACCGCCACCATGATCAGGGCGGCCGAGGTGATGACGCGGCCGGTCGACCCCAGTCCCTCGGCCACCGCGCTCCGGTTGTCCCCGCTGCGCGAGTAGGCCTGCCGTACGGAGGTCAGCAGGAAGACCTCATAGTCCATCGACAGCCCGAACAGCACGGCGAACAGCATGAGCGGCACGTACGTGTCGATGGGCACGGAGAAGAACAACGTGGCGAGATAGGACCCCTCGGCCGAGGGCGGGGGGTCCATGCCGACCAGGCGGCTGCCCAGGCCCTGGGAGAACACCACGGCGAGCGCGCCGAAGGCGGCGCCCAGCGAGACGAGGTTCATCACCGCCGCCTTGATCGCGACCAGGGGCGCGCGGAAGGCCAGCAGCAGGAGCAGGGCGCTGAGCAGCACGACGATGCCGACGACCAGCGGCGTCCTGCCCATGATGCGGTCGCCCGCGTCCGCCAGCCCGGCCACCTGGCCGCCCACGTGGACGTGCGCCCCCGGCACCTCGATGGCCCGCACTCGCTTCACCACGTCGAGTGCCCGCGGGTCGCTCGGGGCGTAGTCGGGGACGGCCTGGATGAGCACCGAGCGGCCGTTCTCGTTGACCTTCGGCGGGGCGACGAAGGCGACGCCGTCGGTGTGCTCCACCCGCTGCCGCAGCACCTGCACGACCGGGTCGGGCGGGGTCGAGTCGGCGATCTCCTTGTCCAGTTCGGCCACGACGACGAGCCCGCCGTTGGCCCCCGGGCCGAAGCCCGCCTCGATCAGCTCGTACGCCCGCCGGGCCGGGGTGCCCTTGTCGCCATACCCGTTGTCGAGGGGGCCGAGCTTGATCGTGACGGCCGGGGCGGTGAGCGCCGCCAGCACGACCACGGTGACGGCCAGCACCCGCCAGGGGCGGCGCGCCACCCAGGCGCCCAGCCTGGCCCAGCCCGTGGCCGGACCGTCGCGGCGGGCGGCGCGCCCGACCAGCGGCAGCCGCAGCGCGTCGATCCGGTGCCCGAGGAGGCCGAGCAGCGCCGGCACCAGGGTGATCGAGGTGAGCACGGCGCACACGACCGAGACGCCGGTGATCCAGCCGAGTGTGCGCAGCAGCGGGAACCCGGCGAACATCAGCGCGCTGAGGGCGATCACGACCGTGCCGCCGGCGAACAACACGGCCCCGCCCGACGAGGCCGCCGTACGCCGGACCGCCTCCTGCACCGGCACGCCCTCGGCCAGCAGCGTCCGGTGTCGCGACAGCAGGAACAACGCGTAGTCGATGCCGACGCCGAGGCCGATCATCGTCGCCAGGATCGACGCGGTCGACGGCACGTCCACGACGTGACCGAGCAGCGCGATGAGGCCGAGCCCGACGCCGATGCTGATCAGCGCGGTGAAGATCGGCACGAGCGCCGCGACCAGTGTCCCGAAGGCGAACAGCAGCACCAGCGACGCGAAGACGACGCCGGCGATCTCGCTCGCGCCGGTCTTGATCTGCTTGTCGGCGGGGGTGGAGCTGTCGGAGGGCACGACCTCGATGCCCGCGCGTACGGCCGGCGCGGCGGCGGCGACGAGTCGCTCGGATGTCTGGGCGAGCTTGGTGGTGTCCTGCCCCGTCAGCCGTACGGTGATCATCCCGATCCGCAGGCTCGACGACATGCCGCCGATCCGGTACGGCGTCTCCACCTGTGCGACGTGCGGCGTGCGCCGCAGGGCGTCCATGGCCCGCTCGACGGCCTGTCTGCGCGGCTTGTCGATCAGCGTGCCGTCCGCGGTGTAGAGGACGAGCTGCACCGTCCCGCCCGGATCGAATCCCGGTCCGAAGCCCTCGCGCATGAGCTCGTGCGCCCGCTGCGCGTCGGTGCCGGGGATCGACACGTTGTTGTTCACCGGCCGGCCCCACACCAGGGTGCCCGCCGTCAGCAGGCCCGCCGCCAGCACCCACAGCGTCAGCACGATCCAGCCGTGGCGGGCGCACCATCCGCCGAGCCGCCCCAGAAGTCCGCTCATCGCCGTCCGTCCCGGGTAGCATGTCCTCCCGGCCGTCCTGTACGGCCGTACAAAACGAGAGTAAAAGGAACTGATCGGCGGGCGAGCGGCGCGCCGGAAAATGAGACGATGACCACACTCGATCAGGGCAACGCGACCCGCTCCCGCATCCTGGCCGCGGCCCGCGACCTGTTCGCCGAACGGGGATACGCCGCCGTGTCGCTCGCCGACATCGCGGCGGCGGTCGGCCTGACCAAGACGGCGGTCGCCTACCACTTCCACCCCAAGGACCGGCTCGCGGCCGAGATCATCGCCCCGGCCGCCGACGACCTGCTCGCGCTGCTCGGCGGCGAGTTCACCGGCCATCGGGAGTTCCTGCGTGCGTTCACCGCGTTCGCCGTACGCCACCGGGCGGTGATCCGGCTGCTCACCGACGACATCGGCGGCGCCGACAGCGCCCCTCCCGGATCGCCTGGCGAGGCGATCCGGGAGTTCAGCCGGGAGCTGTTCCTGCGCCTGGCCGGGCCCGATCCCTCCCCCGGCACCCGTGTGCGCGCCTGGGCCGCCCTCGGCGCGGTGCAGTCCGGTGTGGTGAAGACCATGGACCTGCCCGCCGACGTGGTCGAGGAGACGCTGACCGCCGCCGCCGTGGCAGTGTTCGAATCTTGATATACGAATTCCCTTGCGATCACGCGTGGAGAGCGTCACATTTCGTCTGAACGTTCAACCTTTCCGCCGCGTCCTTAGGTGGCACCAGCGGGACGGATGCGAGGGGAGTGACGGCCAGCCTTGGACGTACCGGCCGACGGGGAGGGCCGCGCGGGCGCGCTCGGCCAGGTGGTCTCGGCCCTGTCGAACACGCCCCGGACCGTCCTCGTCCTCGGCGAGCCCGGCATCGGCAAGACCCACCTGCTGGGTGAGGCCGCGGCGCGGCTGAAGGGCTTCCGCGTGCTGCGCGGTCAGGCCCGCGAACTGGACGGCGGGCGCGCCTACGCCCCGCTCGTCGAGGCCTTCGCGGCGGTGGAGGGCGAGGCGGGCGAGGCCCTGTCCGGCCTGCTCGACGCGGTCGACCAGGCCGCGCTCGGCCATCCCGCCGCCGCGCCCGGCGCGATGGCCGCCCGGCTGCTTGAGTCGCTGCCCGGCCCCACCCTCATCGCGATCGACGACCTCCACCTGGCCGACGCCGACACCTTGAGCGTGCTGCGGGCCCTGCCACTCCGCCACGACGCCATCGCGATCCTCGGCACCGCCCGCCACCCTCCCGCGCTCGACGTGGACCTGTCGATCCGGCTCCAGCCGCTGACGATGAGCGAGGTCGCCGACCTCGTCACCACGCTGCTCGGCCGTACGCCCAGCGAGACCGTCCTGCGGCGGATCCACGTCGCGAGCCGGGGAAACCCGTGGTTCGCGCAGGAGGCCGTGCTCGCCCTGGTTCAGGGCGGGGCCGTACGCTCGGAGGATCCCGGGGCACGGCGCGGCGCGATCCTCAGCCGGCTGTTCCAGCGCGACAGGGGCGGACGCGACCTCGCCCGCGTGCTGGCCGCCCTGTCGCGGACAAGGGAGGCCGCCGATCTCCCGGCGCTCGCCCAGCTCGCCGGGCTCACCCCGGATCAGGCCGAGCGCGCCTTCGACGCGCTGGTCAGGGACGGCGTCGTCAGCAGGAACGGCGACGGCTACGCGCTGGCGCACCCGCTGGTGGCCGAGGCGCTCTACGACGATCTCGGCGTCTCCGGCCGCAGGGAGGTGCACCGCCGCATCGCCGACATGCTCGAACGGGAAGGGCTGACCGGCACCAGGCGGGTCCTGGAGTGGGCCACCCACATGGCCGAGGCCGGGCCGCCCGGCGAGGCCCTGCCCGCGGTGCTGCGCGCCGCCGAGCTGACCCGCTGGACCGCGCCGCTGTCGGCCGCGCACTGGTACGGCAAGGCCGCCGAGCTGTCCCCGGAGCCCGGCGAGCTGCTGGCCAGGCAGGCACTCGCCTACTGGAAGGGCTCGCGGCCCGCGCTGGCGCTGAACTCGGCCCAGCGCGCGATCGCCGCCCTGCCCGCCGGGCGCCGCCGCACCCGTGCCGCCTACACCGCGGTCGGCGCGGCCCACGTGATGGGGTGGTATGAGGTGGCCCTCGACGTGGCCCGCCGTCAGATCCCCAAGGCCGACGACGCCTCCGCGCTGCTCGCCCAGCAGGCGCTGGTCAGCGCGGAGATGGGCCGCCCCAGCCGGGAGGCCGCCAGGCGCGCCTGGGAGGGCCTGTCGGACTGCCCTCCGCAGGACCGCGCGATCACGGTCGGCTACCTGGCCATCCACGCGCTCCTACAGGGCGACTGGGCCGAGACGCAACGGGCCGTCGACGACCTGCTCACCTTCGCCGCCGCCCTGCCGCCGGGCGCCCGGCTCGCGTCGCTGGAGTCGGCGGCGCACGTGCTGGCGATCGCCGGGATGCGCTCCCGCGCCGTCGAGGTGCTCAACCAGGCCGAGCAGATCCACCGCGGCCTCGGCTGGCACGACATCGCCGGACAGCACGTGCGGACCATGGCCGTCATCCGGCGGATGGGCGGCGAATGGGCCCAGGCGCTGGAGGAGATCGCGGTCGCCAGCCGGGCACTGGCCGAGGCGGGCCTGCTGGAGAACCTCGCCCTGCTGCGCAACATAGAGCTCGACATCCTGCTCGACCAGGGCAGGTTCGAGGATGCCGCCCGGGTGCTCGCCGAGCCGCCGCCCGGCGCGGCGCTGCACCAGGGCATGCGCTGCGTGTTCCGCGCGCGCCTGGCGCTCGGGCGGGGTGACATCGCCGCCTCGCGGCGCGAGCTCGACCATGCCATCGCGTACGAGGTGCCCGAGGTGGTGCACCGGGCCCTGGCGTTCAAGGTGCTGGTGGCGGGAGCGGCGGGCGACGACGCGGCCCGCCGGGCAGCGGCCTCCTGCCTG
>NZ_VJVX01000170.1:0-1278 GCF_008033685.1 Microbispora sp. CSR-4
CCGGGTGGAGTGGTCACCGCTGGATCCCGTGCCGGCCCCGCGCGAGGCATGGGCGGTGCTCGGCGACCGCCCGCTCTACGACACACTGCGCCAAACCGTCACCGCCTCCTTCTACGAAGACCTGACCACCCTCACCGACGCCATCACCGCCCCCGACAACGCCCCCGGCAACGCCGCCGATCCAGTCCCCGACCTCATCGTCCTGCCGATCCCCACCCACAGCCCCAACACACACAACACCAGCCCCACCAGCGTGGAAGAAGGCACCACTGGGCACGACAGCCCGGTGGAGACAGCGCACGCGGTGCTCGAACACACCCTGCACACCCTGCAGACCTACCTGACCGACGACCGCCTCGCCGACACCCGCCTGCTCCTGCTCACCCACCACGCCGTCGCCGTCAACAACAACGACCCCATCGACCTGACCACCGCCCCCCTCTGGGGCCTCATCCGCACCGCACAAACCGAACACCCCGGCCGCATCCACCTCATCGACCACGACACCCACCCCAACTCCCTCACCACCCTCCCCCAAGCCACCGCCACCGCCCACCACCACAACGAACCCCACACCGCACTCCGCACCGGAACCCACCTCACCCCACGCCTCACCCCCCACACCCCCCAACCCACCCACACCACCCACACCCCCCACACCACCCACACCACCCACACCACCCAACCCGCCCACCCCCACACCTGGGACCCCAACGGCACCGTCCTGATCACCGGCGGCCTAACCGGCATCGGCGCCCTCCTCGCCCACCACCTCGCCACCCACCACCACATCCGCCACCTCCACCTCGCCGGACGACGCGGCCACAACACCCCCGGCGCCGACCAACTCCTCACCGACCTCACCACCGCCGGCGCCCACGTCACCATCACCGCCACCGACATCACCGACCCCCACGCCGTCCACACCCTCATCAACTCCATCCCCCACGACCACCCCCTCACCGCCGTCATCCACGCCGCCGGCATCACCCACGACACCCCCCTGGCCACCCTCACCCCCCACCACCTCCACCCCGTCCTCGCCCCCAAAATCGACGGCGCCTACCACCTCCACCACCACACCCGCCACCACAACCTCGCCGCCTTCATCCTCTTCTCCTCCATCAGCGGCCTCCTCGGCGGCGCCGCCCAAGCCAACTACGCCGCCGCCAACACCTTCCACGACGCCCTCGCCCACCACCGCCACACCACCGGCCTCCCCGCCACCAGCCTCGCCTGGGGACTATGGGCCCACACCAGCACCCTCACCACCAACCT
>NZ_VJVX01000171.1:0-1273 GCF_008033685.1 Microbispora sp. CSR-4
GCACATGGTCGCCGGGAGCGGGCAGCCGTCGACCCAGCATGTGGCATACCGGGCGAACACCGCCCTGCGCTGGGCAGGAGTCGCCAGGCGGACCTTGCGGCCCATGTCGAGGACCTGCCCGTCGGCGTTCATGACGATCCGCACCAGAGTCGAGGTGCGGGCGAGCCGGTGCACGCTGGAGACGGGCAGCACCTGCCCGGTCGCCAGCAACAACCCCGGCGCGGTCCCCGGCGCCATCCCCAACGACGCACCAAGCGACAACACCCCGGGCGGCCCGCCTGCCGACGCTCCCAGCGCCGTCCCCAGCGTTCCCGGTATGTCCTGGCCATGCCGGTAGTCCCCCGCAGGCCCAGGCCCGGCGTGGGTGTGACGTGCGTAGGCGTCCTCGGGAGGAGGATCCGGCCGCGCTGCCTCCGAGGGTGCTGCCTCCGACGGCGGCGCATCCCAAGCCGCCGCGCCTGAAGACGCTGTGTCCGAAGGTGCTGTGTGCGAATGCCCGCCACCGGCGGCGAGGCATGCTGACCCGGCCCGCGTGGCGTGCGGTGCTCCAGACTGGACCGCAGCGCGGTCGCCGTCGCCGCCTGTGGCGGGCGCGGTCTCGTGGCGCTCGGCAGAGCTGGTGCTGACGGTCTCTCCGCCCTCGGCGGAGGCGATGCTTGCAGTGTCGCGCAGCTCGCACTCGCCGGGCCGCCGCTCACCGGCATCGCTACCCGTACCGGCACCTGCCTCGGCCTCGGCAGTGTCGAACTCGTCGGCTTCGGCGGGCGCAGGGGCGCCAGTGTTGTCGGCGTCGGGACAGTCGGTGCCGCCCGCAGCGCCGGGGTCGCCCATCACGCCGGAGGTGGCGCCCTCGGCCCCGGTGGGGTCGTCGGCGCTTCCGGCGTCGCTGTCGCAGTCGCCGGTCGCAACAGCCTCGCTCGGGGCCTCGGAGCTTCCGGCGGGGTCGGGAGCGTAGTCGCTGGGGGCGCTGTCGCCGAGGTCCGCCAAGTAGTGGCTGACGTCGTCGGCCGGGTCGGCGGGGTGTGGGTTGTCGTCGGTGGGGTCGGTGTTGTCGGGGTCGGTGGGGAGGGATTCGGCGCTGACCACGACGAGGAGCTCGGTGACGATCTTCTGCTCCAGCAGGGCGATCAGCGCGTCGGCCTGGCGCACCGTCAGCGGGCGGTCATCCCCCTGCGCCCTCAGCTTGGCGTACGCCTGCAACAACGCCATCAACCGGGCGCCGGCCTCACGCGGCAGGTAGAACTCCCCTTCCACGCCGCCGCCCTTGCCCGGG
>NZ_VJVX01000172.1:0-1254 GCF_008033685.1 Microbispora sp. CSR-4
GCCGGTGGTGGCCGGTGCGGCGGCCAGCCGGTGGAGCTGGGTGAGGGTGATCTGCAGCTCGACGATGCCGCCGCGTCGCATGTCGCGGGGTGGCCGTTGGGCGGGCGGGCAGGGGCGGTGCCGGGTGATGCCGGCCAGGAGCAGGTGTCCGTCGTCGGTGCAGATGGCATAGCGCCATTGCCCATGCAGCATGCCGGTGACGATGCGGCGTGCCTGGGCGGCGTGGACCATGCCCCAGCCGGGCAGGTGGGCGGGGTGCTCATCGTGCCCGAGCAACGTGGTCAGCTCTACCCGTATCTCCGGCACCGACCACGATGTCGCGCCGGGCCCACCACCAAGGCGGCCCTGCGACCGCTGAAGCTCCCCGCACCCGCGCCCACCCTCCGGCTCCGGCCCCGGTGCGGCGCTCTGGCCGTGCCCTCGCTCAGACTCCGGCGCGACCCTCCGCCCGTGCGCGTTCCCGTCCTCCAGCTCGGGCGAGGTGACCCGGTCACGCTCGCGCTCGTGCTCCGACTCGGGTCCGGTGCTCAGCCTCCGCTCGTCCTCCGACTCTGGTTCGGGTGCGGCGCTGTTGTCGTGCCCGCGCTCGTGCTCGTGCTTCGGCTCGGCTGTGGGGGTACCGGCAGAGCTGGCGGGGCTGGCGGTAGTGCCTGCGGGAGCGTCAGGGATGCCGGTGTGGGTGTTCGCGGGGCTGTCAGGGGAGTCGGCCGAGCCGGTGGAGCTGGGGGTGTCGTCAGAGGTGTCGCCGGGGGTGGGATCGCCGGGTTCCACGAGAGGGTGGGCCAGGACATGGGTGACGATCTGCTCATCGGTCAGGCCTTCGAAGGTGCCATCCAGGCTGCCCAAAAACAAGTCCGCGCGGATGTGATCGATCGGGCGGCGGTCCCCGGCGCGTTTGCAGGCGCGGGCCAGCTCATCGATCCGCTCGCACCCGGCCACCGCCCGCTCCACCGGCAGGTCCAGCCCGGACACGGTCGCGGTGCCGTCATCATTGCGCGTGCCGGCCACCCGCCGCCTGCGGACCGCCTCGGTATAACGCTTTTCCGCCCAATCCGGATCGATCGCGAGCACCATGCGCTGAACGTGCTCGACCAGCTCGCCCACCGTCCACCCCGCCGCCCGAGGCACCAGACGCTCGCAAACCCAGCCGGCCTGGGCGTCGGTCAACCCGCTCGTCCAGCGGATGAAAGCCACCGCCCGCGGCTCATCCAACACCCCCTCCAGCATCGCCTCACCGAGCACCGGCAGGCGGCG
>NZ_VJVX01000173.1:0-1252 GCF_008033685.1 Microbispora sp. CSR-4
GGCGCGACAGCCGGGCCACCAGGCTGACCACGACCGCGATTTCACACTCCAGCCGAACCGCTCAGCCAGCGACCTGATGAACGTGAAAGATCGAGGCTAGGCTCGGCTTAGGCGTGAGACGGAGGCTGACTCGGCTTCTCACTAGCCATCCAGACAGCTGATTCTGTACGTACTGACGCTGATACCTGATTCATCCTGTTCGCGAGCCCGGACACTGCAAGCCTCCCGCACCCGCCCACAGTCATCAGGCATGACAGGTTGACGCTGAGCAATACCTAACCTTCACCACAGGGTGGATTGATTAGGGTTCCCAGGCCCGTTCCTGGCTTCCGACAGCGCGATCCGTTGCTCCACAGAAAGCCCCGATGGCGTCGAGAGTAGGATCATTTCTGCTAGCCGCATTGTTTCGGCAATTGATGGCGCCTCAATCAATATCAGCTTAGGCCGCTCATGGTCGAAATTGAATCCACATCCGGAGGCTCGGACCAGTGGAACCAGATGCTCTGCATGCTCCCTGTCGGAGGCGAAGTACACTACCGGCCTGTCGGACCATGGCCGCCTCGGCGACTTATACACGTGGCCTCTGCAACTAGCAGCCGGTACGCATTCATAGGCGGCCAGCGCGTGAACGAGCCCTGCAACCCCAAGCTCCAGCTCCTCAAGGTTAGGAGGCACATCGCTGGCGATCTCGTACATTAGCTCTTCACGGATATGGCCAAATTCAACTCTACCCGCGTTCTCTGGATCCGGGGACTCGAGCGCAGAGGCCACTGTTTCGAACTCGTGCTGGTCACAAGAAGCCTCGTCTACGAGACGGGCGAGATTGAGCTCCGATTTCAGAATGTCGAAAGCGAAGTCCGTCGTGACATCACGAATCGACCATGTCTCGTGGAAGTAGCCGAGCCCGGCCTCATCGTCATCATCTGCGTCGGGACTCGGCAGCCAGAAAGCTGCTTCCAAGGGAAGCTCAAGCTCGGGCTCGAAGGAAGACTCTGGGATCATCAGATATAGCTTCGCACTGCGCCCCCTCCTCCACAACCTCGTTTCCCCAGTAGCTCATCCGCTGTTCGGATTCGCCTGAATTGGCGCCCGCGATTGGAGAGGACACCCCAACAGGCATAGAGATCCGGAGGTTCGGCGATGGCCATGTTAGCCTCGATCTTTCACGTTCATCAGGTCGCTGGCTGAGCGGTTCGGCTGGAGTGTGAAATCGCGGTCGTGGTCAGCCTGGTGGCCCGGCTGTCGCGCCGGG
>NZ_VJVX01000174.1:0-1247 GCF_008033685.1 Microbispora sp. CSR-4
CAAACAACGGTTTCCCGACCGCCCGGACCGGGACTTCCTTCAACAGACTCGGCTCAACACACGGCGTATGGCCAACGGCCCGCCAGCTAGGCTCACCTGTAACGGCTGCCTCAAGCCTACCTCGAACACACCATCGAATCAAACCCTGACCTGGGCAAATATGGAGCCCCAGCCCGGCGATGCGAGGCAGTCCTCGATGCAACGTCCCGTCCAGAGACGGCTCGCAGAGGCTTCCGGGCTGTCGCCAGGGGCGTACGGTCCAGGTGCGCGGTTTGGGTGAGGGGTAGGCCGGAAGGGCCGCCGGCAATGCGAGCTCTGTGGGGGGGCGGGAGAGGTTGGTCCCGGCACGAAGGCACTGCGACGGCCGGACGCGTTGCGTCGGCACGAGCTCCGTGAGGGCTGGAGGGGTTGCTCCCGGTCCAGGGGGAACCGCGACGGCCGGAAGCGCTGTGCCCAGGCTGAGCCCCGCGGAGATTCCGAGCTGCGAGGAACTCGCGTGGCTGGAGCGGCGTGGGCTTCGCGATGATCGGAGGTTCATTCCGGCGCGGGCTCGGTGAAGACTGGAGGTTATTCCGGCGTGGTGACCGGACGGCCCAAGGCCCGCGAACACCCGCAGGTGTCTTCCGGCGCGGTGACCCGCCCAGGACCCGCGAGCACCCCGCGGGTGTCTTCCGGCGTGGTGACCGGATGACCCAAGGCCCGCGAACGCCCCGCAGGTGTCTTTCGGGGCGGTGAGTGACCGGCTCAAGGCCCGCGAGCACCCTTTCCGGCGCGGTGTCGACGTCGCGATATCCGCGGTCAGTGCGGGGCTGGATACGCGGGCGCGTCAGTAGCTATGCGGGGTTAGGTCACAGCTCGCCGCGTTCGACGGCCAGGGCGAGTTCGACGCGTGACCGCAGGCCGGTCTTGGCGTAGACGCGGGTGAGATAGACCTCCACGGTCTTGCGGCTGTAGTGCAGCTCCTCCGCGATCTGGGGGTTGCTCAGCCCGTCGGCGACCAGTTCGATGACGCGGCGCTCGCCGGGCGTGAGGCGGCCCGCCGGTTCGGGGACCATCCCGACCTCCCGCAGGCGGCGTTCGGACAGCGCCTCCCAGGGCGCCGCGCCGAGACGGGTGAAGATCGCGTGCGCGCGGGAGAGTTGTGCCGTGTCGCCGAGCACGCCGAGGACCAGCCGGGCCCGCGCCTCCTCGAACGGCAGGCCGTCGGCGCGTGCCTGTTCCAGTGCCGCGCCGGCCCGCGCGCGATC
>NZ_VJVX01000175.1:0-1233 GCF_008033685.1 Microbispora sp. CSR-4
TGTCGTCCACCCGGAAGACGTCGATGTCGGCCAGGTCCTCCCACAACACCGGGTTGGAATAGGTCGACGACGGCGGCCACGACCCGCTCGTCGGACTCGGCGACGGCGACGGCGAAACAGACGGTGAAACAGACGGCGAAGCCGAGGGCGACGGCGAGGGGCTCGGCGAGGGAGACACCGATGGACTGGCGCTGGGACTGGCACTGGGACTGGTGACGGTCCCGCTGCAGGTGGTGCCGTTCAGCGCGAAGCTCGCCGGCACCGGATTCGACGAGGTCCAGGCGCCGTTGAAGCCGAACGACGTGCTTCCGCCGGTCGGGATGCCGCCATTGTAGGAGGCGTTGGTCACCGTGACCTGGGCGCCCGACTGGGTGTAGTTGCCGTTCCACAGCTGGCTGATCGTCTGCCCGGCCGGAAACGACCAGGTCAGGCTCCAGCCGTTGATCGGGTCACCCAGGTTCACCACGTCCACGTTGGCGCCGAAGCCGCCCTGCCACTGGCTGGTCACGGTGTAGGTGACCCGGCAGCCCGCGGCGGCGCGAGCCGAGCCGGCGGTCACGACTCCGAGGACGCTCAGCGCCGCGGCCAGCCCGGCCGCGAGCCAGCGCCGATGTCGAGTGATGCGCACGAGGATCTCCAGGGGATAGGGGTTCGTCAGGAGACGGTGCAGGGGTTTCCGTTGAGGGTGAACGCCGTGGGCTTGCCGGCGTTGCCGGTGTGGGTGGCCTGGAAGCCGATCTCAGTGGTGGAGCCGGGCGCGATCGTGCCGTTGTAGCTGACGTTCTGCGCCGTGACCTGTCCGCTGGAGGGCGAGTAGGTGGCGTTCCATCCGTTGGTGATGGTCTGCCCGCTGGGCAGGGTGAAGGTCAGCGACCAGCCGTTGACGGTGGAGGAGCCGGTGTTGGTGACGGCGATCTGCTCGGTCAGGCCCTCGTTCCAGGCGTTGACCGTCGCGTTGACCCGGCAGGCACCCGAACCCGCGGTGGGCGACGCGGACGGAGACGGACTGGCGGAGGGGCTGGCGGAGGGGCTGGCGGACGGGCTGGGCGACGGGCTGGGCGACGGGCTGGGGCTGGTTCCGGGACCCTGCCCGATGCTGCCGGGGACGGACTGGAGTGCCGCGTACCAGGCGGCGGCCATCTTGTCGTAGCCGTTCGCGGTGGGGTGGATGCCGTCGATGAGGTCGCCGGTGGTCAGCTTGCTGTGCATGTCGACCAGGTGGACGTGCTTTCC
>NZ_VJVX01000176.1:0-1185 GCF_008033685.1 Microbispora sp. CSR-4
GTGGGGAGATAACTGGCCGCCGTCGGGGAGAACTTCGTGGCCGCCAGCGGGGAGATCTCAAGGCCGCCCACGGGGAGAACCAAATGGCCGTTGACAGGTTGCGGAGCCGGTGAGCGCGGGGCCGGTGAGCGGCGGCCCGGCGAGTGCGAGCCCCGCGACCCCGCGAACACCGCCTCTGCCGAGGGCGACCACACCGCGAACGCCGACTCCCCAAAGGGCCGCGAGACCATCAGCACCAGCTCTGCCAAGCGCCACGAGACCGCGCCCGCCAAGGGCGATCGCTGCGACCGCGGCGCGACTCAGACAGGAGCACCGCATGCCCCGCGGCACGCGTCAGCATGCCCAGCCGACGATGGCGGGCATTCCCCCACAGCCCCTTCGGACATAGCGTCTTCGGGCGCGGCGGCTTCGGACGCGGCGGCTTCGGGCGCGGCGGCTTCGGACGCACAACCATCGCAGGCAGCACCCTCAGAGGCGGCATCTTCGGAGGCGGCATCTTCGGAGGCGGCGTGGCCGGATCCGCCGCCCGAGGACGCCTCCACACGTCACACCCACGCCGGGCCTCGGCCTGCGGGGGACTGCCGGCATGGCCAAGACACGCCGAGGACCTCGCAGGGAGCGTCACCGGGAACAGCGCAGGGTGCGTCACCCGGAGCAGCGCCAGGTGCGTCGGCAGGCACGATGCCCGGGGCGTTCTTGGGTGCGTCGCTGGGAGCGTCGGCGGGCACGATGCCCGGGGCGTCGCTGGGGTCGGCGCTGGGAGCGTCGGCAAGCACGCTGCTGGGGGCGTCTCTGGGAGGGGCGTTGGGAGGGCCGCTGGGGATGGTGCCGCCGGGGTTGTTGCTGGCGACCGGGCAGGTGCTGCCCGTCTCCAGCGTGCACCGCCTCGCCCGCACTTCCACTCTGGTGCGGATCGTCATGAACGCCGAGGGACAGGTGCTCGACATGGGGCGCAAGGTCCGTCTGGCGACTCCTGCCCAGCGCCGGGCCATCTTCGCCCGGTACGCCACCTGCTGGATCGACGGCTGCCCCCTGCCCGCGACCATGTGCCAGATCGACCACGCCGACAACTGGAGCACCGGCGGCCTCACGGACCTGAAGCTGCTGGGCCCGGCCTGCCAGTTCCACAACCGCGACCGCTACCAGCACCCCGAGCGCTACACCCGCCGCAACGTAGGCGAAGAC
>NZ_VJVX01000177.1:0-1178 GCF_008033685.1 Microbispora sp. CSR-4
CCGGCGTCCGCAGCTTCGTCGGTACCGGCATTGCTCCCGGCATCGGCACCTGCCCCGGCCTCGCCGGGAGCACGGTCGCCGGTGGCGTCGGCAGCGGGGCGGTCGGCGCCGCCCGCGCCTTCGGGGTCGCCTATCACGTCGGAGACGGTGTCGTCGGCGTCGGCGGCCGCTGGGTCACTCGTGTCGTCCTGGCCGTCCCCGAAGCCCTCGGCATGCCACGCGTCTTCGACGTGGTCGGCGAAGTCTTCGACGTGGTCGGCGGTGTTCTGGGCCTGGCTCGGCTCGTCAGTGGTTCCGGCAGGGTCGGGGACGTAGTCGCTGGGGGTGCTGTCGTCGAGGTCTGCGAAGTGGTCGCTGACGTCGTCGTCGGTGGCCGGGTCGGCGGGGTCTTCGGTGGCCGGGTCGGTGTCGTCGGTGGCCGGGTCGGCGGGGTATGGGTTGTCGTCGGTGGGGTCGGTGGGGTCGGTGGTTTCGGGGTCGGTGGGGAGGGATTCGGCGCTGACCACGACGAGGAGCTCGGTGACGATCTTCTGCTCCAGCAGGGCGATCAGCGCGTCGGCCTGACGTACCGTCAGCGGGCGGTCATCCCCCTGTGCCCTCAGCTTGGCGTACGCCTGCAACAAGGCCATCAACCGGGCGCCGGCCTCACGCGGCAGGTAGAACTCCCCTTCCACGCCGCCGCCCTTGCCCGGGCGGACCCGCAGGAACCGCCGCCCGTAATCGGCCCGCTCATCCCGCTCTTCCCCATCGGGGTCCAGCACCGCCCGCAGATGGCGGCCGGCCTTGGCGACCTCCGCCGCCCCGGCCTTCCCCGCCAGGTCCACCAAGATCGGCTCCGCCAGGGTGCCTGCTCGTCCGATAGTCCGGCCACAGCGGCGCAGATGGCCTCCACCACCCCCGCCGCCAGCTCACCCGCAGCGAACTTCTCCCGCACCACCGGGAGGCGCGGCAGTTCCGCGCCCAACGTGAGCAGGCGGCCCGCACCACCCACCGTCATCCCCCCACTGGTGCGCAACCAGCACCGGGTGGAGGCATGCCCATGCTGCCTGGCCTGCCCCGCTCGGTGGACCCGGCCGACGCGGTCGGCCAGGGCGCTGGTGATCCGATCCCGGGCGAACAGCAACTCCTCCGCCTCGGCCAGGCACACATCCACGTCATCGGGAAGCGGCGTCAGCGCC
>NZ_VJVX01000178.1:0-1169 GCF_008033685.1 Microbispora sp. CSR-4
CGGGTCAGCGAGGCCGCCGCGGCGGGCCGTACCCCCAGGAGCATGCCCGCCACCACCAAAGGCAAGGCGGCGGCCGCCAGTAAGACTCTGAGCCTTCGTTTCACGCCATGTCCTTCCTTCTTGAGATGACGCGGATGCCGGCGCGCGCTCGACGTGGCGGCACCAGCCGTGTGAGCGTTAACACCGTCGGCCGGCCAGTCCCTTCGATCAGCGAGTCGGATGGGCGGGCCCAGGCGTGGTGATGCGGCATCGAACCGGGCGGTACTGGAACGTCGGCGACGAGAGCGGGTTCCGCGACACTCGGCGATAATTTTGTTATCGCTAACATCTGCGACAGTGGACCGGCCTTTTCTCTCCTCGCGACCGGCCGGTGGTGGTGTGCCGGAGCAAATACGAAGCGGGAGGGTCCCGTCAAGAGGGACGGCGTACTTTCTTGCGCGGCGCCGTTCCACGGCGCCGCGCGGGCCGACGTCGCCCATCTGGAGTTATCGATGACGACCATCCCGCTTTCGGCGCTGTCATCATGCTGAAACTTTCATTGACGACCCCCCGCACAGAGCACGCCAATTGCCATGTTTTCGGAGGCAGGAGCACTCATGGGAACGTATTTACGTCGCATTCGTCGAACACCGAACCCGAAAGTTTCAGTCGAGCCTTGACACATTTCGGGGAGATTTCCAGACTGAGTCCCCGAGGCGGTCTCCCCCTGCCAGGTCGGTGGTGAAGTGGCGGGGGGGCGCCGTCCGCGACGCCCTCGTGGTGTGCGTTCCATAACGGGACGCGGTGCCGATCCCGCGGATGTCCTCTTTCCGTGATTCAGTTGTGGAGGCTCAGGCATGGATTCGAACGCCACCCCCCTAGATCGGCTCCGGCGGCCACGCCGCGGCCGGGTGCTGCTCGCCGGCGCCCTCGGCGTTCTCAGCGCGATCACCGCCGTGGCGGTGTCGGTTCCCGCCGACGCGGCGGCGAGCACGCTGGGCGCGGCGGCCGCGCAGAGCGGTCGTTACTTCGGCACCGCGATCAGTGCGAACAAGCTGGGCGACTCGCAGTACACCACGATCGCCAATCGTGAGTTCAACATGATCACGGCCGAGAACGAGATGAAGATCGACGCGACTGAGCCGAACCAGGGTCAGTTCAACTTCACCAACGCCGACCGGATCTACAAC
>NZ_VJVX01000179.1:0-1165 GCF_008033685.1 Microbispora sp. CSR-4
GGGATCATCTGGGCGATGAGCAGCACGAAGCTCAGCACGCCGCCGCCGCGCGGGCGCAGCTTGGCCAGCGAGTATGCCGCGGGCGCCGCGATCACCAGGGTCAGGGCCACGGTGCCCAGCCCGACGACGAGGCTGGTGGCGAGGTAGGGCCCCTGCTGCTCCAGCACCGCGCGGTAGCCGTCCAGCGTGCCGTGCACCGGGAACCAGTAGGGCGGCGACTTGCGCATGTCCTGGTCGCGGGTGAACGAGACGTTGATCATCCAGTAGACGGGGAACAGCATGAGCACGGTGAACACCACGCCCAGGCCGGTCCGCCACCAGGTGCGCCGGGTCGCCGTCATGCCGTGCCCTGCCTTCGCTGCGTACGGATGTAGACGAGGCCGAAGACCAGCGCGATCACGATCAGCAGGTTGCCGACCGCCGCGCCGGGTCCGAAGGACGGCAGCAGGTTGCCGAAGCCGAGCCGGTAGGACCAGGTGGCCAGCGTCGTGGACGCGTCGCTCGGGCCGCCCTTCGTCATGATCCAGATGATGTCGAACACCTTGAGCGTGTAGACCAGCCCGAGCAGCAGCGTGATCGCCGAGACCGGCCGCAGCAGCGGGAACGTCACCCGCCAGAACCGCTGCCAGCCGGTCGCCCCGTCCAGGGCCGCCGCCTCGTGGATGTGGGAGGGGATCGCCTGCAGCCCGCTGTAGAGCACCACCAGGTTGAACGGGATGCCGATCCAGATGTTGGCGATGGTCACCGACCACAGCGACCAGTCCGGCGAGGTCAGCCAGTTGACCGGGCCGACGCCGACCCAGCTCAGGGCCGCGTTGACCACGCCCGACTCGCTGTTGAGCATCCACGACCAGGTCGAGGACGACACGATCAGCGGCAGCAGCCACGGCACCAGGAACAACGCCCGCAGCGTCGCCGACAGCCGGAAGTTGCGGCTGAAGAACACCGCCAGCGCAAGCCCGATGGTGAACTGGAAGGCCAGCGACACCACGGTGAACACCACCGTGTGCCACAGCGCCGGGCCGAAGGTGGCATCGGCGAACACCTTCGCGTAGTTGGCGAACCCCGTGAACGGCGCGTCCCCCTGCACGAACGAACGCACCGTGTAGTTACGCAGGCTCAGATCGACGTTGCGATACAGCGGATAGACGTAGAACGCGAGCAG
>NZ_VJVX01000018.1:0-120347 GCF_008033685.1 Microbispora sp. CSR-4
GCTCGTGCAGCAGAACTCCTGCGACTCGGTGTCCACCAAACAGTGGTCACTCCAGCCCACCGGCTCCCAGCCGCCCGCTTCCCCCACCCCCACCAGGACACCGACGAGCAGCCCGACCCCCTCGCCGAGCACCCCGCCCACCGGTGGCCCGACCACTCCGCCCACCACCGGGTTGATCGGCTGGGCGACCCAGGGCGGCGGCACCACCGGCGGCGCGGGCGGCGGCACGACGACGGTCACCTCCCTGACCGCGCTCACCGCCGCCGTCAAGGACAGCGCCGCGAAGATCGTCCAGGTGAACGGCAACTTCACCTGCTCGGAAGACGTGCGCGTGGGCGGCAACACCACCATCGTCGGCGTGGGCGCCGACTCCGGGCTGACCGGCTGCGGCCTGAACATCCGTGACGTCGACAACGTCATCGTGCGCAACATGAAGATCTCGAAGGTCCGGGCCGGGAACGGCAACGGCGACGCGATCCACCTCGACAACGCCAAGCGCGTGTGGCTCGACCACAACGACCTGTCGAGCGACACCAGCCACGGCACCGACTACTACGACGGCCTGCTGGACATCACGCACGGCTCCGACTACGTCACCGTCTCCTGGAACAAGCTGCACGACCACGTCAAGTGCTCGCTCGTCGGCCACAGCGACAACAACAGCTCCGAGGACACCGGGCACCTGCGCGTGACGTACCACCACAACGCGTTCCAGACCTGTGCCCAGCGCAACCCGCGGGTGCGCTTCGCCAACCCGGTGCACGTGTTCAACAACTACTACTACAAGGACCCGTCCTACACCGGCTACAGCTACGGCATCGCCTCCACCTGCGGCGCCGGGGTGCTCGTCGAGGGCAACTACTTCGAGAACATCGCCGAGCCCACCCACACCGCCGAAGGCTCGTCGCCGGGCGGGTCGATCGTCGCCCGCGACAACTACTTCGTGAACTCCGGCACGCCGCAGACCGCCGGCAGCGTCGCCTCCATCCCGTACTCGTACACGGTGGACAACCCGAGTGGCGTCAAGGCCAACGTCCTCGCCAACGCGGGCACCGGCAAGATCTGAGCCCAGGGAAGACCCCAGAGGCCGCGGCTCCCCACGCCGCGGCCTCCGCTCGCCCGTCAGCCGACCAGGCCGAGATACGCGAGCAGGTTGTCCTCGATCAGGGCCACCACCTGCGGCGGAAGCCGCCCCAGGTAGTCGCCGAGCTCTTCCTTGAGAAAGGGCTGCGCGCAAACGGTGCGCACCCAGCACTTGCTGGGCAGATTGGCGGTTCCCTGCGCGAGCTTGACGCAATACTCCGTTTTGAGCGTCGTCCTCGCTCGCGCGAGCAGCGCCTCGGCCTGCCTGCGCCGCCGCACCCGGCTGAGGTCGAGCAGAACGCCGGACTCTCCGCCCGCCTGCGCCTCGATGACGGGCACGGTGGCGTCCACCACGCTCCGAAGAGCGGCTGTGTCCTTGCCGCCATGCAGAGCCACGACCGTACGGACGAAGTCCATGGCCTCACGATCGAGAGGATCGTCCACAACCAGGGTTAGGGACAGAACGCCCGCCCCCGCGTCGGCCGACTCGTCGTCGCCACGCTCCGCGAGTTCGCTTTCCACCACATAGTCCTGGGCCCGCGTCAGGGCGGGGTCGTAGGGGCCACGGCGCCCGAGGCGCCAGGTGGCCCCACTGATCGGCGCGTGTCCCGCCTCGACGGCGGCGACGTCGGTGAGATAAAGGAGCCCCGCCAGGTGGGTCTCGGTCACCGACAGGTCCAGCTCCCGTGCCGCCAGGAGTATGGACAGCACGGACCCCGCCAGAGGATTCGGCATATCGATGGGCATGCTGATCACCGCTCCTCCCCGGATCAGCCGCATGCTCACCGTGCCCCTCCCGGTCCGTCCACCACCGCGCCCAACTACAGCGAAGTAATTACTTACCGTCACATTGCGACGTCAACGCGTAATCGACATTCAGCTGTCGAGGGCGGCGCGTTCGGCGTCGGTGAGCAGGCGGGAGCGGATCAGGAAGCGCACGCCCTCGGGTGCCTCCAGGGAGAAGCCGCTGCCCCGGCCGGGGACGACGTCCACGGTGAGATGGGTGTGCCGCCAGCGCTCGAACTGGCTTGCCGACATCCAGAACGTGACCGGCTCGTCGACGCCCTCGACGGCGAGTGAGGCGAGCAGCACGTCGGAGGAGCCGGTGCGGAACTCGCCCTCCAGATAGCACATCGGCGCGCTGCCGTCGCAGCAGCCGCCGGACTGGTGGAACATCAGCGGGCCGTGGGCCGCCCGCAGCCGCCGGATGAGGTCGGCGGCCGCGGGGGTGAGGTCCACGCGGGACACCTCGGGCATCAGAAGAAGCCGAGCTTCGCGGGCGAGTAGCTGACCAGCAGGTTCTTGGTCTGCTGGTAGTGGTCGAGCATCATCTTGTGGGTCTCCCTGCCGATGCCCGACTGCTTGTAGCCGCCGAAGGCGGCGTGGGCGGGATAGGCGTGGTAGCAGTTCGTCCAGACCCGCCCGGCCTGGATGGCCCGGCCGGCCCGGTACGCCTTGTTGACGTCCCTGGTCCACACACCGGCCCCGAGGCCGTACAACGTGTCGTTGGCGATCTTGATGGCGTCGTCGAAGTCGGTGAACGAGGTCACCGAGACGACCGGTCCGAAGATCTCCTCCTGGAACACTCGCATGTGGTTGGCGCCCTCGAAGATCGTCGGCTCGACGTAGTAGCCGCCCGACAGCTCGCCACCGAGGTCGGCGCGCTGCCCGCCGGTGAGCACCTTGGCGCCCTCCTGCCGGCCGATGTCGAGGTAGGACAGGATCTTCTCCAGCTGGTCGTTGGACGCCTGGGCGCCGACCATCGTGGCCAGGTCCAGCGGGTGCCCGCGCACGATCTTCTCCGTACGCTCGACCGCGGCCTCCAGGAACCGCTGGTAGTGGCCCTGCTGGATGAGCGCCCGGGAGGGACAGGTGCACACCTCTCCCTGGTTGAGCGCGAACATCGTGAAGCCCTCCAGCGCCTTGTCGAAGAACTCGTCGTCGGCGGAGGACACGTCGTCGAAGAAGATGTTGGGGCTCTTGCCGCCGAGCTCCAGCGTGACCGGCTTGATGTTCTCGCTGGCGTACTGCATGATCAGCCGCCCGGTGGTGGTCTCCCCGGTGAAGGCCACCTTCGCGACCCGCGCACTGGAGGCCAGCGGCTTGCCCGCCTCGACGCCGAACCCGTTGACGATGTTGAGGACACCCGGCGGGAGGAGGTCGGCGACCAGGCTCATCCAGTAGTGGATCGACGCGGGGGTCTGCTCGGCCGGCTTGAGGACCACGGCGTTGCCGGCGGCCAGCGCGGGCGCGAGCTTCCAGGCGGCCATCAGGATCGGGAAGTTCCAGGGGATGATCTGCGCGACGACGCCGAGCGGCTCGTGGAAGTGGTAGGCGACGGTGTCCGCGTCGATCTCCGACAGGCTGCCCTCCTGGGCCCTGATCGCCCCCGCGAAGTAGCGGAAGTGGTCGATGGCCAGCGGGATGTCGGCGGCCAGCGTCTCCCGGATCGGCTTGCCGTTCTCCCAGGTCTCGGCGACGGCGAGCCGCTCCAGGTTCTGCTCCATGCGGTCGGCGATCCGGTTGAGGATGTTCGCCCGCTCGGCCGCGGACGTGCGTCCCCAGGCGGGGGCGGCGCCGTGCGCGGCGTCCAGGGCGCGCTCGACGTCCTCGGCCGTGCCGCGCGCGATCTCGGTGAAGGTCTGACCGGTCACCGGCGTGGGGTTCTCGAAGTACCGCCCGCGCTGCGGCGGGACGTACTCCCCGCCGATCCAGTGGTCGTAACGCTGCTCGTACGCCATGAGGGCGTCCGGCTGTCCCGGCGCGGCGTAACGGGTCATGGGATGGACCTCCCGGACAGGGTGTGGGTCTGACGCCCCGGACCTTAGTCACGGGCACGTTGCCGACACGTTGCGTCCATGTTCCCGGCGCCTTTCCGGAAACAGCCTCTCACCGAGCTGAGCCTCCGATCCGGATAGTCAGAAATAAGGTTACGGCCGGTCAAGTCTGTCCTAAAATCACGCGTCATGATTTCGGAATCGTTTTCCGCCTCCCGTCGGGACGCGCTGCGCCTGCTGGCGGGCGGCGCCGCGGCCGGGCTCGCCGCCGGGCTGCCCGCGTCGCCCGCGAGCGCGGCGGCCCGCACGTGGAGTGTGACCGGCAGCGGCGCGACGTCGCTCAAGCCCTTCGACGACACGCTCAAGAGCTTCATGCAGGCGCGGACGATCCCGCACGCCTCCCTGGCCGTGGCCCGCAAGGGCAAGCTGGTGCTCGCCCGGGGCTACAACTGGACGGCGGACACCTCGTTCTCGGCCGGGCCCACCTCGTTGTTCCGCATCGCGAGCCTGAGCAAGCCGATCACCGCCGCGGCGGTGCTGAAGCTGGTGCAGGACGGCCAGCTCAGCCTCACGGCCAAGGTCGCGCCGCTGCTGGGGCTGAGCACGGCCGCCGACCCGCGCCTCGCCTCCGTCACCGTGACCCACCTGCTGCAGCACCTGGGCGGCTGGGACTCCGAGGTGTCGGGCGATCCGATGTTCAGCGACCGGACGATCGCGGCCAAGTTCGGCGTCCCGCTGCCGGTCACCCAGGTGCACATCATCCAGTACGTCACCGGCCGCAAGCTCGACCACGCGCCCGGGACGACGTACGCGTACTCGAACTACGGATACCTCCTCCTGCAGAAGGTCATCGAGAAGGCGAGCGGGGTCTCGTACGCGAGCTACGTTCAGAGCAAGATCCTGACGCCGCTCAAGATCAAGCGGATGACGCTCGGCAGGACGGCGAAGAGTCTCCGCAAATCGGGCGAGGTGCCGTACTTCTCGAAGTACACCGGCACGAGCGTGATCGACACCTCCGGCTCCGTGCTGCCCTACCCGTACGGCGGGTTCAACCTGGAGAACATGGCCGCCCACGGCGGCTGGCTCGCCACGGCCGTCGATCTGGCGAAGTTCACCACCCTCTTCGACGCGGCCGGCGTGCTGACCTCGGCGTCGATCTCCAAGGCGTTCGCCAAGCCGTCGATCGGGATCAACTCCAACGGCTGGTACTACGGCCTCGGCTGGCAGGTCAGCCCGGTCACCGGGGGCCGCAACACCTGGCACACGGGTTCCCTGGCCGGCACCTCCACCCTCATGGTGCGGCGCTACGACGGGCTGAGCTGGGTGGTGCTGTTCGACCAGCGCGACGACGCCTCGGGGCTCGGCTACGGGGACATCGACTCCCTTCTCCACACCGCCGCCAACTCGGTGAAGTCCTGGCCCACCACCGACCTCTTCTCCACGTACGGTCTGTAAATGTGGACGACGTCTGGGATCTGGTGGTCGTCGGCGCCGGGCCGGCGGGCTCTGCCGCCGCGCTGCGGGCCCGGCAGCTCGACCCCGGCTGCCGGGTGCTGCTGCTCGACCGGGCGGCCTTCCCGCGGGACAAGCCTTGCGGCGACGGCATCGCGGCGCACGCACGGCAGGAGCTCGCGCTGCTCGGGCTGCCCGGCCTGCTCGACGACCACCGGCCGACGCCGCGCCTGTCGGTGACGTCGCCCGGCGGCGCCCACGTCTCGGCCGTCGTCGCGCGGCCCAACCACGTGGTGCCCCGCCGGGTCTTCGACGCCCGGCTGGTCGAGGCGGCGCGGGCGCGCGGCGTGGAGGTGCGCCGCCACCGGGTGCGCACGCTGACCGCCCTCGGCGGGCACGTCGTGGTCGACGGTCACCTGGTCGCCCGGACGGTCGTCGCCGCCGACGGCGCCAACTCGGCCGTACGGCGGCTGATCGGGGTGCCGCCGAGCCCGGAGCGGCACACCGCCATCGCGGTGCGCGGGTACGCCGACGTGCCCCCGGACGACGACGTGCAGGTCATCGTCATGCAGAGCGAGGCGTGGCCGGCCTACGGCTGGTCGTTCCCCGTGGGCGACGGCACGGCCAACGTCGGCTACGGCCTGCTGCTGCCCCGCATGCGGGAGACCGGGCTGCCGGGCCGCGAGGTGCTGCACGGCCGGCTGGCCCGGCTGCTTCCCGAGATGATGGAGAGCCCGCCCGGCGAGGTGCGCGACCTGCGGGCCCACCACCTGCCGCTGTCGAGCGGGCGGCCGGTGCCGGGCGCGGGCCGGGTGCTGCTGGCCGGTGACGCGGCGAGCCTGATCAACCCGCTGACCGGCGAGGGCATCTACTACGCGCTGGTGTCGGGACGGCTCGCCGCCGAGGCGGCGATCGGGTCACCGGACGCCCCGCTGCGGGCCTACCGGCGCGGGCTGCGCCGGGCGCTCGGACGGCACCTGCGCACCACCGACACGCTCGCCCTGGCCGCCCGCTCCCCCGGGTTCATCGACGCGGCGATCGACGTCGCCGCCCGCCGCACCGAGGTGTTCGACCTGCTCGTCGACGTCGGGCTCGGAGCGGGCACCGTGCCGCCCCGCCTGGCCGCGGCGGTCGCCGTCCGATGGCTCAGGAACCTCGCCTGAGCCTTCACAGCGACGGCAGGCCGTACTCCGCGTCGAGGTACCGCACCCGCCGGGCGGCCCGCGCCCGCGCCGGGGATCCGGCGGGCAGCGCGGCCAGCAGCGCCTGCCAGGCGACGATGTCGTCCCTCCCCCACGGCGCGCGCGTCCACCGTTCGAGCAGCGCGGGGTCGCGCCGGGCCACCAGCAGGTCGCGTACGCCGTCGTCGAGCAGGCGGCGCTGCCAGACGACGCCGGGCGCGTCCGAGCCGGGCAGGAGCGGCCCGCGATAGGCCCGCAGCGCGGCGTCGGCGTCCGCGGCGGCCAGGTGCTCGGCCAGTTCCTGGAAGTCGGCCCGCACCGGCACTCGCAGCCGGTACGGACGGGAGTCGAGCAGCGGGCCGAGCCGGTGGCGCAGCCGGGACAGCTCCGCGCGGAGCGTGACGGGGTTCAGCGCGCGATCGCCGTACAGCTCCATGCTGAGCTGGTCGCTGCCCAGTCCCTCGGGGTGGCAGGCCAGCAGCACGACGATCTCGCTGTGCCGGGGGCCGAGCCTGATGCGGCGCGGGCCCTCGCCGAGCACGGCGTCGTCCCGGCCCAGGGCGGTGAGCGTCACGGCGGGCGCGAGATCCGGTGCCGGGAGGGTCGCCAGATGGGCCTCCGCCGCGCGGGCCGCCGCCTGCACGAGGGCCAGGCTGTACGGGCTGGCCAGGTTGTCGCCGCCGGTCACGTCGACCGCGCCGAGCAGGTGGCCGGTGTGCGGGTCGTGGATCGGCGCGGCGGCGCAGGTCCACGGCTGCACCGGCACGGCGAAGTGCTCGGCCGCGAAGATCTGCACCGGATGGTCGACCGTGATCGCGACGCCGGGGGCGTTGGTGCCCGCGTGGGACTCGTCCCACCGGGCCCCGGCGACGAAGTTCATCCGCTCGGCCCGCGCCCGCGCCCCGCGATGGCCCTCGACCCACAGCAGCCGCCCGGCCGCGTCGCACACCGCGAGCAGGTGCCGCCCGTCGTCGGCGATGCCGCCCAGCAGGTCGCGGAACAGCGGCAGCACCTGGGCCAGCGGGTGCGCGCGGCGATACTCCTCCAGCTCGGCGTCGCTGAGCTCCAGCGGCGCGAGCGCGTCCGGATCGACGGCCCGCGCCGAGCGCCGCCACGAGTCCGCGACGACGGAGCGCACCGGGCCGTCGATCGGGCCGTCGATCACCCCGGCCGACAGGAAGCGTTCATGGGCGCGGCGCAGCTCACCGGTGCGTTCCGCAGCGTCGGCCCCGGACTCAAGCGCGAGCCATGGATTGGTCACGGCGCCCTCACTCTCCGCGTCTTCAGGCGCCATCGTCACCCACGCCCGGGCCGCCCGACAAGGGCCCGGGTCCGCTCAGCGGAGCCAGGGCGCGAACGGGTCCGCGGGCGGCTCGCCGGTCCACGCCACGAGCCCGTCCGGCCGTACGAGCATGGCCGGCGCGCCCGGGAGCACGGTGAGACGGCCGGCGAAACCCTCGGCCCGTGCGGCGAGCCCCGGCCCGCCGGTGGAAGGCGTCGGCCGTCGGCGCGTTGAGCGACCGCGCGCCCATCGCCCCCGCCTTGTGCGCCGCCCCGGGCTCGGCCTCCCGCTCCAGGACCAGCACCGACACCCCGCCCAGCCGCAGCTCGCAGGCGAGCATCAGCCCGGCCGGGCCCGCACCCGCCACCACCACGTCAGGACGACCTCATCGACCTGATGGTGGACGCCGTGCTGCGCGAGAACGCGCCGCCGGAGCCCAGCGGGGAATGGCGCGCGGACCTGCGCGAGCTCGCCGAGCGCACCCGCGCGCTCATGCTGCGCCGCCCCTGGTTCGCGCTCGCCACGGCGGCGCGGCCCGGGCTCGGCCCCGGCAGTCTGCCCTGGATGGAGGCGTGGCTGCGGGCGGTCGACGGGCTCGGCCTCGACGCCGCTGATCCGGATCATGGTGGAGGCCGAGGGGCCGCACCGCGCCGACCAGGGCGAGCGGATCTTCGCGTCCGGCCTGCGGCAGGTGCTCGACGGCCTGGCCGCCGCGCTCCCCGCCGGGTGACCGTGACGGCCTGTCACACGGTCCTCTACACGGCCCGGCGGGCGCGGGCCATGGCGGCCAGGCGCGTGCGCTGCTCCGGGGTGAGGCGCGCCAGCCGCTCACGCGGATCCGGCCGCGTCATGACCGCGTCGGTGCCGAGCAGCGCCTCGGCGTGGTCGGCCGCGACACGCACGGCGTTCTCCGACGCCGCGTCGGCCGCGAGCGGCGCGATCCGCTCCCGATATCCGCCGTCTTCCCCGCTGTCTTCAAGGGCCCGCGCCAGCAGATCGGCCGCCCGGTCCTCGGTCCAGTGCGTGACGGGCAGCCAGGTCGCCACCCCGGCACGCTCCAGCCGCTCGGCGTTGTCCGGACGGTCGACGCCGTGCGCCAGGAGCACCTGCGGGGTGGCCGACGACAGCGCCCGGGCGAGCGTGCCGATCCCGCCGTGGTGGACGACCGCGGCGACCCGGGGCATGAACGAGGCGAACGGCGCCGAGGGCATCCACTCCACCCCGTCGGGCAGCGACTCCGGCTGGAACGCCGGATGCCGGTTCACCAGCAGGGCCTTCCTGCCGATCCGCCGGCACGCCCGCGCCGCCACGTCGTAGAAGCGGTCGTGCAGCACCTGCCCGGTGCCGCCGGTGATCAGCACGGGCGGCTCGGCCCAGTCGGGCACCGGCCCCTCCGCGGTGTCACCGAGCACGAACCCGCAGCGGACGACACCCTCCGGAGCCGGCTGGCCCGCGGCGTCGAACCACTCCGGCCACAGCGCGAGCTGGGTCTTGGCGCTGTTGAGATAGGCGGACCAGTCGCGGACCGGTCGCAGGCCGAACTCCTGGAAGACCTCGTCGTACCCCTGCCCGAGCACGCGCCTGAAGAGGTTCGCGAGCACCGGCAGCGAGACGTACTGGTGGGGCGTGACGGACACCAGCGCCACCGGCACCCCGCGGCGCTCGGCGGCCATCAGCGCGGCGATGCCCGACGTGTGCCGGGCGACCACCACGGTCTCCCCCGGACGGTAGTGCGCCTCGATCATGCGGACCTCGTCGGCCAGCAGCTCGAACAGGCCGTTGCGCCGGTAGAGCGCGAGCACGCCCTCGGGGTCCTTCAGTGGATCGAGCATGTAGCGCCGGGCGTCGTCCAGGTGGCGGTCGTAGCCCTCGTCGGTGTCGATCGGCAGGTGCCGCAGGCCGGCGGCCGCGATCCGGTCGGCGAACCACGCGTGGGTCATCACGACGACGTCGTGGCCGCGCTCCGCCAGCTCGCGCCCGATCCGTACGAACGGGAGCACGTCGCCGTTGGTGCCGTGGGTGCTCAGCAGCATCGTGGCCATGCGGATCAGCCGTTCTCCGAGTCGAGCAGGGCGTCGATCTCCTCGTCCGACAGGCCCGCGAGCTCGTCGAGCAGCCCGGCCAGCTCCTCGTCGTCGGCGTCGGCGAGCTGCCGCTCCTCGATCGCCTTGGCGACCTCGGCGACGGTGAACGAGGTGGTGTAGAGCGTGTCGAAGGGCAGCTCGACGCCGAACTCGGCACGCACCCGCGCCATGAACTGCACCAGCCGCAGCGAGTGGCCGCCGAGCTGGAAGAAGCCGTCGCTCACGGAAGCAGGCGCCACGTCGAGCAGCTCGGCCCACATCCGCATGACGGCCGCCTCGACGGGGCTCGCCCCCGCCACCTCCGTCATGTGGCGGCCGGCCCGCATGGCGTCGAGGATCGCGTCGGCGCCGGTCAGCCGGGTCGCGATCCGTTCGACCGACGCCCATCCGGCGGGCCCGGCGGGTTCGACCGAGCCGGTGGTCCCGGCGGGCCCCGCTGCCCTCTCCTCAGCAGGGCCCGGCGTGTGGACGACGGCGGCCGCGTCGGCCGCGTCGAGGACATACCAGGCCGACTCCTCGCCGTACGGCTCGACCTTCGCGGGCAGCGCGGCGAGGAAGTCCCTGGCCGGCCGGTTGCGCTCGGTCTCCCGGAACGCCAGGGCCACCCGGGCCAGCCCGCGCTCCCGCGCGAGCGCCCCCAGGTGCGCGAGCATGCGGTGCTCCACCCCGCGCCCGAGCGCTCGGCAGCTCAGCAGGAACGCGCCCACGCGCAGCGTGTCGCCGTCCGTACGCACGTCGGTGAGGCCGACGACGCCGTAGTCGCCGAAGCGGTCGCGCACGTCCACGACGAACTTCTCGTCGCCGTCCAGGCGGCGCGTCCCCGAGAGGTTGAACTGGTTGGTCCGCTCGGCGAGCTGCGCGGCCCGCGCCTCGTGCTCGGGACCTGCCGGGGTGATGGTCACCCGCAGGTCGAGCGTGGCGAAGAAGTCGGCGAGGGACATCTCGCCCCTGGCCTGCTCGCGCTGCCGTTCCTCCTGGTAGCGCCGGGTGCGCTCGCGGTCGGCCTCGGTGACCGCGGCCAGGTCGAGCGGCCAGCAGTGCCGCAGGAAGGCCGCCGCCTCGGCGGCGTCCGCCGGGAGCCTGAGCGTCAGCACCTCGGGGCAGCCGGCCCGCACCTCGGCGCACTCGACCGGGCTGTCGTCGAGGAAGACGAAGGAGTCGAGCCCGAGGCCGAGCTCGGCGGCGACCGAGCGCAGCGAGACCGACTTGGCGTCCCACCCGACGCGCATCGCGGCGATGTCGTCCAGGCCGACCGGCAGCTCCGGATGCCGCGCGAACACCTCGCGGACGTCCTTCTCCTCGTTCTTGCTGCACAGGCACAGCAGCCTGCCCGCGGCGACCTGGCGGGCCAGCTCGCGCCAGATCTCCAGCCGCTCGGGACCGATGACGACGCCGTCGGGGCCGTCCTCGCCGACCACGCCGTCCCAGAGCGTGCCGTCGCAGTCCACGGCGACGACCTTGGGACGCGGGGTGGTCATGGCGTGCAGGCGGCGGACGGCCGCGGCGGCCAGTGCGGCGAAATAGCGGTCGGTGTAGGGCACGTTGCCGGTCCGGTCGGCGAAGGCGTCGTGCACCTCGTCCGGCCCCGGCTCGTACGGCTCGGCGGAGGTGAGCACGGAGACGGCCCGGTCGTCTTCGAACGCCCGGACCAGCCGGGACGCGAGGCGCGCGTGCACCTCGGGCGAGCCGTGCTCGGGCGAGGGAGGGCAGACGACGAGCACGTGCGGACTGCCCGACCCGCGCGCCGAGGTGCGCAGCGCGGCGGCGAGGTCGGTGGCCACGGCCTCCGCCTCGTCGAGCCTGTCCTGCCCGGCGGACGGATCCTCGGCCACCAGGTCTTCCGCCCGGACCAGTACGACGGCGGCGCGGGCCCGGCCGAGCACGCTGCCCGAGTCGAGCAGCGAGGGGAAGACCTGGTCGTACGGCGCGAAGGCGACGGCCTCCTCGGCGTCCCCGTGGATGCCGAGTTCGGCGAGCCAGAACCGCAGGGCGTCCCCGAGCGGCTCGGCGGTGAAGGTCGCGGCGACCCCAAGCCCGATCTTGTTCACTTCGGTGTCCCTTCGAACGGCGCCTGATCAGTCGGACATGGCCACGAGGATGCGGCGGGAGCCGGTGAAGGGCCTGCGGCCGTGCCCGACCAGCACGTTGTCGATCAGCAGCAGGTCGCCCTCCCGCCAGTCGACGTCCACCGCGTTGTCCAGGCCCCGGTCGCGCACCTGGATCACGTACTCGCCGGGGATCGGGGCGCCGTCGGGGAACGTCACCGACTGGGGCAGCTCCTCCGGCGGCATGAGTTCGGCGAGCATGGCGGCGGCCTCGTCGCCGATCGAGGCGGGATGCCACTGATCGGCCTGGGTGAACCACACCTCGGCGCCGGTCACGGGATGGCGGGTGGTGGCCGGCCTGACCTGGGAGATCCGCACGCCGCCGTCGGGCCGCCACTGCCAGTCCGCGCCGATGCCGTCGAGGAACTCGGCCACCTGGTCGCGGTCCTCGGTCTCGAACGTCTCCTGCCAGCTCTTGCCGAGCCCGCGGCCGGCGTGCAGGTTCTGGGTGTAGCGCACGCCCTTGGCGAAGGCGTCCCTGACCTCGTCGTCGAGCGACTCCAGCCAGCGCACGCCGTCCACGACGGGGGTGGCCCCACCGGTCTCCGCCGCCTTCTCGCAGTAGAACAGCAGCCGCGAGGGCCAGGTGGCGGAGTAGGACAGCTCGTTGTGCATGGAGATCGTGTATTCGGGCGGATACTCGGTCGAGGTGTAGACGTTGCCGCCGACCTTGGTGCGGGGCGAGTTGCCGTGCACGTACGCCAGGCGGTTGGGCAGCAGCATGTCCATGACGGGATCGAGGGTCTCGGGCGTGACGCCGAACCCCCGGAAGACGAGCGCCTTCTCGTGGACCAGCAGGTCGCCCACGTTCAGCTCGCGCAGCCGGTGCAGCAGCCCCTCGGGCGTGGCGGCGACGCCGTCCGGGGCTATTTCCAAGGGCTTCCAGAAGTCGTCCATGCGTCCTCCTTCTGCGCGCGATCCGGCCGCGGCCGAGCACGGGGAAAAGTCGAATTAAGGAGGCAGGCGGGCCCTCGAATAAGCGGCGCCCCTGCGGAAAAGAGATTCCGGCGGCCAACATAGAACCCGGATCGGGTTACGCGCAAGAAACATGTTTCATCCGGTCAACTCGACGACGCCAGTCAAATTCTCCGACATATGCCTGTGTCCGTCGGCAATGCCGACGGCTGCTCATGTTCGGTCACCCGCAATCGCTGACGGAAGGTCGATTTCCCAATACTCTGCGCACGTGATCGCAGGTGAAAGTGAGGCTTGCGTTACCCAGCGTGCATCCCGTATCGTAAAATAATCACTTTCGTGGGAGCGCTCCCACGCATCTCGGCTCAACGCGGCGAGATACGCGGCGACGTCCTGCGGAATCGACGATCAAGCGTTTTCTGGTTCAACCACTTTTCTGCGTGGTCAGCTGGTCCTGCGCATTGTCTGCGCAGAGAGGAGAACGCTCGGTGACGATAACGCCGACGACTGACAACGAGCATTTAATAGCGTCGCTTTCCCCACGCAGGCAGGAGGCGCTGCGCCGGCTGCTTGCCGCCAGGGCCGCCAAGGCCGCCGCCGCCAACGCGATCACCCCGCGCGGCGAGGGACCCGCCCCCTGCTCCTACGAGCAGACCCAGATGTGGCTCGGCGCCCGCTTCGCCGAGGGCGCCCCGGCGCCCAACGCCACGATCGGCCTGCGGCTCACCGGCCCGCTCGACCTCCGGGCCCTGACCATCGCCCTGGACAGCCTGGTCGAACGCCACGAGATCCTGCGTACGGTCTACGAGGGCGACGGGCACGAGCCCCGGCAGGTCATCCTCGACCCCGGGCCCGCGCCGCTCGACGTCGTGGACCTGCGGGAGCTGCCGGAGGCCGAGCGGGAGGCCCGGGCCCGGGAGATCACGTGCAGGGCCGCCGTCGAACGCTTCGACCTGGAGGCCGGGCCGGTCCACCGTACGACGCTGGTGCGGCTGGCCGACGAGGACCACGTGCTGATGTTCGTCTGCCACCACATCGCGTGCGACGGGTGGTCGGTCGGCATCATCGTGGACGAGCTGACCAGCGTGTACGCGTCCGCCCACGAGGGCAGGCCCGCCGAGGTGACCGCGCCCCCGCTCCAGTACGCCGACTACGCGGCCTGGTCGCGGCGTGAGCTGACCGGCGAGCAGCGCGAGCGGCGGCTCGCCCACTGGCGCGACCGGCTCGACGGCGCGAGCGCGGTGGAGCTGCCCATCGCGCGGGACGGCCAGGCCGTCACCGAGGGCAACCGGAGCGACTGCCACCTGTTCACGCTGCCGGAGGAGGTCCTGCGGGCGCTGCGGGAGGCCGGCGGCCCCGGGACCACCCCGTTCGTGGCCCTGCTCACGGTCTTCTCGATGCTGCTCGCGCGATACACCGGGCAGGGCGACCTGACGATCGCCACGGTGGACGGCGGGCGGCGCCGCGTGGAGCTGGAGCCGGTGCTGGGCTGCTTCGTCAACGCCCTGCCGCTGCGCGCCGACCTGTCCGGCGACCCGTCGTTCCGGGAGGCGGCGGCCGGGATCCGGCGCAGGCTCGGCGAGGCGCTCGCCAACCACCTGCCGTTCTCGGAGCTGGCCGGGGCGCTGAGCGACCGGGACGCCCGCAACTTCTCGCTGTCGACCGTCGGCTTCTCGCTGCGCGTCTTCCGCGACCAGCGCGGGCGCTGGCCCGGGCTGGAGGCGTCGGTCTGGGAGCACGAGGTCGACGACTTCACCTACGACCTCGCGCTGCTGGTGCACCTGAACGGCGCCGGCGACCCCGAGCTCTACCTGACCTACCAGAAGGACCGGTTCGACGCCGACGCCGTCGCCCGGATGGCCGGGCACTACCGGGCGCTGGCCGAGCGCATCGCCGCCGCCCCGGACACCCCGCTGGCCGGCCTGGAGCTGCTCACCGACGCCGAGCGCGAGGTGGTGCTGGACGACTGGAACGACTCGGCCCGGCCCTACCCGGACGTCGCCCTGCCCGAGCTGCTGGAGCGCCACGCGGACTCCGACGCGGTCGCGGTCGCCTTCGAGGGCCGCACGACCACCTACGCCGAGCTGCACGCCCGCGCCAACCAGGTCGCTCACCTGCTGCGCGAGCGGGGCATCGGCCCGGAGGACACGGTGGGCGTGCTGCTCGACCGGAGCCCGGATCTCATCGCCTGCCTGCTTGGCGTGTGGAAGGCGGGCGCGGCCTACCTGCCGATGGATCCCAAGTTCCCCGCACAGCGCGTGCACGACATGCTGTCGATCGCCGCGACCCCGCTGGTCCTGACCTCAGCGGGTTATGCGCATCTGTTCGAGGGCGTCGAGGTGGTCGACGTGGGCGGCGGCCTGCTCGACGGGCAGCCGCGCGACCCGGTCGGCGTGCCGTACGACATCGACCGGCTGGCGTACGTGATCTTCACCTCGGGATCGACGGGCAAGCCGAAGGGCGTGCAGGTCACCCACCGCGGGCTGGTGAACCACGTGTGGTGGGCCGTGGAGGACCTGGCGTCCCAGGGCGACGGCGGCGCGCCGCTGTTCGGCTCGGTGGCGTTCGACCTCGTGGTGCCCAACCTGTGGGCGCCGCTCATCACAGGCCACCGGGTCACCGTGCTGCCGCAGGACTTCGACATGGGCGAGCTGGGCGCGCTGCTGGTGGCGGGCGGGCCGTACGCCTTCATCAAGTGCACCCCCGGGCACCTGGAGGTGCTCGGTCACCAGATCGACGCCCGGCAGGCCGCCGCGCTCGCCGGGAAGATCGTCGTCGCGGGCGAGGCGCTGCCCGGCTCGATGGCCAACCGCTGGCTGGAGATGCTCGGCCCGGGCCGGCTGATCAACGAGTACGGCCCCACCGAGGCGTCGGTCGGCACGTGCATCTATCCCGTGCGGGACGCCCAGCTCGTGGAGGTCGTCCCGATCGGGCGCCCGCTGCCCAACATGCGGATGTACGTCCTGGACGCCAACCGCCGGCTGCAGCCGGTCGGCGTGCCGGGCGAGCTGTACGTCGGCGGCGTGGGCGTGACCCGCGGGTACATGAACCGGCCGGACCTCACCGAGGAACGGTTCCTGCCGGATCCCTTCAACCCGGGCGGCCGGATGTACCACACCGGCGACCGGGTGGCCTGGACCCGCGACGGGAACGTGGCCTTCCTGGGCCGGTTCGACGACCAGGTGAAGATCCGCGGCTACCGCATCGAGCTGGACGAGGTGCGGGCGGCCGTCCTCGATCACCCCGGGGTGCGCGACGCGGTCGTCACCGTCCACGCGTTCACCTCCGAGGACAAGCGGCTCGTCGCCTACTACGTCCCCACCGGTCCGGAGCTGTCCGATCTGGCGGACCACTGCGCGGAACGGCTGCCGGACTACATGGTCCCGTCGGTGTTCGTGCCGCTTGCGACCATCCCGCTCAACGCCAACGGCAAGGTGGACCGCAAGGCGCTGCCCGATCCGGTGGTCCGGGTGGGCGACGACCTGGCCGAGCCGACGACCGAGACCGAGATCCTTGTGGCCGGGGTCTGGCGGGAGGTCCTCGGCATCGACGCCGTCTCGATCGACGCCGACTTCAACGCGCTCGGCGGCCACTCGCTGCTGCTCATCCGCATGGTCGCCAAGCTGCGCCAGGCGCTGCCCTCCGGCGGCTACCAGGTGACCGTGCTCGACGCGATCGCCAACCGCACCGTGCGCGAGCTGGCCGCGGTGATCGACGCCGCCAACGGCACCCCGGAGAGCACCGCCGAGGAGGGCCCGCGCGGCCTGCTGGTCGAGCTCACCCGGCCCATCAAGACGCCGGCGCTGTCGCTCGTCTGCATCCCGTACGGCGGGGCCAGCGCGATGGTCTACCAGCCGCTGGCCGACGCGCTGCCGGACGGCCACTCGCTGTTCGCGGTCGCCCTGCCCGGCCACGAGCTGGGCGTCGAGGAGAGCACGATTCCGTTCCACGAGGCCGCCCAGCGGGTCTGCGACGAGGTGGTCGAGCGCGTGCGCGGCCCGGTCGCGTTGTACGGCCACTGCGTCGGCAGCGCGCTGACCGCCGAGATCGCGCGGCGTCTTGAGGCCGCCGGGCGGCGCGTGGAGGCCGTCTACATGGGCGGCAGCTTCCCGTTCGCCACCCCCACCAAGGGCCTGAACGGCCTGCTCGGGCGCATCTTCCGCAGCAAGGCGCTGGACAACGCCAACGCGCACGCCAACTGGCTGCGCGCGATGGGCGCCGATCTCCAGGACCTCGAACCCGAGCAGGTCGACCACATCATCCGCACCATGCGCGTGGACGCGCGGGCCGGTGAGGACTACTTCAGCGAGCTCGTGGAGCGGCAGAGCCCGCAGCTGCGCGCCCCGGTGATCTCGATCGTCGGCGACCGCGACGCGCTGACCGACTTCTACCAGGAGCGCTACCGCGACTGGCACTGCGTCTCCGAGACCACGGCACTGGTCGTGATGGCCGAGGCAGGCCACTACTTCCTCCGCTATCGCACCGAGGAACTGGCCGCGATCGTCACGACCACCCACGCCGCCGTCGAACGCCCCGGAGAGTGGCGGCCACGCCCACCCGAGGACCCGGCGACGTGGTGGCGGCAGGCGCTGTCCACCGACCGGAAGGCCGACGTCGCCGGGCCGCAGCCCAGCCTGGGCCGGTTCTTCACGGTGGCGACCGGTCAGATCGTCTCCATGATCGGCGCCGTGATGACCGAGTTCGCCGTGCCGATCTGGGCGTACCTGAAGAGCGGCTCGCTGGTGCAGTTCGGCCTGTTCGCCATCATCGGGCTGGTGCCGGGGCTCGTCCTCGCGCCGCTGATCGGCGCGCTCGTCGACCGCTACGACCGCAAGCGGGCGATGCTGGCCGCCGACGGCCTGTCGCTGGCCGTGCAGGCCGCGCTGCTCGCCCTGATGGCCGGCGACGTGCTGAGCATGCCCCTGCTGTACGGCCTGCTGGTCGTGCTGTCGATATCGGTGACCCTGCAACGGGTGGCCTGGCAGTCGGCCGGTCCGCAGCTCGCGCCCAAGCACTATCTGCATCACGTCGGCGGCGTCGTCCAGCTCGGCAACGCCGTGGCCCAGCTCATGGTGCCGCTGTTCTCGGTCGCCGTGCTGGCGCTGATCGGCATCGAGGGCATCCTGACCGCCAACGTGGTCTGTTACGCGATCGCGTTCACCGTGACCCTGCTCGTGCGCTTCCCGGCCACGATGGCCTGGCGGCGCCGTGAGACGGTCTCCGCCGAGATCCGCAACGGCTTCCGCTATCTGCTGCGACGGCGGGGCCTGCGGGCCATGGCCTTCACGATGTTCATCGTGAACTTCTTCCTGTTCACCGGGTTCATCATGATCTCGCCGCTGGTGCTGTCGGTCGGCGAGCTGGCCGACACCGGGCGGGTGGCGCTGCTCGCCGGGATCGGGGCGGTCTGCGGCGGCCTGATCATCACGCTGTGGGGCGGCCCGCGCGACCGCCGGATGTTCGGCATGCTGGCGGCCGCCGGCGTGCTGGGGATCTTCTGCGCGATCGCCGGCCTGCGCCCGTCGCTCGTCCTCATCACGATCGGCGCCTTCGGGATGTCGCTGATGATGACGATCAGCGACGGCATCTGGCTGACGATCATCCACTCGAAGGTGCCCCAGCGCTACCACGCCCGGGTCATCGCGATCAACCGGATGCTCGCGCTGTCGACCCAGCCGGTCGGCCTCGCCGTACAGGCCTGGCTGGTGGGGCTGCTCTTCGAGCCGCTGATGCGGCCGGACGGCCCGCTGGCCGGCACGGTCGGCAAGGTGATCGGCGTCGGCGAGGGCCGCGGCATCGGCCTGCTGTACGTCGTGTGCGGCCTGGCCATCGCACTCACGATCACGCTGGCCCTGCGGCACCCGGCCCTGGCGAGGTTCGACCAGGAGACCCCGGACGCCGAGCCGGACGACCTGGTCGGCCTGGAGGCGCTGCGCAGCCGCCAGGAGGCGAGCGTCCCGCCGCCACGGGTCCCGGCCGAGCTGTGAGTACGGGCGACAGGTGATCAGGTGAAGCGGAAGGTGGGCCGGCCGCCGGGACCGGTCTCGGCGTCCAGCGTCTTGCCGCCGACGGCCTCGGCGACCTCCGGTTCGACGAAGACGCGCACGTCCGCCTTCTCGATCACCTCGTCGCCCGCGAACGGCGCGCTCGCCAGCGACAACTCCAGCGAGGCGGGCTCGCCCGGCTTGGCCGCGATGCGCAGGCCCGCCTCCTCGGGGAGATACTCCCCCACCATCAGATCGCGGATCGCCCGAACGGCATGGTCGGTCACTGTCAGCACGACGCGCCTCCTGTGTGCTTACGCGTCCTTGGGCTTGCGCCGCCGGTTCATCGCGAGCCATCCGGCGTCCCAGGCGGCGTACCTGTGGTGATCGAGACGGCGGCGCACAAGGGCGAGGCAGGCGAGCAGCATCGTCAGCGACAGCGCCGCCGTGGCCGTTCCGGACGCGACGGCGTCCGCGACCGTGTCGATCCGGCTGCGCGGGCCGTCGCCGGGCCTGCCCTCGTGGTCGAGCCAGATCCGCACGGGCGTGCCGGCCTTGGCCGCCGAGGGCACCGGCGCCTGCCCGGTCACCGTACGGCCGTCGGCGGTCGTCCAGGCGACGCCCGTGCGCAGCCGCGCGGCGGTGCCCTCCACGGCGACCCAGGTGGCCGCCGGCGCGTCACGCGTGACGGTCGCCGTCACCCACCGCCCGGAATGCTCCTCGGCCACGCCGCCGCGATAGACGGCGGCGCCCACGGCGTACGCCGCGCCCAGGCTCAGCACGGACAGGATCAGGAAGGCCAGGACGGCCAGGGACTCGACGCGGTCGGTGCCGCGCCGTAACGGATTGCCGTCGGGCAGGTAGCGTCGCACCCGCATCGTCACCGGGCCGGATCGCATCGCGTCACCCCTCCTCCTCGTGCGCCTTCTCGTGTGCCTTCCGGCGGCCTCACGCGCCTTCTGGCGGCATATGTCTCTGGGCGGCATATGTCTTTTGGGCGGCGCAGTCTTCTGGCAGCACCCGCTCTTGGCGGCACAGTCTTTTGGCGGCACAGTGCGTATCACTCGCCCGGCTCCCGGAACGGCGGCGCGTCCGGCGGAGGGCCGGAGGGCCCCTGGATCAGCGCGTTCAACGTGGTGTCGCCGATGATGGCGCGCTCGGCCTCGGCGGTGTCCTCCAGCGCGACGATCCGCTCGGGTCGCCGCGCCTCCCGCTCCGCCTCCTCCCGGTCCCTTACGGCCCCCTCGATGGCGTCCAGCATCTCCGCCCGGCTGTAGGAGCCCTCGGGGATCTCGTTCAGGAGGGCGAGGGTCTCGGCCGGCACGTGGATGTCCGCGGCGGCGGCGGAGTAGAGGTCGCGGCGCGTCACGCGGAGACGGTCGTGGAAGAGCTCGTCCACGACCTGGCGCAGCCGCTCCGTCTCCGCAGGCATGCCTTCTCCTTCCGGTCTCTCCTTACCCCCCGCGGTGCGGATCCCACTCCCGGCTCGAAGATCGGCCAGAAGATCGGCTGACAGATCGGCCCGGAGATCGGCCCGGAGATCGGCGCGCTCAGGCGAGCCAGTCGAGCCACTCGCCGTGCGGCCCGGCCATCGCGAGCGGTTCGCCGTCGAGCGCGGGCAGGAAGGCCAGCCGCCGCTCCGGCAGCTCGGCAGTCAGCTTCGGAAGGAGGGAGGGCAGCCGGGGCGAGCCCTCGTTGGAGATCCACCGCACCGGCAGACCGCGCACCCGAAGATCGCGTACGAGCGCCACGAAGCGGTCCCGCGCCTCGGCGTCCAGGTAGGGCATGAGCGCGCTGTGGTAGACGACGACCGTCGCCCCGGCGGGCGCGGCGGCGACGAGATCGGGCAGGGCCGCCGCGGCGTCCCCCCGCACCAGGCGGGGCGGGTCCTGCCGCGCCATCCGCACCGCCCCGCGCAGCCGGGCGAGCCGGTCCTGCTGCTCCGGCCACACCAGGCACTCCAGCCAGCGCACCGCCTCGTCGTCGCGTACGTCGACGGGGTCGAGGTCCAGCCCGGCCCGCCACACGACCTCGGGGGGACGCTCCGGCACCGGCACCTTCCCGTTCGTCCGGCAGGTGAGCAGCACCGGGCTTTCGGCCGGCCCGATCTCCGGCCCGTCGTCATAGCGGTAGCGGTAGCGGTCGGGGTAGAGGCACAGCCCCGCCGAGGCGCCCACCTCCACCAGGGCGAGCGGCTGCGGCAGCGCCGCCAGCACCGGCAGCAGGCTCGCGCACCGGCCCGTCTCGTTGGTCTGCGTCCGCCGGGCGAGCATCGTCTCCCGCACCTCGGGCCAGTGGCGCACGAGCCACTCCCGGAAGCGGCCGAACTCGTCGTACGGCCCGCTGAGGAAGCGGACGGCGGCCAGCAGCAGGTTCGGCTGCCGTTTCGGCTCCGGCAGGCCGTCGATCAGTTCGAGCAGCCCGGGGTCGGCCGCGATCCCGAGAGCGAGCGCCTCGTAGGCCGGGCTGCGCTCCCTGACCTCCTGCTCCGCGAAGTACCGATACCTCTGCGCCGTCTCCATGCCTGTCTCCCTATATCGACCTCGACATCCCATCAAACCAGGAGGAAAGAGCGCACGATAAGAGGGGCTCGGCAACCGACACCACATGCGCGCCCAAGGCAGTCGAAAGAAAAGGCGATGGCCGTTTACACGGTGAACGGAAAGGAAAGCCAAGGCGGCAGGGAACCATTCACGGCGGGTCACTAATACCGACATTCGCGATGAACGAGGCGATGTCGGGGAACCCGCGCATAGGAGAGCTCAATTGCCCAGAAGAATGAGCCTTGTCGCGCTTCTCACGGTCGGCGCACTGCTGACCGACGGCACCGTCGCCCACGCCGCCGCGGACGGCACGGCCGCTCCCATACCGGCGCGCGGCCTGGCCGGTCGCGCCGCCGCCGACCCCTTCTCCCCGCACCCCGGCGCGAACAAGAACAAGAGCAAGAACAAGAACGATCAGCGGCAGCGGGGCGACCAGGGCCAGGGCCAGAACCAGAAGCTGCTCCGTGATTTCACCCAGGTCCTGTCGCCGGTTCAGCAGTCCACGACGCAATCGAGGGCACTGCCGGACAACCGGCAACTCGCCCATTCGCGCACGATCACCTCGAACACCCAAAAGACCGATTCGCACGTACGGAATTCATCGGCGCAGAAGACCAGGCAGAGCGCCAACGGCCGGCAGAACGCCGGCGACCAGCAGAACGCGGCGCAGTCCCGGAAAAACCCCAGGAACGAGCCGGCGCCGAAACCCTGCGATCCCAACATTCGCGTCATGACGCAGAACATGTACCTGGGCAGCAACTTCGCGCCGCTGATCGCCGCGCAGACGCTCCCGCAGTTCCTCGCGGGGGTCACGACCGTCTACCAGAACATCATCGCGAGCGCGCCCGCCGAACGCGCGGCCGCGGTCGCCCGCGAGATCGCCCGCAACGAGCCCGACCTGGTGGGCCTCCAGGAGGTCGACATCGTACGAACCGGTTCGCGGCCGGCGGAGAACGTGCAGTCGGACCAGTTGAACGCCCTTCTGGCCGAGCTCGACCGGCTGGGGCACCACTACGAGACGGTCGGCATCATGCCCGGCACGGACATCGAGGTGCCCAGCACGCTCGGGATCGACGTGCGCCTCACCTATCGTGACGTGGTCATCGTCAGGGCGGACGCGGCCAGGAAGATCACGCTGTCCAACCGGCAGGTGCAGACCTACGTGATCAACTCGACGCAGCGCTCACCGGCGGGCACCATCACCGACATCCGCGGCTGGATCTCCGTGGACGCCACCGTCTGTGGGCGGACGTTCCGCTTCGTCAACACCCATCTGGACTCGACACCACCGTTGACCGTTCAGCGGGCGCAGGCGCAGGAGCTCGTGGCGAGTGCGGCGAACACGCGCCTGCCCGTCGTGTTCGTCGGCGACTTCAACGCCAACGCCAGTGACCCGGACGATCCGACGTTCGCCACCTACCGGTTCCTTCTCGACCAGGGCTTCTCCGACGCGTGGAGGTTCAGGCACTCCGGAGACCCCGGATTCACCTGCTGCCAGGCGCCCGACCTGCGCAATTCCGTCTCCTCGCTGTCGCGCCGCATCGACCTCGTCCTGTTCCGCGGGGCGTTCGGGGTCAAGAACATCAACGTGATCGGGAACAGGCAGACCGACCGTACGCCGCTGGGCCTGTGGCCGTCCGACCATGCGGGAGTCGTGGCGACGCTGCGGCTGCCCGGCCGCACGTAGGCCGCTCGTCCGCCCACAGACCGGCCCGTTCACGCGCGGACCGGCGGGAGGCCGGGCAGACCGACGCGAACCGGCGCAGACCGGGTAGACCGGCGCGGACCGGCAGGAGGACATGCAGACTGGCGCAGACCGGCGGGAGGCCGGGGCGTTTCAGGCCCCGGCCTCCCAGGCCCACAGGCGCTCGCCGTCCTCGACGTGATCGGTGGGCGCCAGGCCGACCCGGCCGGCCACCGCCATGGACGCGTGGTGATCGGGATGGATGTGGGCCTCAATGCGGGCGACGCCGCGCGCCCGCAGCCACCCGGCCAGGGCAGCCGCCGCCTCCGAGGCGTAGCCCTGGCCCTGCCACGTGGTTCCCACGACCCACGCGACCTCGGCCCGCCGCCCCTCGTCCGCCACGGTCGCCTGGACGTAGCCGACCGCCCGCCGGTCGGTGTCGCGGCGGATGATCCAGTTGAGCCACTCCTGCCGCCCGTCCGGTGAGCGGCGGGCTTCGAGCCTGGCGTACCTGGCGCGGAGCTCCTGCGGGGTGGGCGGGGCTCCGCCGATGAAGGCGTACAGCTCCTCTCCCGACAGCACCTCCGCCATCTCGTCCGCGTCCTGCACGGTCAGCGGCCACAGCGTGAGCCGCTCCGCCGCGATGATCCCCATGTGCCGAGTCTCCTCCGCCCCGGCCCGGTACGCCCAGTGGTTTTCCCGCACCCCGGAAAAGAAGATCAGCGTACGAGGCTCAGATGCCGACGGGTTCTCTCTTCCCGGACTGGGCGATCCCGTTCACGACGAGCCACACGTTCGTGGAGGGATTGCGCCCTTTCCGGTTAGGTGCCGAGTGATCGGGATCGGCCGATTTCGCACGGCGTTCGGCTCGAAGATAGTCGTGGTAGGGAAATGTCGCAGAGAGATGCTTGTCGTAGTTCGGCAGTTTCGTCGCGAGCTTCCGCTGGATCTCTTTGGCGGTCAGAGCGGCCGGACAATCCTGATAGTGCCACAGCAGCCAGATCTCGAAGCAGGGGCGGGAGATGACCAGATTGATCCCATCATCTCGCGCCACGCGGATCGCCTCATCCAGAGAGGCGTGATCGTCGACGTCCACCACCGCCCATGTCTCGTCATAGGCGAGGAAGGCGTCCCGGTGCCGCCGCGCGGCGGAACGGGCCTTGTCCCGACGCCGGATCGCCTCCCTCACGACGCTCAGCGGATCCTTGCCGCAGCCGTCGACGTCGCAGTGGCCGACCTCTACGGGGACTGCTCGAAAGTGGTCTTTCACCCCGTTGAAGTATTGGACCTCGGTGACGACGCCCTCGCATATGACGAGGATGCGCTTCTTCGGATCTCTTTTCGCTGAAGGCCGTTCCAAGCGTGGGGGGCTACGCCGAGGGCTCATCCAGTCGGGGTTCCATTCCTCGGAAGATCTCGCGAACTTTGTCGAAGTTCAGGTACGGCACAGCACCATATCGACCCTGGAGGTAACCACGCTCGATGTTCTCGTCGGTTCGTGGCCGGAAATCGGCGAGCGGGAAAAGGGATGTGGCACCGTTCGCGTCCTTCTCCGTGAACCAGACCTCGTCCCGGCCCAGGGTGTCGTCGGCGAGCATGGTGCCGAGCAGTGTCGTGTCGTGGGACGCGAACAGCAACTGCGCCCCGGTCCGGTTGATCTCGGGGTCCTGGAACATCCGGATCAAGGTCGAGGAAAGCACGGGGTGAAGGCTGGAGTCGATTTCGTCGACCACCAGCAGGTGTCCGGCCAGAAGCGTCACCAGGGTGTAGCCCAGCATCGACAGCCAGACTCGGGTGCCCGCACTCTCCTCTCTGATGTCCAGGGTGACGTCCGTCCCGGCCCGGCGTAGGCGGATCTCTTTTCCGAACTGCTCCTCGTCGGTGGCGAAGTCGCCGCCACTCTCCCGTACGGCCTCTCGCAGACGCCGGAAACTCGTGAGCACCTCGGGCGGTATCTCGCGACGCACCACCTCGGCCGACTCCAGGCCGAGATCGGCCAGCCGCAGGAGTTCGTTGACGTCCCTGGCCGCTCGGGGATGCTCGAGAAGCGACATGGTCGCCGAGAGCCGAGCCTGTTCGTCGAAGTGATCCTGCTCGGCGAAGTGGACCTTCTCCGCCAACGTCTCGTATAGGGCACCCAGCAACGGGTGGTTGTTGGAAGCCGCCGAGGAGAGGTAAAGGGCGTTCCCTCTGGTGAGCTTCGCGATCCGGGCGGTCTCTCCGCCGAGCGAACGACCGAACCTGTAGTCCTCGGGCCCGTTCCGCTCGAACAGCGTCCTGGGCCGCCCGGCCGGAAAGGAGTACAACCACTCGCCGCGGACGTTCTCGTCGTCGATCTCGAAGCCATAGGAATACCGCACTCCCTCGTCGAGGAAGTCGACCTCATAGAAGGAGGGGGTTTTGCGGCCTGTCTCGTCGAGCAGGAACGGACGTCGCGGCACCCCTCCGCTCGGCGCCCACGTGGTATGCGAACTCTTCACCGCCCGGCTCATCCACCGCAGGGCGTCCAGCACGTTGGACTTGCCCGATGCGTTCGCACCGTAGATCCCCGCCGCTGACACGGTCCGAGGGATCACAGCACCCTTTCGCTTCTGTTCCCCCCGCCGTGGCGCGGCCACGAACGACAACGTCTGTTCATCGCGCAACGACCGATGGTTGGCCACCCGGAAGCGCAGAAGCATAGTGATCACCTCTTCACTTGAGCGCAAGAACCATACAGTTTCAGAGCGATCTACGGAGAGATTCCCCCGAAACCGCGTTTCAATTGCGATCAAAGGTGCGTTTGCCTGCGAACGGCCTGAGGTCTGTCGGTCAAGATCGATACAGTGCGCCGGTGATCAGATCGCGGCGTGTCGTGTGGCCGGCGCTCGTGAGCGTGCTTGTGCTGGGAGGGCTCGCCGGCGAGCCGGATCTCACGGTGCATTCGGTGCTGTGCATCTCCACATCGATGGGCGCCGTCGCGTCGATGTCCTGCGGCGATCCCGAGTTCGAAGCCGAGATGAAGGCCAACGCCCTCACCCCCGAGGAGGCGAAGAGCATCGGGTGCCCGCCGGTGCAGTGGGACGACGAGGCGAAGCTCACCCCCGACATCCCGCAGGACCCCGGCTTCCCAAGCGACGAGCCCACCTACACCCCGCGTACGCCCGATCCGGCGATCGCGGCGCGGGTGAACCAGGCGTGGGACCGCATCGAACGCTGGCCGGGCGCGCACGCCTCGGCCACGCTGCGGAAGCTCAAGTTCGGCGCCGACCCGCAGAACCTCGCCGGGTGGGAGGCGAACGACGGCCGCCGCCTGCCCGACGCCGACGGAGGAGCCGACCCCGGAGAAGCCGACGACCGAGGAGCTGCCGGTTCGTTGGGGTTCGGCCCCGCCCCCTTCTATGAGCTGATGCCCGCCAAGCAGATCCACAGCGAGTGGAAGATGCTCTGCTACATCGGCCCCGACGGGTATTGGCGGGACGGCCACCTGATCCCCCTTCGCCTACGCCATCGACGGCGGCAACCTCTTCATCGACACGCGTACGGGGAAGACGGGCGAGTTCTTCAACGAGGACGGCCTCACCCTGGAGGGCGACGTCGTGTGGCCGTCCTATCTGGCGCTGCTGAAGGCGACCACGAGGTCGCTGGAGACCGGCAGGCCAATCCGCGGCTGGCGGCCGAAGGTCGTCAAGGGTGCGCTGGAGTGGGAGAGCACCCGGTCACGTGCCCGGTGACGGTGAACGTGCCCGGGGCGGCGTACCGCTCGGGATCGGTCGCGTCCCAGGTCACCGCCACCCGGCTGTCCTTCGAGCCGTCGTTGCAGGTGGCGGCGACGGTGCCGGGTTGCCTTGGCAGCACAAATCAGAGCGGCGCGGAGCGTGCGAAAAGGTTTTCGTGATCTCGGTTTTCGGGCGCGGCCCCGATTACGGCAGCCTGCGCGCGATCCCGTCGAGGACGAAGTCGAGCCCGATCACGAAGCGTTCCTCCGGCGTGGGACCGGCCGGATGGGTGAGCCATTCCGTGAGGTGGGGCAGGCTTCCGTCGGCGGCGGCCAGGTCGCGCAGCGCCGCGATGGCGGCATAGAGCCGGGCGTCGTCGTCCAGGCCCTGATGCCGCTCCTGACGGGCCTCCTCGCTGTCCTGCAGCGCGCTGCCCAGGACGTGCCGATCGAGCAGCGCCGCGTAGGTCATCGCGTCGCCGACGCTTGCGCCCTGCCGTACGAGGACGGTGAGCATGAACTCCAGCCGGCGCATCATGTGCGGGCCTGCCGGAGGGCGCGCGTGGACCAGCATGGCGAACCAGGGATGCCGCGACGTCATCCGCCGGGTCTCCAGGGCGAGCGTGCGCAGGTCGTCACGCCAGTCGCCGCCGGGCTCGGCGGGCAGCGGGATCTCGGCCGTGGCCGCGTCGAGCATGAGGTCGAACAGGCCCTCCTTGCTGTGCACGTGCCGATAGAGGGCCATCGGCGAGTAAGGCCCGAGCCGGGCGGCGACCGCCTTCATCGTCAGGCCGTCGAGCCCGGCCTCGTCGGCCACGCCGATCGCCGCCGCCACGACCTTCTCCCGGTCCAGCCCGCGCCTGCGCGGTTGTGGCCGGGTCCAGATCAGCGGGAACTCGTCCGTCTCTCCCTCTCCCATGCCGTAAGTTTACAACATACACTCTATGTGTACGTCATAAACTTACGGAGGCACCGATGGCACAGGAGACGACCGACGCGTACGAACCCCAGGGGATCCGGCTGGGCGTGGTGAGGGGCGTCAGCTACGGCCTGTTCGGCCCGCCCGGCACGTTCATCCCCCAGGCCCGGTCGCTCGGGGCCGGGATCCTCCGGGCGTACGTCTACTGGAGCCAGGTCGAGCCCGAGCCGGGCCACTACCGCTGGGACGTGGTCGACGCGCTGCTCGGCCAGCTCGACGGCGACGAGGAGGTCTGGATCACGCTGTGCTCCAGCTCCCCCTGGGCGACCCGGACGCCGACCGACTTCCTGCCGCCCTCCCCCGCGCTCGACCTGGACGCGTACGCCGAGTTCGTCCGCCGGGTGGTGCGGCGCTGCGCCGGGCGGGTGCACTACTGGCAGTGCGACAACGAGCCGAGCAACACCGACCTGCTGTGGGCGGGCACCGCCGACGAGTACGTCGCGCAGCTCAAGGTCATGTACGCCGCGGTCAAGGAGGCCGACCCCGCGGCCGCCGTGGTGCTCGGCGGGTGCGGCTACGACGTGCTCGGCGGGGAGCCGGGAAGCGAGCCGTGGCGCTTCTTCGAGCAGGTGCTGCGCGGCGGCCGGGACGCCTTCGACCTGTTCGACGTGCACCTTTACGGTGATGCCGCCGCGGTCCCCGCCCACATCGAGGCCGTACGGGAGCTGATGCGGGCGCACGGCTGTCTCCGGCCGGTGGTGGCGGGCGAGTACGCCGCGCCCGTGCCGTTCGAGTTCCCCGAAGCGCAGGCCGTGATGTACGAGGTGTTCGCCAAGGCGTTCGCCGACGCGGGCGGGCAGGTGCAGAGCACGAGCCAGCCAGCCGTGCAGAGCACGAGCCAGCCAGCCGTGCAGAGCACGAGAGAACTGGCCGCGAGGGCGCGGCAGGACACCCCCGAGCGGCGGGCCATGGCCGCGTTGTACGCCCGGATGCCGCAGCTCCCGCCCCGGCTGCAGATGTTCATGGAGGGGTGCCCGCCCGAGCTGGAGGCCCGGCGACACCGGATCAACTGCCGCCAACTGGTCGCGTGCACCCTGCAGGCGCTCGCCGCCGGGGTCCGCCGCACCCTCTACTGGAACCTCGCGCCCGAGGTGCCCGGCCCGGCCGATCCGCTGCAGATCATGCATCTGATGTTCGGCAAGCTCGCCATGCTCGGCTACCGGGACGGCGAGCTCGCCGTACGGCACCCGGCGGCGGACACCTTCGCCCTGCTCACGGCGCAGCTCGCGGACGCCCGGCGGGTGACCCGCGTCCCGTTCGCCGACGCGCCCGGCCTGTACGCGTTCGAGGTCGAGCGTGCCGGACAGGAGCCGCTGCTCGTGCTGTGGGACGGGCGGGGCGCGGTCGACGAGGAGGATCTGCCGCCCGTCGCCGTCTCCTGGCCCTGGCCGGCGTCCGCCGCGACCGCCGTGGACGCGTTCGGCGAGCCGCACCCCGTCGAGGTCCGCGACCGGCGGCTGTGCCTGGCCGTCTCCGGCACGCCGGTGTTCGTCAGCCCGATGAACCGGCCGCGATCTCACAACGCCCCCTGACCCCCGTGAACCACTTCTGTCACACAGCAGGATCAAGGTGATGTCGATCGCATAAAGGGATCTTGTCGGCAAACCGGCACGCATGGAGATTTGCGGGGGATTTCCACACCCCCTCTGGAGGCTCTCCGTGCTGTTACGAGCAGCCATCGCCGCGGTCGCCGTGGCCGCGATCGGCGCGGTCCCGGCCCACGCGGCCACCGGTCCGGCCATCACCGTCGACAAGGGACGCACCCAACCGGTCTTCTCCTACGCCGACGCCATCCGCGAGCACGTCTACGTCGAGTCGAGCGTCGACAGCGACTCCGACGGCCGCCTCGACCGGGTCAGGGTCGACATCATCCGGCCCAGGGAGTCGGGCCCCGGGCTCAAGGTGCCGACGATCATCGACGAGAGCCCCTACTACGACAACTCCGGGCGCGGCAACGAGTCCGAGCGCAAGGTGTACGACGCGGCGGGCGAGCCCGTGAAGTTCCCGCTGTTCTACGACAACTACTTCGTGCCGCGCGGATACGCCGTGCTCAACGTCGACATGGTCGGCACCACGAAGTCCGACGGCTGCCCGGACGTCGGCGGCAGGGCCGACGTGCTGGGCGGCAAGGCGGTCATCGACTGGCTGAACGGCCGCGCCCCCGCCTTCCACGACGACGGCTCCCCCGCCGTGGCCGACTGGAGCACCGGCAAGGCCGGCATGATCGGCAAGTCGTACGACGGCACGCTGGCCAACGCGGTCGCGGCGACCGGGGTCGAGGGCCTGGAGACGATCGTCCCGATCTCCGCCATCAGCTCCTGGTACAAGTACCAGCGCTCCAACGGCGTCATCTACAACTTCAACTACATGTCGTACCTGTCCCGGGCCGTCGACACCGACCCGGCCGCCAAGTGCGCGGCCAAGCGGGCCCAGCTCGACGTCGACGCCGACGACACCACGGGCAACTACAACGGCTTCTGGGCCGAGCGCGACTACGTCGCCGGGTCGCTCGGCGACGCCTCGAAGGTGCACGCCAGCGTCTTCGTCGTGCACACGGTCAACGACCTGAACGTCAAGCCCGACAACTTCTCGGTGTGGTGGCAGGCGCTCGCCGAGCGGAACGTGCCGCGCAAGATCTGGGTCGGCCAGTATCAGCACGTGGACCCCTTCGACTTCGAAGGGCGCCGCGACCTGTGGGTCGACACGCTGCACCGGTGGTTCGACTACTGGCTGCTCGGCGTGAACAACGGGATCATGCGGGAGCCGCGCGCCGACGTGCAGGTCGGCCCGGCCGATTGGGTCACCCAGAGCGACTGGCCGACACCTGCCGCCTCGACCCACTTCTTCCGTCCGTCCGCCGACGGTTCGCTGAACCTCAAGCCCGGCAAGAACGGCGAGACCGCGAGCTTCACCGACGTCCGCCAGTCGGAGGACGCGATGGTCGCCGATGTCGGCACGGCCAAGCCCGGACGGATCGCCTTCACCACCGGCGAGCTGCCGCGCGACCTGCGTATGTCGGGCACGCCCGAGGTGGACCTGCGGGTCTCGCTCGACACGCCGACCTCGAACCTGACCGCGCTTCTCGTCGACTTCGGCGAGGACACCCGGGTCGACTGGCGCCGTGGACAGGGCATCACCACCCTCGCCGAAGAGGACTGCCACGGCGACAGCACCGCCGACGACGACGCCTGCTACAAGAAGGTCGCCACCAACCTGGCCACACGGCCGCTGGAGGTCGTGGCCCGCGGCTGGATCGACGCGCAGAACCGCGACTCGCTCTCCGAGTCCTCGCCGCTGACCCCCGGCACGTACGCGCAGGTCAAGTGGAAGACGCTGCCGCAGGAGTACGTCTTCAAGAAGGGCCACAGGATCGGGCTGGTGATCGCCGGCACCGACTCGAACTACAGCGGCGAGCGGGCCACCGGCACCACCGTCACCGTCGACCTGCACAAGAGCCGGGTGGAGATTCCGCTCGTGCTCGGCGTGGGCCACGCGCTGAACGGCGGCGACATTCCCAAGGACAAGGGCACCTGGCACGGTCCCCAGCAGATCGACCTGCCGGTGCCGGACAACAAGCTCTACTGATCCCCTGACCGTCTGGTGACGCGGCGCCGGGACCCCCGTCCCGGCGCCGCCGTACGAGCGGGTTCAGCGTAGATCCAGCGTCATGCCGACGGGAAGCCAGGACGCGGGGTCAGAGATAGGTGACGCCGGTCAGGGACTCGGCGGTGGTCCAGAGGCGGCGGCCGACGCTCGGGTCGGCCGCCTCCGCGCTGGGGCGGACCTCCACGACCCGGCCGCGCGTCTCCCAGGGGCCGGACGGTCCGAAGAACTGACCGCCGCGTACGCCGGGGGCGGTGGCGGCGAAGAGCTGGGGCAGCGCCCCCCGCTCGGCGGGCTGCGTCACCAGCAGCCCGGCTCGGGCAATGATCCGGCCGAGCCGGCCGCGATGCTCCCAGGCCCGGGGAGTGAGATTGCTTCTGGACAGCCCGGGGTGGGCGAGGACGCTCACGACCGGTGAACCCGCGGCGCGCAGGCGGCGGTCGAGTTCGAGGCCGAAGACGGTGGTGGCGAGCTTGGAGCGGCCGTACGCGCGGCTCGCGCCGAAGTCGCGCCGCGACATCAGGTCGTCGAAGTCGAGGTGGGCGTTCTTGTGGGTGATCGAGCTGAGGCCGACCACCCGTGCCGCGTCCGCCCGGCCGAGGTTGCCGAGCAGCAGGCCGGTGAGGGCGAAGTGGCCCAGCATGTTGGTGCCGAGCTGGAGCTCGAACCCGTCGGCCGTCGTGCGGGCGGGGCCGAGGAGGACCACGCCCGCGTTGTTGACCAGCAGGTCGATCGCCGGGAAGTCCGCGGCGAGGTCCTTCGCGAACGCGTGCACCGACGCGAGCGAGGCCAGGTCGAGCTCCCGCACCTCGATCTCGGCCCCGGGCGCGGAGCGCCGGATCGTCTCGGCCTCCCGCTCGCCCGCGGCGGTGTTGCGTACGGCCATCACGACGTGGGCGCCGTGCCGGGCGAGCTCGGTCGCGGTGACCAGGCCGAGCCCCGAGTTCGCGCCGGTGACGACGGCGACCCGGCCCTGCTGGCCGGGGATGTGACTGGCGTTCCATTCGCTCATGGCGGCGACGCTAGGACGGGATCGCCGGGATTCGGTCGTACGCGGGTGCCTGGGAACCACAGACCTACCTTGGGCGCGGACCACGGCGGCAGACTGTCGGCATGGCCGTCAACCACCCGTACGCCCGTGAGCTCGGCGACTTCCTGCGTACCCGCCGCGGTCGGCTGCGCCCGCAGGACGTCGGCCTGGAGCCGGGGCCCCGGCGCAAGGTGACCGGGCTGCGGCGCGAGGAGGTCGCGCTGCTGGCCGGGCTGAGCACCGATTACTACCAGCGCATGGAGCAGGGCCGTGAAGTGCGGCCCTCCGACGACGTGCTCGACGCCATCGCCTCCGCGCTCGACCTCGACGACGAGGAACGGCGGCACCTGTTCACCCTCGCCCGGGCGGCGCGGCGGCCGGCTGCCGTCCGCACCCGCCGGGCGCCGGAACGCGTGCCGGACAGCACCCGGCGCCTGCTGCACGTCATTGCCACCCCGGCGGTCGTGCTCGGCCGGCACCTCGACGTGCTCGCGTGGAACACCCTCGCCGAGGCACTGCTCGGCGATCCGGACACCCTGCCGCCGGGGCGGCGGAACCTGCTCATGGCGTTGTTCGAGGACCCCGGGGCCCGTGGGCGCTGCCCCGACTGGGAGGCCACCGCCCTGCAGTACATCGGCATGCTGCGGGCCGCCGTCGCGACCGACCCGGACCATCCGCGCGCCCGGGAGGTCATCGGCGAGCTGAGCATCCGCAGCGCGGACTTCCGCCGGCTCTGGGCCCGCCACGAGGTGCGTGAGACCGTCCACGGGACGAAGCTGTTCCGGCACCCGCAGGTCGGCGACATCACCCTCGACTGGGACGTCTATCCCCTGCCCGGCGATCCCGGGCCGGTCCTGCTCGTCCACACCGCCGAGCCCGGCAGCGCGGACGCCGAACGCCTCCAGTTGCTCGCGTCCCTGTACGCCACCTCGGCGGCGGGGAAGGCCCGGGCCGAGGGAACCCCGCGGCCGTCAGCCGCTCGATAGCAGGGTGGCGGCGATCAGCAGCAGGAAGAACCCCAGGAGGATCGCCAGGCCGCCGCCCGCGACAGCAGAAACCCCAGGCCGACGATGCCGACCTGGGGTTTCTCGCTGGTGCGCCGCCAGGGACTCGAACCCCGGACCCGCTGATTAAGAGTCAGCTGCTCTAACCAACTGAGCTAGCGGCGCGAAAGCTCTTAGAGGTTACCGCAGCGGCCAGATCAGACAAAATCCGGTTAGAGTAGAACAACATTCGGTTCAGCGGTTGGGAGCGCACATGTGGTTCGCCTCGCCTGACGAGGTCCGGGGGCGGCTGGCGGCCGTCGACTACCTTGCCGACGACGGCATCGCGACATCGGTGTTCCTGGCCGGGGCGCTGGGCAAGCCGCTGCTGGCCGAGGGCCCGGCGGGGGTGGGCAAGACCCAGCTCGCCAAGGCCGTGGCGCGGGCCACCGGCGCGCGGCTCATCCGCCTGCAGTGCTACGAGGGCCTGGACGAGGCGCGTGCCCTGTACGAGTGGAACTACAAGAAGCAACTGCTGCGCATCCAGGCCGACGACGGCGCCTGGGACGACATCTTCTCCGAGGAGTTCCTGCTCGAACGCCCCCTCCTGCGGGCGATCAGGAGCGAGGAGCCCACCGTGCTGCTCATCGACGAGACCGACAAGGCCGATGTCGAGGTCGAGGGGCTGCTGCTGGAGATCCTGTCCGACTACCAGATCACGATCCCCGAGCTGGGCACGATCACCGCCGCGCGCCGGCCGTACGTCGTGCTGACCTCGAACGCGACCCGCGAGCTGTCGGAGGCGCTCAAGCGGCGCTGCCTCTATCTCCACCTCGGCTACCCCACGCCGGAACGAGAGCGCGACATCCTGCTCGCGCAGATCCCCGGGCTGCCCGCGAGCATCGCCGACCAGCTCGCCCGTACGGTGGCCACGCTGCGGGGGCTGGAGCTGAAGAAGTCGCCGTCGATCGCGGAGACCGTCGACTGGGCGCACACCCTGCTCGCGCTGGGCCGCACGGAGCTGGACGAGGCGCTGATCGGCGCGACGCTGGGCGTGGTGCTCAAGCACAACTCCGACCAGGTGCGGGCCGCCAAGGAGCTCGGCCTGCCGTCCCGGTCATGACGGCTCCGGCGTCCCTCGTGGACCGGCACGTGGGATTCGTCCACGCCCTGCGGGAGGCCGGGCTGCCGGTCTCCCCGGCCGAGGGCCTGGACGCGGCCCACGCGCTCATGGTCATCGACCTGGCCGAGCGGGAGACGCTGCGCGAGGCGTACGCCGCGACGCTGGTGAAGCGGCCCGCCCACCGGCCGGGGTTCGACCTGCTCTTCGACCTGTGGTTCCCGCCGGTGACCGGTCCGGCCGCGAGCACGGACGTCCCCGACGACGCCGCGCTGCCGGAGCTGCGTGAGCGGCTGGCGGAGCTGCTGATGGGCGACCCGGCCGAACCCGCGTTCCGGGAGTTCGCGCGGGCGATGGTCGGACGGTTCGGGCAGGTCCAGGCGGCGCCCGGCAGGCAGTCGTGGTTCTCCTTCCCGGTGCTGCGCGCGCTGTCGCCGGAGACGCTGGTGGCCCGGATGCTGGCGGCCATGCTCGACGAGCGCGGCGGCCTGCCGGAGAAGGTCGCCAGACGACACATCTCTCGGACCATCGAAGCCTTCACCGAGGCGGTGGCCTCCGACGTACGCCGCAGGATCGCCGAGGAGTCGGGCGTCGAGAAGATCGCCAGGTCGACGGTCCGGCCGCCGATCGACCGGGTCGACTTCCTGCGCGCGACCAAGGAGGAGCTGGCCCGGCTGCGCCGGGAGGTCTATCCCCTCGCCCGCCGCCTGGCCACGCGGCTGTCGATCCGGCAGAAGCGGGGGCGGCGCGGGCGGCTCGACTTCCGGCGTACGGTGCGGGCCTCGCTGTCCACGGGCGGGGTGCCGCTCACCACGCACCTGCGCCCGCCCCGCCCGCACCGGCCCGAGCTGGTGGTGCTGTGCGACGCCAGCGACTCGGTCTCCACGTTCTCGCACTTCACTCTGCTGCTGACGTTCGCACTCCGGGAGCAGTTCACCAAGGTGCGGGCGTTCGCGTTCGTGGACACCGTGGACGAGATCACGGACCTGTTCGCCCCGGGCGCGGACGTGCTGGACGCCATCGGCCGCCTCACCGACGAGGCCGACATCGTCAGGTTCGGCCGCACCGACTATGGCCACGTCTTCGAGCGCTTCGCCGAACGCTTCCCCGACGCCGTCGGCCCCCGGACGTCGCTGCTGATCCTCGGCGACGCCAGGTCGAACTATCAGGTGCCGGCGCTGGGCACGCTGAAGCGGCTGGCCGGGCAGGCCAGGCACGCCTACTGGCTCAACCCGGAGCCCCGGGCCCAGTGGGACACCGGGGACTCCCTCGCCACGGCGTACGGCTCGGTCGTGCCCATGCACGAGTGCCGCAACGTCGCCCAGCTCGCCGCCTTCGTCGAGACACTGGCCTGAGAGACGCCTGCCTGACGGACACGGCCTGAGAGACACCGGCCCGAGTCGATTCCCTTCGCCCGAATCGACACGGCCGCGGGCCGCCCGGCTCAGCTCGGCTCGGCTCAGCTCATGCGGCGCAGGATGCGGGCCGCCGTACGGGCCAGCAGTTCGATCTGCTCCTCGGTGAACGTCCCGGACCCGTGCGCGCGGATCCAGCGGGCGACCCTCCACGGGTAGGCGACGGTCAGCCCCTCGCCGTGCAGCACGCCGCCCCTGGCCTTGATCTTCCCGCCGTGTACGGCGAGCACCGGGTCGATGGAGACCTCGATGCCGGTCTCCTTGGTCAGCAGCCCGGCCATCGACCCGGCGGCGGAGATGAGCCCCTTGGCGACCGAGGTGCCGAACTTCTCGTCGAAGAACAGCCGCTCGCCGTAGCGCGCGATCAGGGTGTCGGGCGACCACGCCTCGTTGTCCACGATCCAGATGCCGCCCGGCCCGATGACGAGGTGGTCGATCGACGCCTCGCCGGGGACGGCCCGGCCGTCCATCACGCGATAGCCGTGCCGGCGCAGTGCGAACCGCAGCAGCCGCCCGGTGCGCACTTCGCCACGGCGCTTGCCCCGCCACACGGCCGTACGCTCGTGCAGGCGCCAGGCGATGAACAGGTCGGTGCCGCCCGCGAGGACGCCCAGGCCGACACCGGCGGCGAACATGTTCAGGCCGAACCGCGGGCCCACCAGGTTGCCGATGACGAACCCCGCGAAGGCGACGGCGGCCCGCACCCGGATGCGGTTCTTGCGTCCGGCGAACCAGAACGTCTCGTACAGGTTCTGCGGCGATGCGCCCGTGAACTTCTCATCCTTCGGGACGTAAATGGACCCACTGGGCACGCGAAACCCCCCACACTAGGCATGCGGCTTTCTCCGGGATACCCGAGCGGGAATCCCAACCCTCCTAAGGTGAGGGAAGTAGCGCAATTACGCCAGTGCCGACACTTGACCGACCAGTCGGTATGCTTGACTTGAGAGACAGAGGAGGTCGGCAATGGCCCGCCGCGCAGCCAGGGAGCACAGCGCAGCCCGACAACACAGCGCAGCCCGAGAGCGCAGCGCCGCCGGAGAACGCCGCGCAACGGGGGACCGCGCGAACGGGTCCCTGGAGGAGCCGGTGCGGCAGCGCCTGCTCGCCGAGGCCACCCGGCTGTTCGCCCAGCGGGGTTTCGAGAGCACGTCGGTGCAGGAGATCGTCGCGGCCGCCGGCGTCACCAAGGGCGCCATGTATCACTACTTCGATTCCAAGGACGACCTGCTCCACGAGATCTACGCCCGGGTGCTGCGCCTGCAGATGGAGCGCCTCAACCGGTTCGCCGACGCGGAGGGCCCGGTGGCCGAGCGGCTGCACGCCGCCGCGACGGACGTGGTGGTGACCACGGTCGACAACCTCGACGACTCCAAGATCTTCTTCAGGTCGATGCACCAGCTCGCGCCGGAGACGTACAAGAGCGTGCGGGCCGAACGGCGGCGCTATCACGAGCGGTTCCGCGACCTCGTGGTCGAGGGGCAGCGCGACGGCGTCTTCCGCGACGACATCCCCGCCGAGATGGTGGTCGACTTCTTCTTCGGCTCGGTCCACCACCTCGGCACCTGGTATCACCCGGACGGCCCGCTGACCGGCCAGGAGGTCGGCCGCCACTTCGCCGACCTCCTGCTCAACTCGCTGCGACCCTGATCACGCCCGGCACCACGGCTCACATGGGCGCGGGGAGGTCCGCCGGGCCGGCGAGCGCGTCGCGGTGGTCGCCCGGCGTGCCCAGCCCGATCTGATCGGCCTTGGCCCGCTTGAGATAAAGATGCGCGGGGTGCTCCCAGGTCATCCCGATGCCGCCGTGAAGCTGCACGCACTCCTCCGCGGCGTGCCCCGCGCCCGCCCCGCAGTGGGCCTGCGCCACCGCGACCGCCACGGCCGCCTCGTCGCCGAGCGGTCCCGCGGCGGGCGCCTCCGCCAGCAGGGCCGCCGCGTTGCGGGCCGCCGCCCTGGCCCCCACGACCTCCAGCCACAGGTCGGCCAGCCGGTGCTTGACCGCCTGGAACGACCCCACGGGACGGGCGAACTGCCTGCGCTCCTTCACGTACGCGACCGTGGTGGTGAGGCACCACTCGGCGACGCCGAGCTGTTCGGAGGCGAGCAGGCCGGCGCCGCGCGCCAGGGCCTCCCACACCCACGGCAGCTCCAGCCCCTCCGCCCGCGCGACGATCCGCGCCGGGGCCGACGCGAACTCGACGGTCGCGATGGGCCGGGTCAGGTCGAGCGAGGTGACCGTCGTCACCCGGACGGCCTCCTCGGCGCTCCCCTGGACGGTGGGCGACGTCTCGACCGCGCACAGCCCCACGCCCTGCGCGAGCCGCACCGGGACGAGCAGGACGTCGGCGGCCTCCGCGCCGATCACCCCCGTGACCGTGCCGGTGACCGTGCCGTCCTCGCCGAGGGACGCCACCGGGGCCGGCGGCGCGTACGGCGAGGCGGCGAACGACACCGCGAGCGCGGCGGTCGCCTCACCGGTCGCCAGGCGTCCCAGCAGCTCACCGGCCACCTCTCCCCCCGCCACAAGCAATGCCTGGGTGGCGAGGACGGCGCTGCTGAGGAACGGCACGGGAGCGACGGCCCGGCCCAGCTCCTCCAGCACGACGGCCGCCTCCCGCGCCGAGGCGCCCGCGCCGCCGAGCTCCTCGGGGACCAGCAGCCCGGCCACGCCGATGTCGCGGGCGAGCGCCTTCCACAGCTCCGCGTCGTACGGCGTGCCGCCCGCGGCGGCCGAGCCGGCCCGGTCGAGCACGGCGGACGGCGGGCAGGTGTCGGTGAGCAGGTCGCGGACGGCGGCCCGCAGCTCCTCCTCCACCTCCGTGTACAGCAGCGTCATCGGGGGAGGTCCTTCCAGGCGACGTCCTTGTCGGCGCGCGGCTCGGCGGGCAGGCCGAGAACGCGTTCGGCGATGATGTTGCGCAGGATCTCGGAGGTGCCGCCCTCGATCGAGTTGCCCTTGGCGCGCAGGTAGCGGTAGCCCGCCTCGCGGCCGACGAAGTCGACCGTGTCGGGGCGGCGGAACGTCCAGTCGTCGTAGGCCAGGCCGTCCTCGCGCAGCAGCTCGACCTCCAGGCCCGACAGCTCCTGGTGCAGCCGGGCGAAGGCCAGCTTCATGCCCGATCCCTCCGGCCCCGGATGCCCGGCGGCGAGCTGCTCGCGCAGCCGTACGGCGGTCAGCCGCATGACCTCCGTGTCCACCCAGAGCTTGAGCAGCCGCTGGTGCAGGTCGTGGGTGCGCAGCTCGGGCCGGGAGCGCCAGGTCTCGGCGACGACGCCCATCATCGTGCGCCGGGTCGGCGTGCCGCCGATGGCGACCCGTTCGTTCATGAGGGTGGTCTGCGCGACCCTCCAGCCGTCGCCCACCTCGCCCAGCCGCAGCGAGTCGGGCAGCCGCACCCCGGTGAGGAAGACCTCGTTGAACTCGGCCTCTCCGGTGATCTGGCGCAACGGGCGCACCTCGACGCCGGGGGCGTGCATGTCGCACACGAAGTAGGTCAGCCCACGGTGCTTGGGCACGCCGGGGTCGGTGCGGGCCACGAGGATGGCCCAGCGCGCGGTGTGCGCGCTCGACGTCCACACCTTCTGGCCGTCCACCACCCACTCGTCGCCCTCGCGTACGGCGCGGGTGGCCAGCGTGGCGAGGTCGGAACCGGCCCCCGGCTCGCTGAAGAGCTGACACCACACCTCCTCGCCCGTCCACAGCGGGCGCAGGAAGCGCTTCTTCTGCTCCTCGGTGCCGAAGGCGAGGATCGTCGGGGCGGCCATGCCGAGGCCGATGCCGATCCGGCCCGGCCGGTTGTCGGGCGTGCCCTTCAGCTCCCGCTCGACCACGGCCTGCAGGTCCCTGGACGCGCCGAGCCCGCCGAGGCCCTCCGGGAAGTGCACCCAGGCCAGCCCGGCGTCGAACCGGGCGCGCAGGAACTCCAGGCGGTCCATGGCCGCCGGGTCGTGCTCCGCGAGGAAGGCTCTGGCGCGCTCGGCGACCGACGCCTCATCCCATGCCACGAAATATCACCCCATGTATTTCTTGAGCTCGCGGTAGGCCAGCGACCGCTTGTGGACCTCGTCGGGGCCGTCGGCGAACCGCAGCGACCGCGCGCCCGCCCACAGCGCCGCCAGCGGGAAGTCCTGGCTGATCCCGCCGGCGCCGTGCGCCTGGATGGCCTTGTCGAGGATCCACTCCACCGTCGCCGGACCGGCGATCTTGATGGCCTGGATCTCCGTGTGCGCGCCCTTGTTGCCGACCGTGTCCATCAGCCAGGCCGTCTTCAGCACCAGCAGGCGCAGTTGCTCGATGCGCACCCGCGACTCGGCGATCCAGTCCTGGATCACGCCCTGCCGGGCCAGCGGCTTGCCGAACGCCTCGCGCTCCAGCACCCGGCGGCACATCAGCTCCACCGCCCGCTCGGCCATGCCGATGAGCCGCATGCAGTGGTGGATGCGGCCCGGCCCCAGCCGGGCCTGGGCGATGGCGAACCCGCCGCCCTCCTCGCCGATGAGGTTGTCCACCGGCACCCGTACGTCCTCGAACACCACCTCGGCGTGCCCGCCGTGGTCGGCGTCGTCGTAGCCGAAGACCGTCATGCCGCGCCGTACGGTGAGACCGGGGGTGTCGCGCGGGACGAGCACCATGCTCTGCTGGCGGTGCTTGGGCGCCTCGGGGTCGGTCTTGCCCATCACGATGAAGACCTTGCAGTTCGGGTTCATCGCGCCGGTGATGAACCACTTGCGCCCGTTGATGACGTACTCCCCGCCGTCCCTCCTGATGGAGGTCGCGATGTTCGTCGCGTCGGAGGAGGCGACGTCGGGCTCGGTCATCGCGAAGGCCGACCTGATCTCCCCGGCCAGCAGCGGCTCCAGGTATTCCTTGCGCTGCCACTCGCTGCCGAACTCCGCCAGCACCTCCATGTTGCCGGTGTCGGGCGCGGCGCAGTTGGTGGCCGGCGGCGCGATGCCGGGCGACCTGCCCATGATCTCCGCGAGCGGGGCGTACTGGAGGTTGGTCAGCCCGGCGCCGTGCTCGCCCCGGGTGTCGGACGGCGGGAGGAAGAGGTTCCACAGGCCGCGCGAGCGGGCCTCGGCCTTGAGGTCCTCCAGCATCGGCGGCGGGCTCCAGCCGCTTCCGGCCGCCTGCTCGTGGAAGGCGTGCTCGGACGGATAGACGCACTCGTCCATGAAGTCGAGCAGCCGATCGCGGTAGCGGTTCGTGGTCGCGTCGAACGCGAAGTCCATCAGACCTCCATCAGCCCGCGGGCGACGATCGGGGCGACCTGGTCGCCGACCTCGGCGAAGCCCTCCCCCACCGTGAGCCCCTGTGTGTATCGGAAATGGATGCCCTCGGCGATCACCGCGAGCTTGAAGCAGGCGAGGCCGACGTACCAGCCGAGCCGGGACAGGTCGCGGCCGGCCGCCTCCTCGTAGTGCATGCTCAGCTCGGCGCTGGGCGGCGCGTCCCCGGCCGCGCCCCGGTCGAGCGAGGCGAACTCGCCGTAGAGGAGGAACAGCGCCAGGTCGGTGAGCGGGTCGCCGAGCGTGGACATCTCCCAGTCGAGCACGGCCCGCACCTCGTCATCGGCGATGAGCGTGTTGCCCAGCTTGAAGTCGCCGTGCACGATCGCCGGCGCGCCGGAGGCGGGCACGTCGCGGGCGAGCCGCTCGTAGAGGTCGTCGATGCCGGGCACCTCGCGGCTGCGCGAGGCGTCGAGCTGCCGCTTCCACCGGGCGACCTGGCGCTCCAGGAAGCCGTCCGGCCTGCCGAAGTCGCCGAGGCCCACGCTCTCCGGGGTGATCGAGTGCAGCGCGGCCAGCACGTCCACCAGCCCGTGGGCGAGATCGGGGGTGAGCTGCGGCTGCCCGCCCTCCACGTATTCCATGACGTAGAAGGGCGCGCCGACGACCTCCGGGTCGCGGCAGAGATGGTAGGTGCGGGGCACCGGGACGCCGGTGTCCCTGAGCGCGCTCATGACCCGATATTCACGGCCCATGTCGTGCGCCGTCGCCAGCACGTGCCCGAGCGGCGGCCGCCGCACGACGTACGTGCTCGTGCCGTCCCCGACGACGTACGTCAGGTTGGACTTGCCGCCCACGATCAGCTCCGCGGTGAGCGGTCCTTCGGTCAGGCCCTCGCGCTGGAGGTGCTCGGCGAGGCGGGTGAGGTCGAGGCCCGGCGGGTCAGGAGTCACCCCGTCAGCGTACCGACCAGACGGTATGTATGTCGACACGGTCACGGTGAAGTGGTCCTCGCCGTTCCGCCCGAAGTGGCCATCCGCGCACCGCCGGGACCGGCGATAACGTCGGCCGCATGACCGCGAAGTTGCCCGCGCCCGTCGTGCTCGACGGCCGCGTCGTACGCCTTGAGCCGCTCGCCCCCGGCCACGTGCCCGACCTGTTCCTCGCGGCGTCCGACGAGGAGATCTGGCGGCACCGGCCGGAGCCCACACCGCGCACCGAGGACGACACGCGCCGCCTCGTGGACAAGCTGATCGCCGACCCGCGCACCACCCAGTTCGCGGTGGTCTTCAAGGAGACCGGCCAGGCGATCGGCTCGACCGGCTACTGGGAGGTCGACGGCTTCGACGAGAGCGTGGAGATCGGCTCCACCTGGTACGGCAGGGCCTACTGGCGCACCGCCGTCAACACCGAGTGCAAGGTCCTGCTGCTCGACCACGCCTTCGCCCTGGGGTTCGTCCGCGTGGTGCTGAAGACCGACATCCGCAACCTGCGGTCGCAGGCGGCCATCGAGCGCATCGGCGGCGTCCGCGAGGGCGTGCTCCGGCGGCAGTATCGCCGCGCGGACGGCACCTGGCGCGACAGCCCTCTCTATTCGATCCTCGACGACGAGTGGCCTGCCCACCGCGCCCGCCTGTTGGCCGCCCGGAAATAAGTCCCCCGGCGCGTGTCGATCCGGGGCCGGGCGGACGACCTACGAGCAGTTCGCGGGCTACTGGCCCAAGCAGCCGCCGAACCCATTCAGCGAGGCTCTCGCCCGCGCCCGGAAATACGTGGCGTCCACCACCCTGGCCGAACCCCTCGCCTGGGAGAACTCCGTGCTCCTCGGAGGTGACGCAGCCGACGCGGTGCGCCGCCTGAAGGAGGAGCTGCCGGAGAACCTGGTGGTGTTCGGCAGCGGGGTTCTGGTGCGGTCGCTGCTGCCGCTCGACCTCGTCGACACGCTGGTCCTTCTGGTCTACCCGCTCGTGCTCGGCTCCGGCCGCCGGCTGTTCCCTGACGCTGGCTCGGACCTGGGCTCGGGCTCGGACCTGGGCTCGGGCCTGCGGGACTTCCGGCTGGTCGAGTCGGCGGCGACCGGGACGGGAGTGGTCATCACCGTCTACCAGCCCGCCTGACGGCGAACGGACACTTCGACGGGGCGGCCGGGGTTCACCTGCCCGAGACGACGCGGAGCAGCTCCCGGAAGGCGGCGCCGAGCTCGTCGAGGGTCGGCACCTCCCCCGCCCCCACGATCGCGTCGAACAGCAGCCCTTCGATGTAGGCGACCATCTGCCGGCCGTGCCGCACCGGATCGGGCGAGCCGGCGGCGGCCAGCGCCGCGACGACCTGCTCCCGGATCCGGCGTCCCACGTCGTCGTATATCTTCCGCAGCTCGGGGCGCCGGGTCGCCTCCAGCGCAAGCTCGTATCGCGCGATCGTGGTCTCGCGGTGCACGGTGATCGCCGCGTGCATCGTCCGCGCCAGCAGATCCGCCAGCCGGGCCGCCTCGACCACGCCTTCGGGCATGTCCCCGGCGGGCGCCATCGCGGCGGCGAACACGGCCTCCTCGCGCTCGGTGAGCCGGGCCAGCGTGAGCTCCAGCAGCGCCGCCCGCGTACGCGCGTGGTTGGAGGTGGAGCCCGGCGGCAGCCCCGCGGCCTCGTCCACCGCCCGATGGGTGAGGCCGCGCATCCCCCGCTCGGCCAGGATCGCGATGGCCGCGTCCGCGACGACGACCGCACGCTGACTGCTCACCCCCACATCGTAGGGGCGGACTACAGGTGTAGTACATTCACTACATCTGTAGTGACAAGGAGGCGGGCATGGCACACGCGGTGGTGATCGGGGCGGGCATCGGCGGGCTGACGGCGGCCCTTGCACTGGCGCACAAGGGCTGGGAGGTGACGATCCTGGAACGGGCCCCCTCGATCGAGCCGGTGGGCGCGGGGCTGGCGGTCGCACCCAACGCGCTGCGGGCGCTCGACGTGATCGGGGTCGGCGACGAGGTGCGGAAGCTGTCCGCCATCCAGGGGCAGAGCGGCGTCCGGCTGCCGGACGGCCGATGGCTGGCACGGACCATCGCCGAGGACGCCGCCGCCCGATATGGCGACCCCATCGTGCTGCTCACCCGCTCGGCCCTGGTCGGCATCCTCGCCGGACGCCTGCCGCACCGCGCCCTGCGGGTGAACACCCCGGTCGAGTCCGTCGACCCCGCGACCGGCCGCGTCGTCGTGGCCGGAACGGCGGAGGCGTTCGAGGCCGACCTCGTCGTGGCGGCCGACGGGATCCGTTCCCGGATCCGTTCCGCTCTGTTCCCCGGGCATCCCGCACCGGTCTACGCGGGCGTGACGAGCTGGCGGGCGATCGTGCCGCTGCCCGGCGTGACGGGAGCCTCCGAAACATGGGGACGCGGGCTCATCTTCGGGGTCATGCCGCTCGCGGGTGGCCAGGTGTACTGCTACGCGACCGCGACGGTGCCGCCGGGCCTGCGCGCGGCGGACGAGAGGGACGAGCTGCTCCGGTTGTTCGGCCGCTGGCACGACCCGATCCCGGCACTGCTGGAGGCGGCCGACCCCGCGGCCGTGCTCCGCCACGACATCCACAGCCTCGACGTCCCGCTGCCCGCCCTCCACAGGGGACGGATCGCGCTGCTGGGCGACGCCGCCCATCCCATGACCCCCAACCTCGGGCAGGGAGCCTGCCAGGCCATGGAGGACGCCGTCGTACTCGCCGATCGGGTCTCCCCCGGCGGCGACCCGGCCGCGGGGCCTGCCACGGGACTGCCCGCAGGGTTGGCCGCGGGGTTGTCCGCGGGGTTGGCCGCGGGATTGGCGGCGGGATTGGCCGCTTACAGCCGGGAACGGCTGGCGCGGACGACGCCGATCGTGCGGCGGTCGCGGGCGATCTGCCGGCTCACCCGGTGGCGCAACCCGCTGGCCGTGGCCCTGCGCGACGGCGCGATGCGGGCGGCGGGCTGGTTGGGGCCCAACGTCGCGCTGCGTCAGGGCGACGAGATCTTCGCCTGGACGCCCTGAGGTCGCGGAGACCGGCCACCCAAGAAACCGGTGGACCAAGGAGACAGGCCGCCCAGGAAACCGGCCGCCCAGGAGACCGGCCGCCCGGGAGACCGGCGGCCGGGCGGTCAGGCGGCCTCGGACGCGACCACCGGGTCGCCGACCCTGTCCGGCTCGGCCGGTGCGGCGACGGGCTTGGAATGGTCGGGAGTGAGACGGCCGAGCGTGATCGTCCCGGCGATCAGCAGCCCGGCCGCGAGCAGCGCGGGGATCGCCTTGCTCATTTCCGTGGGCAGCGACTCGCCCAGCAGCACCGCTCCGGCGGTCACCGAGGTGATGGGGTCGACGACCTGGACCCCCGCGTAGGCGATGCCGAAGTAGCCCACGGCGTACGACTTCTGGAGCAGCACCACGGCGCAGACCAGCAGCACCGGGATGGCCAGGGTGAACCAGTGGAGCAGGTGACCGAGGTCTCCTTGGAGCCCCCCGCCGACGACCCGCACGAAGGTGGACACGGTGGCGGTGACCGCTCCCGCGCCGACCGCCATCAGCAGCGCCTTGGCCGGGCCCTTGAGCCGGCGGGCCACGGTGAACGCGACGGCGACCACCAGGGCGACGCAGCCGATCAGCTCCAGGGCGTGCGCGTCGGACAGGACCGGCGTCACGTTGTGCGCCGGGACCAGCAGCATCAGCCCGAGCAGGCCGACCGCCACCGCGATCGACCCGGCGATCTCGGCCCGGCGCGGGCGTCTGCCGTGCAGCGTCGCGGCGAGCGGCACCGCGAACACGAGGGTCGCCACGCTCACGGGCTGGACGACGACCAGCGGAGCGACGCTGAGCGCCACCGCGTGCAGGGACGCCCCGGCGAAACCGATGACCCCGCCGATCCACCAGCGGGGCCTTCTGACGAGGGCGAGGGTCGCCCCCTCGCTCACCGCTTCGAACTGCTGCAGCGCCGCGCCCAGGGCGTATCCCAGCGCGCCGACGAGGGCGATCACCACTCCCACCCAGGTCATACGCGCCCGCCGGTGTGTCGAGAAATCACTACGCAAGCTTAGTGGGACGCGGCACGCGCCTCAGGATCCCGCGACACAAGTGGGGCTTTACGGGCACCCCACCGAGCATCCGTTGACCGCCACGCCCTCGCCGACGTGCCCGGGGCCGGGTGACGGCGGACCGACCGCTCACCGCCGCCGCGTCGTCACATCGATCCCAGGACGGCCCGAGCTCAGCCGTCGCCCAGCCCGGCCGGCAGCAGGACCGCCGCAGCGGGCGAGTCCCGAGGTCACCTACACTGTGCCTGCTTCAGGACCTCTCGGGGCACACGCAGAAAAGGTGGCCCTCCGGGTCGGCGAGCACCACCCAGTCACCCGGCTGGAACTCCGGCTTGGTCGCTCCGAGAGCGATGTACTCCTCCACCGCCTTGGCGACGTCGGGCACCCGGAAGTCGAGATGGAACTGCTTGTCCGGCCCGGGCCAGGAGGGTGCCTTCCGGTCGGGCACGCGCTGGAAGAAGATGCTCGTCGCGCCGTCGCCGATCCCGGCGTACTCGTCCTCGGCGTACTGCACGGGGAATCCGGTGATCTGCGAGTAGAACTCGGCGAGCTTCTTCGGCTCGGCGCAGTCGAGGGTCACGGCGATGAGCTTCGCTTTCGTTGTCATGGCCCTCATCCTGTCGCGTATACCTGTCAGGGAGTGTCAGGTAGCCGGGCCGCGGAATTCGGCACCAGTAGTGGGACCATGAACCGGGCATGTGGAACCAGTCCGGCAAGCGAGTCGTTGGAGCGGATGTGGCACGGGTAGGCGAATGGATCAGGCGGTTTCTGGACAAACCAGGAAGCGTCGATCTGGCCCCCTTCCAGCGGATCGTGGCCGAGGCGGGCGAGCTGGAGAGCGAGGTCGCCCGGCGCGCCGACCTTCGCCCCGCCACCGCCGATCCCGGCTGGGTCGGCTCCGCCGACTTCTGCGCGGTGATGCGCGAGGCCGCCCGCCGGTCGCTCGGCCAGCGGCCGTACGACGTGCAGCTCGTGGGCATGCTCGCCATGCTCGACGGCCATGTCGTGCAGATGGCCACCGGCGAGGGCAAGACGCTCGTCGGCGCGCTGACGGCGGCCGGGTTCGCGCTGCGCGGCGTCCGGGTCCACGCGGTCTCGGTCAACGACTACCTCGCCGGCCGCGACGCCGAGTGGATGGGCCCGCTCTACGAGACGCTCGGCCTCACGGCCGGGTGGATCGCCGAGACCTCCTCTCCCGAGGAGCGCAGGGCGGCCTACGCCTGCGACGTCACGTACGGCGCCGTCAGCGAGCTGGGGTTCGACGTGCTGCGCGACCGCCTGCGCACCGACCCGGCCGAGCTGGTCGTGCCCGCCCCCGAGGTCGCCCTGGTCGACGAGGCCGACTCGGTGCTGGTGGACGAGGCCCGCGTGCCGCTCGTGCTGGCCGGCGCGGCCGACCCCGGCACGGCGCTGCCCGAGATGGCGGCGCTCGTACGGCGGCTGTCGCGCGGCTACCACTACACGATCGACGAGGAGGGGCGCAGCGTCTTCCTCACCCCCAAGGGCACCGACACGGTCGAGAAGGCCCTCGGGATCGATCTCTACGAGCACCCCGGCGTCGTGACCCAGGTCAACCTCGCCCTGCACGCCCACGCGCTGCTGACCAGGGACGTCGACTACATCGTGAGGGACGGCCGGGTCCACCTGATCAACACCTCGCGCGGCCGGGTCGCGGTGCTGCAGCGCTGGCCGGACGGGCTGCAGGCGGCCGTCGAGGCCAAGGAGCACCTGCCGGCGTCGGAGACGGGCGAGATCCTCGACTCGCTCACCGTGCAGAGCCTCATCCGCCGCTACCCGCGCGTGTGCGGCATGACCGGCACCGCCATCGCCGTCGCCGAGCAGCTGCGCGAGTTCTACGACCTCAGGGTCGCGGTCATCCCGCCCAACAAGCCGTGCGTACGGGTGGACGAGCCCGACCGGATCTTCGCCACGCTGGAGGACAAGGAGCGGGCGCTGCTGGAGGAGATCGAGACCCGGCACGCCACCGGGCAGCCGATCCTCGTCGGCACGCTCGACGTCGCCGAGTCCGAGCGCCTGGCCGAGGCGCTGAAGGCCAAGGGGCTGGACGCGGCCGTGCTCAACGCGAAGAACGACGCCGAGGAGGCGCAGATCATCGCGAAGGCCGGCCGGCGCGACGCGATCACGGTCTCCACGCAGATGGCCGGGCGCGGCACCGACATCCGGCTCGGCGCGGGCGACCCGGACGAGGAGCGGGAGGTCGCCGCGCTCGGCGGGCTCTACGTCATCGGCACCGGCAGACACGAGAGCAGCAGGCTGGACGACCAGTTGCGGGGCCGCGCCGGACGGCAGGGCGATCCCGGCGGCTCGGTGTTCTTCGTCAGCGGGGAGGACACGCTCCTCACCGCGTACGCGCCGGACCAGTCGCTGCCCGCGGCCGGTCGCGACGGCCTGGTGCGGGACCCGAACGCCGCCGCCCTGGTGGCGCACGCCCAGCGCGTGGCGGAGGGCGTCAACCTGGAGATCCACCGCAACACCTGGCGCTACACGCGGCTGCAGGAGCGCCAGCGGGCGGAGGTGCTGGAGCGGCGCGACCGCGTCCTGTACGGCGACACCGGGGCGCGGGCCCTGGAGCAGGCCCGCCCGGAGCGCTACCGCGAGCTGTGCGAGGCGGCGGGCGAGGAGGCGGTCGAGCGGGCGGCCCGGCAGATCGTGCTGTATCACCTCGACCGCTGCTGGACCGAGCACCTCGGCTTCCTCGCCGACCTCCGCGAGGGCATCCACCTGCGGGCCCTCGGGCGGTTGAACCCGCTCGACGAGTTCAACCGCGAGGCCGTTCCGGCCTACCGGGAGATGCTCGACGAGGTCGAGCGGCGGTCCACGGAGACCTTCGAGAAGGCCGACGTCACCCGGGACCTCGCGGAGCAGGGTCTCAAGCGGCCCACGGCCACCTGGACCTATCTGGTGCAGGACAATCCGTTCGGCTCGGAGTGGGACCGCGTGCTCAAGCGCGTGGCCGGAGCGCTCAAGCGCCGCAAGCGGTGAACTCCGCGGGCCGGGGGGCCCGCGGCGCGCACCCCGTTCCTACCGCTTGCGGTGGCGGCCCGGGTGGTGCGCGGCGGCGTGGGCGGGACGGCTCAGCACGGCCTTGGCGCCCACGGCGACGAGCGCGCACACCACGATCGCGACCGAGAAGGCGGGAACCGCCTCATCCGCCTGCCCGTCCACGGCCGACGCCGGGATGAACGCCGGGGAGGCCATCCCCCCGCCGTACCTCGCCCCCTTCACGGTCTCCGTGACCGTCTTCGTGACGGGCTTCGAGGCGACCTGCTGGAGGGTTGCCGGAGTGGTCCCGGCGTTCGCCGCCGCCCCGCCGGAGAGCGGGAACATCTGGGCTGCGGCGGCCTCGGCCTGCGTGCCCGGCGAGTCGGCCGCGGGAGGCGGAGCCGACGGCGCGGATGGTGCGGGCGGGGCGGGCGGCGCGGCCGCGACGGGCACGGCCGACTCGGCGGGCGCGTCCGGCACGGCAGGCGCCGACGAGGACGAGGCCACGGGGGCCGGGCTCTCCTTGACCCCGGGCGCGGGAGCGGAGTCCTGCGCGTCCTGCGCGTCCTGCGTCGCGGAGGGGGCGGGAGCCGCGGTGGGGCAGGGCGGCGGGGGCTTCGGGTGGTCCTTGACCCCGTACGCGCCCGACGAGAACGGCCTGGGCGCGCCGGTCTTGCCGAGGCCGTCGCCCCACTCGGTGATCACGTACGTCACGGGGATGTGGCCGAGCCCGCCCGCGTCGTCGACGGTGTACGAGCCGGTGTCCCAGGTGCCGCCGGTCAGGTCGGCGAACGTCTTGCCGTCGAGGTCGAGCATGACCCCGCTGCTTGAGGGAATGCCGGGGCCGCGGTCGCCGATGAAGAAGTCGGCCTTCTTCCCCTGGTAGATCACGTAGCCCTTGGTTCCCATCGGCCAGCTGGGGCTGGCGGCCAGGCCCTTCTGCATCGGCTCGCCCGACGCGGGGGCGCCGGTGTCGCCGTTGACGCCCGACCCGTCGTCCCAGAAGTACGACGCGGTCGTCTTGCCGACGTACAGGACGGTCTTGCCTCCGGCGGTCGGGCAGCCGACCGGGGGAACGGCGGGCCTGGCGCCCGCGTCGGCGGCGGTGTACGAGGAGCCCGCCTCAGGGGCGAGGTGGGCGGGGGCGTCCTGCCGATGCTGGGGCACGGTGGCCGCGTGGTGCGTCTCGCCCTTCGCCAGGCTTGCCTGGTCCCGCAGGGCGTTCATGGGGTCCGCGTAGCTGGAAATGGGGGATCTCCTGACTGGTCACGGCTGGGTAACCGGACACTAAGCCAAGAACACCCCAAATCTCGACATCTCGGACGAAAATTTTACTTTCTGGACTAACTGCCCATCAGGTGGCAAAGTCGGATGTGACGCGCCCCCCTTCCCCGGGGGGCCGCGAGGAAGGAGGGCACGCCGTGTATCGGGATCAGGACGACAGCAGGCGAGCCCGCAGCCCGGCTCCGAAGCCTGTCGGAGTGCCGTTGTAGTCGCTGATCAGGGACGGCCCGGTGGAGCAGTCCCAGGTGTTCCAGGTCCAGCCCAGATAGGACGCACCCTTCGCGTCGAACCAGTTCATGACCTGGTCGATGAAGCCGTGCGAGCAGGTGTTCTCACCGATCTCCCCCGCCACCAGCGGGACCTGGGCGGCCACCGGAGCGAGCTGACCGTCCCAGCACGAGGTGCTCACGCAGGAGTTGAAGTTGTACACGTGCCACGCGGCGGCCAGGTTGCCCTGCGGGTCCGTGGGCTTGTACTGCAGCCATTGGGACAGGTCGTTGGAGTAGGCCAGGCCGCCGAGCATGATGATGTTGGTCGCGCCGGTGGCCCGCACCGCGTTCACCAGCGACTGGAAGCCCGCCACCTGGTAGGGGATGCCGGAGCAGGTGCCGCCGTCGCGCCAGCAGGCCCACCCGGAGGAGGCGCTGCCGGTCGCACGCTCCGGATAGGGCTCGTTGAACAGGTCGAACACGACCTCGTCACGCCCCTTGAACGCGTTCGCCACCCCCGTCCAGAACTGCGGGGCGTACTGCGCGTCCGGCATCGGCTTCTGGCAGGAGGCGTGGACGTCGGAGCAGCCCGAGGAGTTGCCGGTGTACTGCCCGTAGTTCCAGTGCATCTCGACGATCGGGGTGATGCCCTTGGCGACCAGCCGGTCGACGTACGACTTGACCTCGTTCTGGTAGGCGGCGCCGCCGTACGCGGACGGGATGTTGCTCAGGCCGAGCCAGCACTCCTCGTTCAGCGGGACGCGGACCGCCCGGACGTTCCACGCCTTCATCGCGTCGATCGCCGCGTTGTCGACCGGGCCGTCCCAGATGCCGCGGGCCTGCACGCACATGAACTCGCCGCCCGACCGGTTGACGCCCAGCAGCCGGTACGGCGTGCCGGTCGCGGCGTTCACGATCCTGTTGCCCGACACCTTCAGCTTCGGCGCCGCTCCCGTGGAGGGGCTGGGCGACGTCGACGGCGAGAGCGACGGGGACGGGGACGGGGACGGGCTCGGCGGGCGCGAGGGCGACGGCGAGGGCGACGGCGAGGGGGAGGGCGGCGCGGACGGCGACAGCGACGGTGAGGGCGAGGGCGACTGCGGGGTTCCGTTGCAGGCGACGCCGTTGATCTTGAAGTCGGTCGGCGCCGGGTTGCTCCCGGACCAGGATCCGTTGAATCCGATGCTCGCCGAGCCGCCGGTGGGCAGGGACCTGTTCCAGTCCATGGCCCTCGCGGTCACGTTGCCGCCGGACTGGGTCCAGTCGGCCGACCAGCCCTGGGTGACCCTCTGGCCGCTGTCGGGGAACGTGAACGTGAGCGTCCAGTCGCTCAGGGCGTCGCCCAGGTTCTGGATGCTCAGGTTGGCGGACATGCCACCCGGCCACTGATTGGCCGTGTAGGTGACCGTGCACGCCACGGCGGCCTGGGCCGCCGGCGGGTTGCCGAAGGTGAGTCCGCCTGCGGCCAGCAGCCCCAGTGCGGTGAGGATCGCGCCTCTCCGTCGCATGCTCCGTCCTTCCATAGAAGAGCGGCCATAGAAGACCGGAGCGAAGCGTCGTTAACTTGACCGGTTAAGTCAACAACGTGGCCCGCGTCACCTCGCCGAGCTGGGCGTATCCGCCGTGAACAGGTGAAATTTTCAGTCCGGCTCCGGCCCGGCGCCTCGTCCGGGGCGAACCGCCAGTCAGGACGCCCCCGCGGCGCTCGACTCCCTGACGAAGTGCCCGCGGCAATGAGGACAGCAGAAGCCGTAGGTCCGCCCGTCGCGCTCCAGGATGACCGCCTCGTCCAGCGGCAGCGTGGCGCCGCAGACCGGGTCGACGACCATGCCGTCCGGCGCGTCCGTGGCGGGCCCGGTCTTCGAGTCCTCGATCAGCGCGAGGAAGTCCGAGGAGCGCCACACCCGCCCGCGCAGGCCGTAGCCGCCCTCCGGGAGGCTGATCACGTTCACCACGACGTTCGGCTCGGGGCGGCCCTCCGCCTCCGCGAGTTCGGCGGTTATCCGGGAGACGAGGTGCTCGCTCATCTCCTTGCCCCACAGCCCGACGATGACGTTCACCACATAACAAGGGGCCCGAGAGCCGTCGAGCGGGCTGTCGAGCGCGGTTCCGCCCGCGACCCAGACCTCCTCCTCGCGGACCACCACATGGGAGAGCGAGTCGAGCAGATCCATCACGCCGGGGTCCGCGGCCGCCGTCGTGCCGTCCCCGGCCGACAGCAGACGCCGCGCGGTGAGCCGCCCGGCGAGCACCCGGCGCTCCCAGTCGTCGAACATGCCCTTGGGCACCAGCAACTCGACAAACAACATCGTCGCTCCATCCTTCCCGAGAGGGGTCTCTCGGTGGACAGCCTGCCGCGACGAGTCCTCCGCGTCGTCGCCCCGGGGAGGGCTCTTCCCGCTACCGCGCCGGGCGCAGCGGGCGGACGCGCTTACGCCGTACGGAGTAGCCCGGCCGCCTTCGTGCCTGGTCGCCTTGATGCCCGGCCGCCTTCACGCCTGGTCGCCTTGATGCCCGGCCGCCCGAAGCTCCGGGCTATGCCTGGTCGCCGCGCAGGACGGCGGCCGGGATCGGGATGGCCGGGAAGGGGTTGTCCGGCAGCAGGATCAGCCGGCGCGGCGTGGCGGCGCGCTCCGTGGCGTCCAGGTGCAGCAGGGCGGTGCCGATGCCCGCGGCTCCCACCATGTAACCGGTGTCGGCCGTGACCTCTCCGGGCCGCAGCCGCCGATATGCCTGATACCAGCGGAAACCGGCCTCGTCGCCCGCGGTCGCGCGCCCGATCAGGTCGATCGCGAGCGTGCGCGCGAAGCCGAGGTACGGCTCGTGCCCCGTGGCGGCGTACAGGCCGACGAAACACTCGATCAGCCCGGCGGTGCCGCAGCACAGGCAGGCGACGTCCCAGTGCCCCGGGGGCCGGGCCCCGGGCACGCCGCTCTGCATGATCCCGTGCGCGAGCCGCTCCACCCAGTCGAGATCGCCCGGGTCTCCGGTGACCCGGTGCAGCTCGTAGAACATGCGGGCCACCCCGGCGGAGCCGGAGCAGAAGCCGAGGTAGTGGAGCCGCCGCCCCTGCGGGATGTGGTGCGGCACGAGCGCGCATCTGTCCGTGACCACGCTGACCGCGCGGACGAATCCTGCCCCCCTCCGGGCAGCCTCGAGGAAGCGCTCGTCGCGGGTCACGCCGTACAGGCGGGCGAGCAGGAAAGCGGTGCCCGCCGTGCCGGACAGGAACCCGGGCGTGACGGCGTCCACGGGCAGGTCGGGGATGGCGTCGCCGCCGAAGCGGTGCCCCGGGACGGCGAGCGCCGCGATGCGGTGCCCCGCCTCGATCGCCACCTCCTCGTAGGCCGGGACGCCGAGGATGCCGGCCGCGTGCAGCAGCGCGAGCACGATCCCGCCGTCGCCGCGCTGCGCCGGGTCACCGGTCCAGCCGATGCCGTCGCCGAGCGGGCGGGCGTCGCGGACGAGGCGGTCGGCGGCGGCGCGGGCCGCCCCGAAGACCTCCTCGTCGCCCGTCGCCCACCCCGTCTCCGCCATGGCGAAGACCAGACCGGCGAGCCCGTGGTAGAAGGTCGGGTCGCGCTGCTCCGGCCAGGTGACGGCCAGCCTGCGGGCGCCCGCGAGCGCGTCCTCCAGGTAGGCCTCGTGACCGGTGGCGGCGGCGAGTTCGAGGAAGAACAGCACGACGCCGGCCGCGCCGGCGTAGAGAGACGAGGCGTCACCGGCTCCGGCCGACCGCCCCCGGGGATCGGGGTTGGCCCGCCAGCGCCGTCCGAGGTCGTCGTCCACCGCCGCCGACCGCACCCAGCGCGCGGCCGTGACGGCGGCGGTGACCGGTGTCTCGCGGGGCCAGGCGCTCATCACCCCAGTCTCCCACAAAGCTGGTAGGAAATTAAGGCTTACATGCTTCTATTGGGAAGCCTACGGGCAGTCGCGCACCGATCACACCGTCCGCGCGGGAACGTCCGGGTGACGTGCCTCGGGGACCGGGGCCGGTGACGGCGCCGGCCGGAGTCCCAGCAGCGTCCTGGCGTGGGCGATCGCGGCCGGCGTGTCCGGGAAGACGAGCCCGTCGCGGCGGAGGTGGCCTGCCACTCCCAGGCCGTCGAGCACCTCGTCGTGGCCGGGCCGGATGCCCGACAGCAGCACGGTGATGCCCCTCCCCTCCAGCCGGGTGATCGCGTCGCCGAGGACGCCCGCGCCGGTGGCGTCGATCGTGGACACGCGCGACATCCGCAGGATGACCACCCGCACGTCGGCGACCTCCGACAGCTCCAGCAGGAAGCGGTGGGCCGCGCCGAAGAACAGCGGGCCGTCGAACCGGTAGGCCACGATGTGCTCGGCGAGCAGGCGCCGTTCCTCGTCGCTGTGGTCGCCGGTCTCCAGCGGGACCTGCTCGATCTGCGCGCTGCGCGCGACGGCCCGCAGCGCGAGCACGATCGCGACGCCGACGCCGACCGCGACCGCGGTGACGAGGTCGAAGGCGACGGTGACGGCGAAGGTGAGGATCATCACCGCGGCGTCGCCCCGGGTGGAGCGGGCGATGGCGCGCAGCGAGCCGACCTCGACCATGCGGACCGTCGTGGCCAGCAGCACGCCGGCCAGCGCGGCCAGCGGGATCCGCCCGACGAGGCCGCTCGCGCCGAACACGATGACGGCCAGCACGACGGCGTGCGTGAGGGAGGCCAGGCGCGAGCGCGCGCCCGAGCGGACGTTGACCGCCGTACGGGCGATCGCGGCGGTGGCGGGGATGCCGCCGAAGAGCGGGGAGACGATGTTCGCCAGGCCCTGCCCGAACAGCTCGCGGTCGGGGTCGTGCCGCTCCCCCACGCTCATGCCGTCGGCGACGGAGGCGCACAGCAGGCTTTCCAGCGCGCCGAGGGCGGCCACGGCGAGGGCCGCGGGGAGCAGCGAGGTGACGGAGCCCAGGTCGAGGAAGCTCACCGTCGGCGCGGGCAGCCCGGCCGGCAGGGTTCCGATGCGGGCGACGTCAAGCCCGGTGAGCTCGGCCACGATCGTGGCGGCCACGACCGTGAGGAACGAGAACGGCACCGCGGGCCGCCACCGCGCGCCCAGCAGCATGATCGCGGCGACCACGAGCGCCATCACGATCGGCGCCGGGTGCGGGGTGCGCACGAAGTTCGCCACCGCGTCGCCGGCCGCCTGCCACACGCGTTCGCCCTCGCCGGTCACGCCGAGCGCGGCGGGCACCTGCTGGAGCGCGATGACGACGGCGATGCCCGCCGTGAAGCCCTCGATGACGGGGGTCGGCATGTAGCGGGCGTACCTGCCGACCCTGGCCAGCGCCAGGACGACGAGCACGATCCCGGCGAGCAGGCCGACCGCGAGCACCCCGCCCGGGCCGTGGCTGTGCACGATCGGCACGAGGACGACGGTCATGGCCCCCGTGGGGCCCGACACCTGGAGGTTGCTGCCGCCGAAGACGGCGGCGACCGCGCCCGCGACGACGGCGGTCGCGAGGCCGGCCTGCGCGCCAAGCCCGGAGCCGACCCCGAAGGCCAGCGCGAGTGGCAGGGCCACCACCGCCACCGTGAGCCCGGCGATCAGGTCCCGGCCGGGACTGCGGCGGGCCGGTCGCCAGTCGGCGGGCGAGGGCAGCAGGCCCACGACCCGGTCGTACAACTGCTTGGCCGTGCTGGTCACTCGGCCGCCTCCGCCTGGAGCTCGGCCAGCAGCTCACCCTGGCCGGTGATCATGTCGGTGAGGATCCGCCGGGCCGCCGCGAGCAGGTCCACGATGTCGGGGGTGGCGAGGGAGTAGACCACCGAGCCGCCCTCCCTGACCGCGCCGACCAGGCCGGTACGGCGCAGCACGGCGAGCTGCTGGGACAGGTTCGACGCCTCCACCTCGATCTCGGCGAGCAGTTCGCGGACCGGGCGGGGGCCGTCCCGCAGCAGTTCGAGCACGCGGATGCGCACCGGATGTCCCAGGGTGCGGAAAAAGTCGGCCTTGGCCTGATAAAGCGGAACGGGCATTGGGCTCACTCGGTCTCCCCCGCCGTCTCCACGCTGATGCCGTGGTCGGCGGCCAGACGATTCAGGTTGTCCAGACGGCCCGAGGCGACCTGGACACCGTGCTCGTCGCCGTTCTCCCGCGCCCGCCGCAGGTCCTCGCGCGCCTCCGCGAGCCGGGCACGCAACTCCGCCGTGAACTCCTGCATGTGGTCCTCTCCTCCGTCGGCGGAGTTAAGCATATGCAATATGAAGAATTCTTCAATTCAACAGCCCCGCACCCCGAGGGGCCGGTGCCCGGCTCAGGCGGGATGCGGCGCGAAGGAGCGAAGGTCGCGCCGCAGCGGGTGGCCCGCGGGCACCTCGACCAGCACGATCGGCATGCCGTCGGGATCCTCGATCCACATCTCCACCAGCCCCCACGGCTCAAGCCGGGGCGGCCGGGACACCCGCACCCCCGCCTCCACCAGCCGGTCGTGCTCCTTCTGGACGTCGCGCACCTGCAACCAGAGCGTCGCGTTCTCCCGCACCGCGCCGGAGGCACGCGCGGAGACCTCCAGGAGCCCCTGCCCCAGGAAGAACACCACCCCGGGGTCCTCGGCCGGCCCGAACTCCCGGTTCACGGCCAGGCCCAGGACGTCGCGGTAGAAGCGGCGGCTCTCGGCCCGGTCGGCCGATCGCACGAGTATGCGGCTGCTCAGCACTTCCATGTGACGTGCGTGCCCATCCGGGGCATGCGGTTAAAGGATGAATTGCGGCAAACGACGGCCAAGGCTTCCCGGGCACTTCGTCCCTCCGTCGTACGACGGAGGTCCGTGCCGCCGCGGAGCCGGGAACGGCAGAGTGGTCGCCGACGCCCTTGAGGATCATTGTGGAGGTCCGAATGACCGAAGACACGGCTCCCGCCGGCCTGCCGCGCCTGGACAAGCTCGACCGCGAGGAGTGCCTGCGGCTGATCTCTCCGGGCGGCGTGGGCAGGGTGGCCTTCAACAACCCGACCGGGCCCGTGATCCTGCCGGTCAACTACACGATCGAGCAGGGCTCCGTCCTGTTCCGCACCGCTCTCGGCGGGCCGATGGACGCCGACCTGCGTACGGGGATCGAGGGGGCCGACTTCATGGTGGCCTTCGAGGTGGACCACATCGACGAGAGCACCCGCGAGGGCTGGAGCGTGCTCGTGCGCGGCGGGGCCCACCACATCACGGGCGACGTGAACAAGGACGCCGTGGAATCGTGGGCGGGCGGCGAACGCCCGCTCTACATCCGGATCTCGCCCAACGAGATCACCGGCCGGCGCATCACGCACGCGTGATGGACGCCTGGGTCGTGGCCCGGCCGGGGCCCGTCGCGACTCGGCCGCTGGAGCGCACGGTGCTGCCGGACCCCGTGCCCGGGCCGGGGGAGCTGCTCATCCGCGTCGAGGCGTGCGCGGTCTGCCGCACCGACCTGCACCTCGCCGAGGGCGATCTCCCCCCGAGGCGTCCGCGTACGGTTCCCGGGCACGAGGTCGTGGGACGCGTGGCCGGGCTCGGCCCGGACACGCAGGGGCCGCCGGTCGGCGCCCGCGTGGGCGTGGCCTGGCTGCGCTCGACCTGCGGGCGGTGCCGCTACTGCCGGCGCGGCGCGGAAAACCTGTGCCCCGAGTCCACCTACACGGGCTGGGACGCCGACGGCGGATACGCGGAGCTGCTGACCGCCCCCGCGGCGTACGTCTATCCGCTGCCCGAGGACGTCCCGGCCGAGACGCTCGCCCCGCTGCTGTGCGCGGGGATCATCGGCTATCGCGCGCTGGTCCGCGCCGACCTGCCTCCGGGCGGGCGGCTCGGCGTCTACGGGTTCGGCGCCTCGGCCCATCTGACCGCGCAGATCGCGATCGCCGAGGGCGCGACCGTGCACGTGATGACGAGGTCGGCGGCGGCCAGGGAGCTCGCGCTGCGGCTGGGCGCGGCCTCCGCGGCGGGCAGCGCCGACCCGCCGCCCGAGCCTCTGGACGCGGCCATCCTGTTCGCCCCGGTGGGCGATCTCGTGCCGGTCGCGCTGGCCGCGCTCGACCGGGGCGGCACGCTCGCGGTGGCGGGGATCCACCTCACCGACATCCCGGTGCTGAACTACCAGCGCCACCTGTTCCAGGAGCGGACGCTGCGCAGCGTGACGGCCAACACCCGCGACGACGGGCGGGAGTTCCTGCGGCTGGCGTCCCTCCACCACCCGCGGGTCACGACGACGCCCTATCCCTTCGCCGCCGCCGACCGGGCGCTGGCCGACCTGGCCGCCGACCGCGTGGAGGGGGCGGCGGTCCTGCTCATGGACGGGTGACAGCCAGGGGTGACGCTTATGGACGGGGCGCGGACGGCACCGGCTCCAGGCGGAACAGGCCGCCCTTCACGTACGTGGGGTCGCCGACCGGCCGCGCCGTCCTCCCGGCCAGCGCCATCAGCACGTCGGTGGTGGTGACCAGGCCCCGCAGGACGTCGTCCGGGCCCAGCACGGGGACCGCGCAGCAGTCGGCGTCGGCCATCAGCGCGGCGACCTCGGGCAGCGGGGCGTCCGGGGCGACCCGGGGACAGCGCCGCCCCTGCAGGAGCGTGCGCACCGCCGTCCGGGACTGCTCGGCGGGGCCGCCCGACCAGTGCGCGGCGACGTCCTCCCGCCCGAGCACGCCGACGAGCCGGAAGCAGGCGTCCACGACCGGGGGGTGGGGGACGCCTGCCCGCCACATGAGCTCCCAGGCCATCAGCGGCGACTCCTCCGGCTCCACCGTGACGAGCGTCCGGGTCATCACGTCGGACGCGGTCATCGTCTCGACGCTCATCGGTCCTTCCCGCCCTCCGGGGTCCACCGGGGCGCGCCCGCGGGGACTGCCCGGTCCGCGTCGTCCGTCTCGTAGGTGATGGAGGAGTCGACGTCCACCACGCCGTCCACCTGCCAGACCTCATCGATCAGGGCGCGGACCTGGCGACGCCGCGCCACGCTGCCGGCGAGGTGGACGATCCCGTCCTCGACCCGTACGGAACACTGCGGGGAGTAGCGCGACACCACCGCGATGACGTCGTCGCGGAGGTCCTCCGCGGGCCGGCAGAACGCCCTGATCAGGTCCGACTGTTTGACCAGTCCGGTGATGCGGCCGGTCTCGCCGTCCACGACCGGCAGCTCCTTGATCCTGTTGCGGCGCATCAGGCAGGCCGCCCGCCGCAGCGTGGTGTCCTCGGTGACCGTGATCGCGGGGCTGGTCATGATCTGGGCGGCGGTGCGGCCGCTCGCCTTCCTGCGCTCCCTGCACCGGGACGGCCCCTCGATGATCAGGTCGCCGGGTCGCCGGTCGAGGCTCTTGAGCAGCAGGTCGCTGTCGCTCACCATGCCGATGACGCGCCGGTCCCCGTCCACGACGGGGACCGCCCCCACATGGAAGCGGCACATCGCGGTGACCACGTCGGCGAACGAGGCCGTCGCCTCGACGGCGACGACGAACCGGTTCATGACGTCGCTCACGGTCATCGGCATGGCGGGCCTCCCTCGTCTCCCCCAGCCTTCGCCACGACCGGCCGCGGGGCGACCGGCGAACGTCCCCCTCCCGTGGGACCTATGTCCTCAGGGGTGCCAATCAGGGAAGACCCGCCAGTACCGTGTGAGATGTGCAGAATGCCGCGATCCTCACCGTAGATGACGACCCGTCCGTCTCCCGGGCCGTGGCTCGTGACATCCGCCGCCGATACGGCGACCGCTACCGGGTGATCCGAGCCGAGTCCGGCCCCAGCGCGCTCGACGCGCTGCGCGAGATCAAGCTGCGCGGCGAGCAGGTCGCCGTCCTCCTGGCCGACTATCGGATGCCCCAGATGAACGGCATCGAGTTCCTCGAGGCCGCCATGGACGTCTTCCCGCTGGCGCGCAGAGTGCTGCTGACCGCGTACGCGGACACCGATGCGGCCATCAACGCGATCAACATCGTCGATCTCGACCACTACCTGCTCAAGCCGTGGAACCCGCCGGAGGAGAAGCTCTACCCGGTGCTCGACGCGCTGCTGGAGGCGTGGCTCGCCGCGCCCGCCGTGACGATGCCGGAGACCAAGGTCGTCGGGCACCGCTGGTCGGCGCACTCGTTCGCGGTGCGCGACTTCCTCGCCCGCAACCTCGTGCCGTACCGCTGGCTGCGGGCCGACGAGGCCGAGGGCACCCGCCTGCTGGCCGCCGCCGGGATGAGCGAGGCGGACGTGCCGGTGGTGATCACCACGGACGGCAAGGCCCTGGCGCGGCCCACGGAGGCCGACCTCGCCGCGCACGTGGGTATGGCCACCACCCCCGCCTCGGATCTCTACGACCTCGCCGTGATCGGCGCGGGACCCGCCGGCCTCGGCGCCGCCGTCTATGGCGCGTCCGAGGGACTGCGCACCCTGCTCGTGGAGCAGCGGGCCACCGGCGGCCAGGCCGGGCAGAGCAGCCGGATCGAGAACTACCTGGGCTTTCCCGACGGGGTCTCCGGCGCCCAGCTCACCGACCGCGCCCGCAGGCAGGCGCTGAAGTTCAACACCGAGCTGCTCACCGCCCGCGAGGTCGTCGGCCTCGAACGGAGCGGTTCGGCGACCCTGCTGCACTTCGGCGACGGCACCGCCGTGACGGCGCACACGGTCGTGCTGGCGACCGGCGTGTCATACCGGCTCCTGAACGCGCCCGGCCTGGCCGACCTGACCGGCCGGGGCGTCTTCTACGGCGCGGCCGCCACCGAGGCCCCGAGCTGCGCCGGGGAAGAGGTCTACATCGTCGGCGGGGCCAACTCGGCCGGGCAGGCGGCGGTGCACTTCTCCCGCTACGCCCGCAAGGTGCACGTCCTCATCCGGGGCGAGGACCTCACCCGGTCGATGTCGCGCTATTTGATCGATCAGATCGAGGCCATCCCCTCGATCGAGGTCCATCCGTGTACGCAGGTGGTCGCCGGCGAGGGCCGCGACCATCTGGAGCGCCTGACCCTGTGCGACGGGACGACCGGCCGGACGACCACCGTGCCGGCGTCGTGGCTGTTCGTCTTCATCGGGGCGGAGCCGCGCACCGACTGGCTCGGCGACGTGGTCGCCCGCGACGCCGGCGGCTATGTGCTGACCGGCTCCGACCTGCTCGCCGACGGCCGCCGCCCGGCCGGGTGGACACTGTCCAGGGACCCCTATCACCTGGAGTCGAGCATGCCCGGCGTCTTCGCGGCGGGCGACGTGCGGGCCGGGTCGGTCAAGCGCGTCGCCTCGGCCGTGGGTGAGGGCGCCATGGCGGTCTCACTCGTTCACCGTTATCTGGAGACTCCATGACCGACCATCCCCATGAGCCGACGCTGCCCCCCGACGAGCTGCGCACGCTGTTCCTGTTCGAGGCGCTGGACGACGCGCAGCTCGCCCGGCTGTCGGAGGCGGGGCGGGTCGAGCGACGGCTCGCCGGCACCCTCGTCTACCCGGAGGGCGACCCCGCCACCTGCTTCTTCGTGCTGCTGAACGGCACGGTCGCGATGAGCAGGCGGGTGCAGGGCGACGACGTCGAGGTGAGCCGCACCAGCCAGCGCGGCGTGTACGCCGGCGCCACCCAGGCGTACATCTCCGGCGAGTTCTCCCAGCTCTACCTGAACTCGCTGACCGCGGTCACCGACGCCGAGTTCTTCGTGCTGCCGGCCGAGGTGATCGCCGAATGCGTGCGCGAGTGGTTCCCGATGGCGATGCACCTGCTGGAGGGGTTGTTCCTCGGCATGCGCACCAGCCAGACGATCGTCAGCGAACGGGAGCGGCTGCTCGCGCTCGGCTCGCTGTCGGCCGGACTGACCCACGAGCTGAACAACCCGGCCGCCGCCGCCGTACGGGCGACGTCGGCGCTGCGCGAGCGGGTGGCGGGCATGCGGCACAAGCTCGCCATGATCGCCGACGGGCGGCTGGACGGCAGTCAGCTGCACGACCTGGTGGAGCTCCAGGAGAACGCGGTCAAGCGGTCGGCCTCCGCCCCCGACCTCACGCCGCTGGCGCGCTCCGACGCCGAGGACGCGGTCGCCGACTGGCTGGACGACCACGACATCGTCGGCAGCTGGGACCTGGCGGCGACGCTGGTGGCCGGTGGCCTCGACGCGAGCTGGCTCGACCAGATCGCCGGAGCGGTGGGCGAGGAGAACCTGGAGTCCGCGATCCGATGGCTCACCTACACGGTGGACGCCGAGCTGCTGATGTGCGAGATCGACGACGCGGTCAACCGGATCTCGGGCCTGGTCGCCGCTGCCAAGCAGTACTCCCAGCTCGACCGCGCCCCGTACCAGACGGTCGACGTGCACGACCTGCTCGACGCCACGTTGACCATGATGCAGGGCAAGATCCCCGGGGGCGTCCACACGGTCAAGGACTACGACCGGTCGCTGCCGCTCATCCCGGCGTACGCCGCCGAGCTCAACCAGGTGTGGACCAACCTGATCGACAACGCGCTCGGCGCGATGAACGGCACGGGCACGCTGACCCTCCGCACCCGGCGCAAGGACGGCCACCTGGTCGTCGAGGTCGGCGACACCGGCACCGGCATCTCGCCCGAGGTCCGGCCCCGCATCTTCGAGCCGTTCTTCACCACCAAGCCCGTCGGTGAGGGCACCGGCCTGGGCCTGGACATCTCCTATCGGATCGTGGTCAACAAGCACCACGGGGACATCCGGGTGGACTCACAGCCCGGCGACACCCGGTTCCGGGTCTACCTTCCGCTGGACCAGGCGGCCCCGGAGGCCGTTCGGTAGAGCCGCCCACACGGCCCCGTACAGTGTGGGCATGGGCATGGTCAGCACCGTGGGTCTCGTCCTGCACCCGCAGCGCGACTCCAGGGAGGCGATCGAGACGATCGTCGAGTGGGCGCGCAAGCGGGACTGCGCGGTGCTGGGGCTGCCCGACGAGGTCGGGCGCATCGACTGCAGCGCCATCGCGGTGGACGCCCAGACGCTGGTGAAGCGGTCCGACCTCCTCGTCAGCCTCGGCGGCGACGGCACGATGCTGCGCACGATGCGCCTGATCGCCGGGCGGCCGACCCCCGTCCTCGGGGTCAACCTGGGACGGCTCGGCTTCCTCGCCGAGATCGACGTGGACGAGCTGGCCCCCGCGCTGTCGGCGATCGACGAGCACAGATACACGGTCGAGCCGCGCATGGCCGTCCGGGCGACGAGCCACGACGGCCGGATGGTGACCGCGTTCAACGACATCGCCCTCGTCCGCATCCCCGGCGACGGGCTCGCCGCGGTGTCCGTCTCGGTCTACGGCGAGCCGTTCGTCCGCTACTCCGCCGACGCCGTGATCGTCTCCACCTCGACCGGCTCCACCGCGTACAACTTCTCGGCGGGTGGCCCGATCGTCTCCCCCACGGTCGAGGGTTTCCTCGTCGTCCCGGCCGCCGCCCACTCGGCGTTCAACCGGGCGCTGGTCCTGTCGGCCGACGAGGAGGTGACGCTCGACGTGCTCCCGACCAGCGGACAGCTCGCGCTGGAGGTCGACGGCACCATCGGCGGCCACCTGTGTCCCGGCGACCGGCTCACGGTGACCGCGCTGCGCGCCGCCGCCCGCGTGGTGCGGCTCGGCACGACGACCTTCTACGAGCGAGCCCGCCGCAAGCTCCGCGTGAACGGCAGTGCCGAGGCCGACTGACCGGGCCGGCACGGGTGTGCCGCCCCGGACAACACGTCGGGAGGGTTATAGCAGGCTCTCGATCGCGGCCAGCTCCTCGGCGGTGAGCGCCGGCGCGTCCAGGGCCGCGACGTTCTGCTCGAGCTGGGTGACCGAGCTCGCCCCGATCAGCACGGACGTGACCCGCTGGTCGCGCAGGATCCACGCGAGCGCGAGCTGCGCGAGCGACTGACCGCGCTCCTGGGCGATCTTGTTGAGGCCGCGCAGGGTCTCCAGCAGCTCGGGGGTGAGCCGGTCGCGCTTCAGGAAGTGGCCGATCGCCATCCGGGAGTCCGCCGGCACCGCGCCGTCGAGGTAGCGGCCGGTGAGCAGGCCCTGCGCGAGCGGCGAGTAGGCGATGCACCCCGCCCCGGCCCGCTCCAGCGTGTCCAGCAGGCCGTCCTCGACCCAGCGGTCGAGCATGGAGTAGCGCGGCTGGTGGATCAGCAGCGGCGTGCCCAGCTCGCGCAGCACGGCGGCGGCCCGCTCGGTCTGCTCCGCCGAGTAGTTCGAGATGCCTACATAGAGCGCCTTGCCGGAGCGCACCGCCGTGTCGAGGGCGCCCATCGTCTCCTCGATCGGGGTGTCCGGGTCGGGCCGGTGGGAGTAGAAGACGTCGACGTAGTCGAGGCCCATCCGGCTCAGCGACCGGTCGAGGCTCGCCAGCAGATACTTGCGCGACCCCCACTCGCCGTACGGCCCGGGCCACATGTCGTAGCCCGCCTTGGTCGAGATGAACAGCTCGTCGCGGTAGGACCGGAAGTCCGCGCGCAGGTGGCGGCCGAAGTTCTCCTCCGCCGAGCCGTACGGCGGGCCGTAGTTGTTGGCCAGGTCGAAGTGGGTGATGCCGAGGTCGAAGGCACGGCGCAGGACGGCGCGCTGCACGTCGAGCGGGTGGCCGTCGCCGAAGTTGTGCCACAGCCCGAGGGAGATCTCGGGAAGCAGCACGCCACTCCTTCCGCTGCGCCGATACCGCATGTCGTCGTATCGAGCGGGGGCGGGGACGTAGGGGTGCGGGGTCATCCGTGGCCTTTCTTGCGCGACTGGGCCGGTCCTTTGCCGCGGCCTTACTCAAGGACTACCAGCTAACCGCACGTGCTCAAGGCTGGCCCACCGCCCCCTGCCCACCGCGCTCTGCCCACCGCGCTCTGCCCACCGCGCTCTGCCCACCGCGCTCTGCCCACCGGCCCCGGCCCAGTGCCCCCTGCCCACCGGCCCCCTGCCCAGTGCCCCCGGCCCAGTGCCCCCGGCCCGTGCTCAGCGCACGCCGCGCGGGCGGAACTGCACGCTGATGCGGGCGCCGGTCACCTTCGCCGACTTGGGGATCGCGTGCTCCCAGGTGCGCTGGCAGCTCCCGCCCATGACGATGAGGTCGCCGTGGCCCAGCTCGTGCCGCAGCGCCGGGCCTCCCCCGCCGCGGGGGCGCAGCAGCAGCGGGCGCGGGGTGCCGACCGACACGATCGCGACCATCGTGTCGTGCGTGCTCCCCCGCCCGATGGTGTCGCCGTGCCAGGCGACGCTGTCCCTGCCGTCGCGATAGAGGCACATGCCGGCCGTACGGAACGGCTCGCCGAGCTCCTCCTCGTAGTGGGCGTTGAGCGCGTCCCTCGCCTGCACCAGCACCGGGTCGGGCAGCTCCTCGTCCTCCTCGTAGAACTTCAGCAGGCGCGGCACGTCCACGACCCGGTCGTACATGTGCCTGCGCTCGGCGTGCCAGGGCACCGCCTCAAGCAGGCGTTCGAAGAGCGCGTCGGCCCCCTCGATCCAGTGGGGCCGCACGTCGATCCAGGCGCCGCGCTCCAGGAGAGTGCGGCGCACGGACGAGCCCAGCTCGCCGACATGAACGTCCTCGCCCCAGTCGAGCAACGAAGCCTGGAAAGCCGTCATGGCTACCAGCATATTCAAACATGCATTCGATCATGTCGGGAGCCGAGGGCCGGGTTCGTCAGCGTACGTCGAGGTCGAGGCCCGGCGGCAGGCCGGTGACGGTGGCGCGGCCCGCCGCGTCCACGGCGACGCTCACCTCCGCGCCCGCCACCCGCAGTCCCCGGGCCGACACCGCGCCGAGGGGCGCCCCGGCCATGGGCCGCAGCAGCACCCGCCCGGCCGGCACGTCGGGATAGAGGCCCAGCGCCGCGTGGGTGATCGCCACCGCCGCGGCGGCCGACCACGCCTGGGGACGGCAGGCCGCCGGGTAGGGCATGGGCCTGCCGAAGGCAGGGTGCGGGCCGGCGCCGTCCCCGGCGTACAGCTCGGGCAGCCGGTAGCCGAACGCCTCCCCGGCGGCGAGCAGCCCTTCGGCGAGCCCGGCCGCCTGTGCCGCGAACCCGGCCCTGGCCAGCCCGCCGAGCACGATCGCCGTGTCGTGCGCCCAGATCGAGCCGCAGTGATAGGACAGCGGGCTGAAGCCGCCGTCGCCGGACGACATCGTGCGCAGCCCGTAGCCGCCGCTCATCGCCGGGCCGGCCAGCAGGTCCGCGACCTGGGCCGACTCCGCCTCCGACAACAGGCCGGTGCCGAGGAGGTGGCCGATGTTGCTGGTCAGCGCGTCCACCGGCCGCTTGTCGATGTCGAGCGCGAGCGCGGGGAAGCGGCCGTTCGGGCCGTCCACCCAGAACCGGGCGCGGAACCGCTCCGACAGCGCGTCGGCGTGCGCGTTCCACCGCGCGGCGCCGGGACGGCCGAACGCCTCCAGCAGCGACGCGGCGTTCCTGGCCGCCTCGTACGCGTAGCCCTGCACCTCCACCAGCGCGATCGGCGGCTTGGCCTGGCTCCCGTCGCGGAACCGGATGGAGTCGCCGGAGTCCTTCCAGCCCTGGTTGGCCAGGCCCCGCTCGGAGGTGTCGATGTATTCCACGAACCCGTCGCCGTCGGGGTCGGCGAAGTCCGCGAGCCAGCCGAGCGCGGCCTCCATGTGCGGCAGCAGCGCCGCGACCTCGCGCTCGGGCATCCCCCACCGCCAGGCGTCGTGCAGGAGGCTGATCCACAGCGGCGTGGCGTCGATCGTGCCGTAGTAGGCCGCGGGCAGCCGCAGGCCGTTGCCCTCGACGGTGAACTCGCGCCGCCGCAGCTCGTGCATGATCTTGCCCGGCGCCTCGCCCGAGGCCGGGTCCACCCGCGTGCCCTGCCGGCGGGCGAGCACCCGCAGCGTGCCGGCGGCGAGGTCGGTGCCGAGCGGCAGCAGCATCCGGGCGGCCCACAGGCTGTCGCGCCCGAAGAGCGTGAGGAACCACGGCACCCCCGCGCCGAGGAAGGTGTCCTCGGGCGCGCCGGTCTCCGCCAGCCGCAGCGACCGCAGGTCTTCGAGCGACTGGTGCAGCAGCCGGGTCAGCCGCCGGTCGGCTGCGGTGACCTCGGGTTTGCTCCACTCCAGCGCCCTGGCCGGGGTGACGACGACGGCGGCGGGGTCGTCCACGACGACCTCCCAGCGCAGCGTCGCCGTCCCGCCCGGGGGCAGGCTCAGCTCCCAGCGCAGCCGCGCGCCGCCGCCGGTCTCCGCGCGGGCGTCCTCGCCCGCGGCCGTGACGCGGATGCCGCCGCTCCGCCACGACAGGCCGCCGCGGCCCGCGCCGTCCGTACGAGCCGGGTCCGGGCCGTCGGGCTCGGCGGGGACGATGTCGCCGCCCGACTTGACCACCTCGATCGGCGCGAAGTCGCAGCCCAGCTCGACGGTGACCGACGCGATCACGGCCACCGTGGCGGTGGAGGTGATCTCCACACGCTCGCTCATGCCGCGCGCGCCGACCTCCCGTACGCGTTCGAGACGCACCGTGGGGTCGGGCTGGGGGTCGCCGAGCCAGCGGGCGAGCGAGACGAACCGGGTGCGCCCGGCCTCCTCGTGCACGTGGCCGATGGCCTCGGGCTCGCGGCCGTTCACGAGCAGCGTCGCCTGCGACAGCGCCCGATGGTCGGCGTGGAAGAGCCCCTGGACGCCGAAGGGGCGGATCTGGCCGTCAGCGCCGCTCAGCGCTCCGGTCGGCGCCATGACGGTGCTGACCAGCTCGTGCAGCGGTGGTTGCAGGCGGTACGCCGCACCGGCGGCGAACTCGCCGCCCGGACCGGGCGTGGCTCCGACGAGCACCGAGGGGCCCTCCTGGATCGAATCGCCCCGGCCTTGACCTTGACATGTGGTCGCCGGGGGTGCACATTGCGAAACATTCGCTTTACTTTGATCGATCTAATCATGCCTTACTCCTCCTTGAACGTTCAAACCCCCAGAAGGGCAGATCATGGCCGAAAAGGTGACAATCGCCGACGTGGCCCGGCTCGCCGGCGTATCACGCCAGACGGTCTCGAACGCCCTGAACAGCCCCGATGTCGTCCGCGAGGAGACCAGGCAGCGGGTGCTGCGCGCGGTTGAGGAGCTGGGCTACCGGGTCAACCAGGCCGCCCGCCAGATGCGCACCGGCCGGTCCCGGCTGATCGCCATCCGGATCGAGCCCGACCGCGACGGCATCAACGGCTCGGTGCTCGACCGCTTCCTGCACGGCCTGACCGAGTCGGCCGCGCGGTCCGGCTACCGGGTGCTGCTCTACACGGCCGACGACGACCGGGCCGAGGTCGACACGTTCGAGGACCTGCTCGGCGCGTACGAGCCCGACGCGTTCGTGCTGACCAGCACCCACCACGGCGACCTGCGTACGGCCTGGCTGCAGGACCACAAGGTGCCGTTCGTCACCTTCGGCCGCCCCTGGAGCGCGGACTCCCCGGAGCACCTGTGGGTGGACGTGGACGGCGCGGCGGGCACGGCCGCCGCCACCCGGCACCTGCTCGACGCGGGCCACCGCGCGATCGGCTTCCTCGGCTGGCCGTCCGGCTCCGGGGTCGGCGACGACCGCCGCGAAGGGTGGGCGCGCACGCTCACCGCGGCGGGCGTCGACCCCACCGGCCTGAGCCGGGCCACCAGCGACGAGGTCGCCGACGGCGAGAAGGCCGCCTACGACCTGCTGCGGTCGGATCTCGGGGTGACCGCGCTGGTGTGCGCCAGCGACTCGCTCGCGCTCGGCGCGCTGCACGCCGCCCGCTCCCCCGGCCTCGCCTGGCGGCCCGGCAGAGGGCCCGGCGGCGGCGCGGCGGAACGGCCGGTCGCGGTGATCGGCTTCGACGACACGCCGGTGGCCAAGGCCGTCGGCCTGACCAGCCTGAGCCAGCCGCTGGCGCAGGCCGCCGCGCACTGCGTGGCGCTCCTCACCACACTCCTCGACGGCCAGGCCGACCCCGGCGAACCGCCGGCGAACGTGCTGCTCGAACCCTCGCTGGTCGTCCGCCAGTCGGCGTGAACCGGCGCGTCATCCCCCTCAACGAAGATCGGGAACTCTCATGAAGAACAGAACCGTACGTACGGCGGTGCTCGGCGCCGCCGGCGCCGCTCTCCTCGCCACGGCCGCCTGCGGCAGCGGTTTCGACGACGACAAGGCGGCCTCTCCCGCCCAGCAGAGCGCCGGCCCTGCCGACCTGCAGATCCTCATCGGCTCCTCGGGCGACGCGGAGACCACCGCGGTGAAGGACGCCGCCGCGGCCTGGGCGAAGAAGTCCGGCTCGACTGCGACCGTGACCCCGGCGCAGGACCTCGCCCAGCAGCTCGGCCAGGCGTTCGCGGGCGACAACCCGCCCGACGTGTTCTACGTGGACGCCTCCCGGTTCGCCGACTACGCCAGCGTGGGCGCGCTGGAGCCGTACGCCGGCAAGCTGTCCGACGCGTCGGACTTCTACCCGAGCCTGCGCGCCACGTTCACCTACAACGGCACGTTCTACTGCGCGCCGAAGGACTTCTCCACCCTCGCCCTCGTGATCAACGACGACATGTGGGCCAAGGCCGGGCTGGGCGAGGGCGACGTGCCCACGACCTGGGACCAGCTCAGGTCGGTGAGCGAGAAGCTCAAGGCCAAGGGCATGACGCCGCTCGCGGTCGCCGACACCCGCGACCGGATCGGCGCGTTCATGGTGCAGGCGGGCGGCTGGATCACCAGCCCCGACGGCAAGCAGGCGACGGCCGACAGCCCCGAGAACCTCACGGCCCTGCAGTACGTCCAGTCGCTGCTCAAGGACAAGCTCGCCCAGTTCCCGAGCCAGCTCGACGCGGGCTGGGGCGGCGAGGCGTTCGGCAAGGGCAAGGCCGCGATGACCATCGAGGGCAACTGGATCAAGGGCGCGCTCAAGGCCGACTTCCCCGACGTGAAATACAGCGTGCACGAGCTTCCGGCCGGCCCCAAGGGCAAGGGCACCCTGTCGTTCACCAACTGCTGGGGCATCTCGGCGAAGAGCAAATTCAAGCAGCAGGCGATCGACTTCGTCGAGGCGATGACCACCGTCGACCAGCAGATGGCCTTCGCCCGGGCCTTCGGGGTCATGCCCTCGCGGCAGTCGGCGAAGGACGCCTACACCCAGGAGTTCCCCGCCGACGCCCCGTTCGTGAACGGCGCCGACTACGCCCAGGGCCCGGTCAACGCGCCGAAGATGGACAGCGTCCTGGCCGACTTCGACACCGGCATCCAGAAGCTCACCTCCAGTGACCCGAAGGCGCTGCTGGAGCGCGTGCAGAAGAACACCCAGGCCGCCCTCGGCTGACGCGGAGGCGGTGCGGGCCCCGGCCGGTCACGGCCGGGGCCCCGCCGACCGGAAGGAGTGACCGTGGCCGACACCGTGGCCGACACCGTGGCCGACACCGCACCCGTCCCCGCGCCCGGCGCCCCACGGGCCTCGCGGCCCGGGCCCCGGCTGAGCGCGGCCGTACGGGAGAACATCGCGGGCTGGCTGTTCGTGGCGCCGGTGGTGGTGATCCTGGGCCTGTTCCTGCTGCTGCCGATCCTGATGGCGATGTGGGTCAGCCTCACCGACTGGAACGGCCAGGGCAGCCCGTTCCGCTCGGGCGTGCCGTTCGTCGGGATGGAGAACTACACCCGGCTGTTCACCGAGGACGGCCTGGCCCGCCAGGACTTCATGACCAGCATCCGCAACAACTTCTACTACGTCGTGATCGTCGTGCCGGCCCAGACGGTGCTGGCGCTGGGGCTCGCCCTGATCGTGAACAGCAGGATGCTGAAGGGGAAGACGTTCTTCCGCGCCGCGTTCTTCTTCCCCTCGGTCACCAGCTCGGTGGCGATCAGCGTGGTGTTCCTGTTCATCTTCGCCAACTCCGGCGCGGTGACCAGCCTGCTGAAGGTGTTCGGGATCGACGGGCCGCAGTGGTTCTCCGACTCGCGGGGCGTGCTCCACCTGCTGCTCGGCGGGCTCGGCCTGGCCGACCCCGACAATCCGCCGGCGGCGCTGACGAGCGGCGGGCCGTTCGGGCTGTCGTGGTGGGAGTGGCTGTCCGGGCCGAGCGTGGCGATGTGCACGATCATCATGCTGGTCGTCTGGACGACGTCGGGCACGTTCATGCTGATGTTCCTGGCCGCGCTCCAGGACATCCCGGTCACGCTGGAGGAGGCCGGCATGCTCGACGGCGCGGGGCGCTGGCAGCGGTTCCGGCACATCACGCTCCCGCTGCTGAAGCCCACGCTGTTCCTGGTGCTAACGCTCGGCCTCATCGCGACCTGGCAGGTCTTCGACCAGGTCTACGTGATGAGCCAGGGCAACCCGGCCAAGACCACCCTCACCCCGGCCTTCCTGTCGTATCAGACGGCCTTCCGCAGCTTCGAGTACGGCTCGGGGACGGCCATCTCGTTCGTGCTGTTCGCCATCATCGTCGTGCTCGCGCTGCTCCAGCGGTGGATCATGCGCGACCGCGACCCCGCCCGCCGTACGAGGAGGTCGTGACCGTGAAACGCCGGGACTCCCGCTCGCTCGCCTCCACCTTCGCGGGCTACTTCGTGCTGGTCTTCTTCGCGCTGGTCTTCCTCTATCCGTTCGTGATCCAGGTCGCGAACTCGTTCAAGACCGAGCCGGACGCCGCGGCCAACGCGCTGTCGCCCGTCCCCCATCCCTTCTCCACCAGCGGTTACGAGAAGGTCTTCCTCAACACCGACCTGCCGCTGTGGCTGGGCAACTCGGTGCTGGTGACGATCCTGGTCACCGCCGGGCGGGTGCTGCTGTGCTCGATGGCCGGGTACGCGCTGGCGCGCATCCGCTTCCGCGGCCGCAAGGCGCTGTTCTCCGCCGTCATCGGGGTCATGGCCGTGCCGCCCGTGGTGCTGTTCGTGCCGAAGTTCCTCGTGCTCAACCAGTTCGGCCTGTACGACAGTTACACGGCGCTGGTGCTGCCCCTGATCGTGGACGCCGCGGGCGTCTTCATCATGAAGCAGTTCTTCGAATCGGTCCCGGTGAGCGTGGAGGAGGCCGCGCGCATCGACGGCGCGGGGGTGTGGCGGACGTTCTGGTCGGTGGTGCTGCCGATGGCGCGACCGGCCCTGATCACCCTCACGATCATCTCCTTCCAGGGGAGCTGGAACGAGTTCGCGCACACCCTCGTGGCGGTGCAGAGCCCGGAGCTGTTCACGCTGCCGCGCGGCATCGCCGATCTGGTCAGCGGCTCGCTCGGCAAGGGCACGCAGTATCCGCTCAAGCTCGGCGCCGCCGTGCTCGCCACCATCCCGGTGGCGGTCATCTTCGTGGTGTTCCAGCGCTACTTCGTACGCGGGGCCAACGAGGGCGCGGAGAAGGGCTGACGGACCGGCCCCATCGCGGACCGGCCCGTCGCGGGCCGGTCCGGTGACCTCGTTCAGCGGCCGTCGGATTTCAGGGGCCGTCCGATCGCCCCGCCACCACCAGCCGCCCTGCGCGGCCAGCAGGTCCCGGCCCACCTCCACCGTCATCGCGTGGCCGGGCGCGGTGAGGACGAAGCGGCCCGGCCCGCCCCTCGTCGGTCACGCGGTAGACCGTACGTTCCGGCCGTCGGCCCTCTCTGCTGGTCTCCACGGGGACGATGAGCTCCTCGCGGGCCAGCCGGTCGACCGCGTGTAGAGGCTGCGCGGCAGGCCACCGATGTAGTCCCTGTGCGTGTCGATGACGAATCGATGCAGCTCATAGGGGTGCGGGCCGTACCGACAGCAGGGCGAGCACCGTCAGCCCGACCAGGTCCCTGTCCGCCCGTCCCCGCGCCATCGCTCCCCCACCGCCTTTCGCAAGGGAAGCGGGAACTCCTTACCAGACCGGCACACGCAGCCCGGCCGTCGACCCGAGGACTCCCACCCGCCCAGAGCACCGGCACTGGCGCCGAGGGGGCAGCCCGCACCCTCCTTTTTGTGGAGACATTTCCCAATAAAGCGCCAATCGAGCGACATAGCAGGCATCGCCGTCATCGACCTGGCGCTGCAGGTCGATCTCCTGGACGATGGTGGGCTGACCGGGAAGGCCGACGCGCTCTTCTACCTCAGCAAGGAGGCGTTCAAGCGCCGCCTGATAGACGACCTGTGGAAGGCCCGCGCAGCGACGGCCCCGAAATCCCTCGTACGGGTCCTCCTCACTCCGGTGATCCTCGACGCCGTACGGAAGGAGCTGCGGCGGCAGACGGGACACAATGCGGACGAGAAGGAGATCGAGCGCGTCCTCCAGGCGGAGGTACTGCGGCCTGATTTGCTGGCCTGATCTCCTCGTCTGAACAGCGGAGGGTGCGCGCGGATGGATCTGTTCCAGATCAAGTTCCGGGAGTCGGACGATTACCGGCCGGGCACGAAGGGGCACGAACGCCGGTGCACCTGAGGCGGGTCGTCATGCGCGTCGCCGGCCGAGTTCACTGTCACCGATCGCGCAGGCGCCGACAACGGCGCCTGCGCGGTTCACGTCGTCCACTACATCGGGGACCGTCTCCGGCACGGCGGCTGACCGTACCGGAGGGTCCCGGTCACCCGGCGGCGGGGTCGGCGGCGAGCGCGGCGATCAGCTCGGCCTGTGCGTCCAGAGCGGCGGCGAGGGCCTCGGGATCGTCGGCGTCGAGCGTCATCGCGCATCCCATGCGGATCGCTTCGAGGTCCACCGCGCCGCGCCTGGTCGCCCACCAGCGGCCGATGTCCGACCGCCAGATGATCCAGCCGGTATGGACCCGTGCGATGTCCTCCAACGTGGTCATGTCACCCATCTCCAAGCGGCTGCTCGCGGAAGTGGGCCAAGCTAAGCGCTTTTAGAGCGGTTGGAGTATCAGCCAGAGGACGTCCAATCACAGCCAGTAGCCGCGCGAACACGGAATCTCCCGTAGTGTCGGCGTGTCACGCTGACACAGCGTGCTTGCGGTCGTGCGAGGAGGGGTGCGACATGCCGGCCAACCACCGCCATCCGCCGAACCGCCGGCTCGCGTGGGAACGCCTGCAGCGCGGGTGGTCCTACGAGGAGCTGTGCGAGCGCATCCGCGCGTCCATGCGGTCGTGCGACGAGAAGGACACCGGCCTGACGGCCAACACGGTGCGACGGTGGGAGACCGGCGAGCGGTGGCCGGATCCGCGTTACCGCAAGCACCTCGTGACGATTTTCGACAAGCCCGCGAGCGAGCTGGGACTGCTCACCCCCGACGAGATGGCCATGCGGCCGGTCACGGAGGTGGTGGACGAGATACGGAGGCTGCTGAGCATGATCGTCGCAGAAGGCATCGACCGCTCCACGTTCCTGCGGGGGATCTTCGGCGCGGGCGTGCTCGCTCCGCTCCTCGGCGAGGGCGGCGAACGTCTTCCCGCGGCGGTGGAACGAGGACGCGGAGTCGACGCCGAGTCGGCCGAGGCGTTCGCCCGGGTCGTCGACAAGCAGGCCGCCCTCTATTGGACCTCGCCGCCGGACGACATCTTCCAGGCGTCGGTCGCGCACACCCGGCTCGGCATGAGCCTGCTGCGTTCGGCGCCGGAGGGAGCGGTCAGGCAGACGCTGGCCGAGGCCGCCGCGCGTTCGGCCCTGCTGTCGGGCAGGGTCGCCTTCTTCGACCTCGATGACGGCCCCACCGCTGCGCGGCTGTACCGGATGGCCCTGTCGGCCACCCGGGAGTGCGGCGACCATCCGCTCGCCGCCGCCGTGCTCGCCCACGCGGCGTTCGTGCCGGGGTTCGCGGGCAACCGTACGGACGCCCTGGGCCTGCTGGACGCGGCGTTCGCGCACGCCTGGCACGGCGTCGGCCCGCTCACCCGGGCGTGGCTGCACTGCGTGGCGTCGGAGATCTCGGCCCGCTGCGGCGAGCCGAAGGAGTGCATGCGCCACATCGACCGCGCCGACCAGATGGTGGACGCGGGCGGCGACGACCCCAAGTGGCTGGACTTCTTCGAGCGGGCGAGGCTCGACGGGTTCGCCGGCTACAGCGCGCTGACGGCGGGCCACCACGAGGAGGCGGCCCGCAGGCTGCGCAAGGCGCTCGACGACCTGGGCCCGAACGGCGGCAAGCAGCGCTCGGTGCTGCTCGCCGACCTCGCCGCCGCCCACGCCCCCACCGACGGCGACCAGGCCGCCGAACATCTCAGGCAGGCGGTCGACGCGCTGGACGACCAGTGGTACGCGATCGGGCATGACCGGGTCCGCCGCGTGCTGCAGGTCCTGCCGCCCGCCGCCCAGACGCGGGCGCTGGACGAACGGCTGACCGACCTCGGCCGGTCGCGGCACCCCGAACTTACGATGTGACGACGGCCCTCCTCACCCGGCCCCCTCACACGCCCCCTCGTCCGGCCCCCTCACACGCCCCCGTCACACGGCCGTCGGCCAATCGGGGCATTTTATATGACCGGTCGTATACTGACCGCATGGGACGGACCAGCGATGCCAAGGAGAAGATCCTCGGCGCCGCCCGGACGCTCATCGAGCTGCGTGGTTACTCCGCCCTGGGGGTGGCGGAGATCTGCAAGGCGGCCGGTGTGCCCAAGGGCAGCTTCTACTACTTCTTCGAGACCAAGGAAGCCCTCGCTCTGGCGGTCATCGACGAGCACTGGGCCGACCAGGAGCGGGACTGGAGGCGGATCCTGTCCGGCGAGGGGGAGCCGCTGGCACGTCTGCGCCGGCTGTTCGAGGCGACCCAGGCCGTCCAACGTGCCGGGCAGCAGAACTGCGGCACCGTCTCGGGCTGCATGTTCGGCAATCTCACGCTGGAGATGAGCAACCAGACCGAAGCCATCCGCGGACGGCTGCAGGAGATCTTCGAGGCGCAGGTCGACATGATCGAGGCGGTCGTCGTCGAGGCCAAGGCTCGTGGGGACGTCGCCGTGGCCGACACCCGGGAGGCCGCGCGGTCGGTGGTGGCCCAGCTGGAGGGGCACGTTCTGTTCGCCAAGCTCTACAACGACACGCAGCGGCTCGGTCCCCTGTGGGCCAACTGCCTGGCGCTGCTCGGCGCCCGCGCCGAGATGGCCCACGGTCTCTGACCCCCGCCCGTCCAGTAGTAGGCGCTCTCTAGCATGGCAAGCATGGAGCTGCGCCAGTTGCGGTATTTCGTCGCGGTCGCCGAGGAGCTGAACTTCGGCAGAGCCGCCAGGCGCCTGCTCATCGCCGGCCCTTCCCTGTCCCAGCAGATCAAGGCGCTGGAGCGCGACCTGGGCGTGCGCCTGTTCGACCGGGATCGCCGCTCGGTGTCCCTCACCCCCGCCGGTTTCGCCCTGCTGTCCGACGCCCGGGCCCTGCTGGAGCGCGCCGACGACTTCCGGCACCGGGCCCGCCGGCTGGCCGGATCGGAACCGGTGCGGCTCGGCTACGTCAACTGGCTGCCCCCTGACCTGACCGCGCGTACGGCAGCGGCGGCGCAGGTCCACGTCGACGCCTGGGTCGCGCCCTCGCACACCCAGGCCGCCAGGGTCGCCGAAGGCGGCCTGGACCTCGCGATCTGCTGGCTGCGCACCGGCGATCTGGAACGGCACGGCCTGCACGCTCAGCTCATCGGCGCCGACCGCCTCTACGCCGTGGCCACCGGCCGGGACACCACCGAGGTCCCCGCCCGCGAGACCGGCATCCTGCTCGACGCCGACACCACCTCCTGGTCGTCCTGGAACGCGTACGCCGAGGAGCTGGCCGGCGAGACCGGGGCCACCGCGGTCCGCATCTCCGACGGCGGCATCACCGGCCCGGGGTTCTTCGATCACGTGCGCCGCTGCCGCCGTCCGATCGTCAACTCGCCCAAGGGCCAGACCACTCCGTTGCCGCCGGACCTCGTACGGCGCCCGGTCGTCGCGCCGGAGATCTACTGGACCTGGTCGCTGGTGTGGCGCCGCACCGAGGTACGCGGCTCGGTGCTCGCCGTCGTGGAGGCGCTCCGCGCCGACGGCCACTTCGGGATCGACGGCCCGGACGCCTGGCTGCCCAAGGACGATCCGCACCGTCGCCAGGCCAGGCTCGCGGAGCTTTAGGAGTCTGCGCCTATCAGCTGGGAGCATTCCGGTTCCGGCTGAGACCTCATGACGCTTTGACTTCGCCTCTCCAGCGGCCTACGTTCACGGTGTGAATAGACGACCGGTTGACTAGTAACCGGCCGGTCCATCTGGAGAAGGATCATCATGAGCATTCCGCAGCAGAAGGTCGCCCTCGTCACCGGCGCGTCGCAGGGCATCGGCGCCGCACTGGTCACGGCCTACCGCAAGCTGGGCTACGCCGTCGTCGCCGTCTCACGCACGATCTCGCCCTCCGACGACCCCGGCGTCATCGCCGTCCAGGGCGACGTCGCCGACCTCGCCACCGCCGAACGCGCCATCGCCACGGCAGTCGAGCGGTTCGGCCGGGTGGACACCCTGGTCAACAACGCGGGCATCTTCGTCGCCAAGCCGTTCACCGACTACACCGCCGACGACTACAGCGCGGTGACCAGGGTGAACCTCGACGGCTTCTTCCACATCACCCAGCTCGCCATCGCGCGCATGCTGACCCAGGGTGGCGGCCACGTCGTCACCATCACCACCAGCCTGGTCGACAACGCCGACTCCCGGGTGCCGTCCGTGCTGGCCTCGCTGACCAAGGGCGGCCTGCAGTCCGCGACCAAGTCGCTCGCCATCGAGTACGCCACGCGCGGCATCCGCGTCAACGCCGTCTCGCCGGGCTCCATCAAGACCCCCATGCACCCGGAGGAGACCCACCAGGCCCTCGCGGCGCTGCAGCCGGTGGGCCGGATGGGCGAGCCGGGCGACGTCGCGGACGCGGTCGTCTACCTGGAGACCGCCCCCTTCGTGACCGGCGAGATCCTCCACGTCGACGGCGGCATGAGCGCCGGCCACTGATCCGCGATCCCCGGCCTCACCGACAGGAGACCTCTGATGACCAGCGACATCGACAGGGAAACGATCCTCAGGGACGTCCTCGACCAGTGGAGAGCCGGCGTCGGCGCCCACGAACCGCAGCGGGTCGCCGCCCTGTTCACGGAGGACGCGATCTTCCAGGGGCTGCGCCCCTACACCGTCGGGAGGCCGGGGATCGCCGCCTACTACGACTCCCAGCCGCCCGGGCTGACGGCGGCGTACCGCATCCTGGAGACCACGGCCCCCGCCGACGGCCTCGTCCTCGGCTACCTGGCCGTCGACTTCTCCTTCACCGACCGTCCCGCCCTGCACGTCTATCTCAGCGTGCTGGTGAAGCGGACGGAGGAGGGCTGGCGCATCGGCCACTACCAGGTCTCCCGCCTGTGAGTCTCCGAGGCCCGGATGGGCGGCTCTAGAGGCTCGTGGCCCGGCTGAGCTTCTCCCATTGGTCCAGGTCGGCGCGGAGCGACTCGTGGTGGGCGCGGATGGCGTCCACCGCGTCGTCGCCCAGGGCGAGCCGCAGCGGAGGGTCGGCGTGGTCGACGACCTGGAGGATCGCCTGCGCCGCCTTGGCCGGGTCTCCGGGCTGGGTGCCGTCCATCCGGTCCACGAACGCCCGGGTCGCGCCCGCCGACATCTCGTAGGCGTCGATGGGCTCCGAGCGGTGCATGCGGTGGCCGCCGAACTCGGTGCGGAACACCCCCGGCTCCACGATCAGCACCCGTACGCCGAAGGGCGCGACCTCGGCGGCGAGCGCCTCCGACAATCCCTCCAGGGCGAACTTGGCGGCGCAGTAGGCGCCGAACCCCGGCATGCTGAGCTGCCCGCCCATCGAGCTCATCTGCACGATCGTCCCGCTCCCCTGCCGGCGCAGATGCGGCAGGACGGCCTTGGTCACGGCCACCGCCCCGAAGAACATGACCTCCATCAGCGCACGCAGGTCGGCCATGTCGATCTCTTCGACGGCCCCCACGGACCCGTAGCCGGCGTTGTTCACCACGACGTCGATCCGGCCGAAGGCCGACAGGGTCCCGGCCACCGCGGCGTCGATCGACGCGGCGTCGGTGACGTCCAGCCGCGCCGCGCGCACCCGATCGCCACCGGCTTCGACCAGGTCCGCCAGCGTCTCGGGCCGTCGCGCGGTCGCCATCACCCGGTCTCCCGCCGCCAGCGCGGCCTCGGCCAGCTCCCGGCCGAAGCCCGCCGAGCATCCGGTGATCAACCACACCCGTCCTGTCATGATCCCCACTCCTCGTTCTCGTGATCAGTGCGACCACTCTCCCCGGAGCGAGCCCCGCACGGCCAACACACGTTCCCTGCGGGGGTTACAGTCAGAGCCTGTGACCCCCGAGCTGCGCCATCTGCGGTATTTCGTCGCCGTGGCCGAGCATCTGAGCTTCACCGTCGCCGCGCGGGAGCTGCACATCGCCCAGCAGTCGCTGTCGCAGCAGATCGCGGCGCTCGAACACGCCCTCGGCGGGCGGCTGTTCGACCGCGACACCCGGGGCACGCGTCTGACCGAGGTCGGCCGTATGTTCCTGCCCGAGGCGCGGGCCGTTCTCACGCACGCGGACGCGGCCCTGGAGACCACCCGCAGGGCGGTGCGCGGCGAGATCGGCAGGCTCCGGGTGGCCTTACTCATCTCGACCGCGCACCCCGCCCGCGACCGCCAGGCCGTACGGAACCTGCTCGGCGTGGCGGCGGACCTGGCCGCCTCGGTCGACCTCACCGAGGCCGGGTGAGCGATCAGTCGCCGTTGTGCTTGCGGATCAGGGCGGGCAGCTCGGCCAGCGAGTCGACGTGGAACAGGCACGCCCGTTCCACCGGCTCGTCGCGGAGGATGTGGCCCCAGGGCCCCCGCCGTACGAGGGCGGTGCGCAGCCCGGCCTTCTGGGCGGGCCGGATGTCGTTGTCGAGGCGGTCGCCCACGTAGAGGACGGACTCCGCCGGGCAGCCGGCCTCCGTCACCACGCGGTCGAAGAAGGACGCGTCCGGTTTCTCCACCCCCCAGCCGTCGGAGGTGCCGATCACGTCGACGGGCAGGTCGAGAGCGCGCAGGATGGTCTCGGCGCGGGAGGTCTGGTTGCCGGCGAGGCCGACGCGCAGCCCCATCTCCCGTAACTCGGCCATGCAGGGGCGGGCGTCGGGGTAGAGGTTCTCCTCGCCGAACGTCTCGGCCTGGCCCGCCGCGGCCCGGCGCTCCCGTTCGACGTGGAGGTCGAACCCGGGCCGGAAATACTGGAAGGTCTCCCGGTAGTCGCCGCCGCGTGCGATCACGGCCCCGAACACGGCGGAGAAGGTGTGCCGCGGAACGCCCAGCCAGTCGGCCCAGGTGCCGTATTCGCGGGATTCGTCCACCAGGGTCTCTCCGACGTCGAAGAAGACCGCTTCCAACCGCATCGGTACCTCCTGTCGCTCGCGCTGCATGCACCTTACGCGGATTCGGTCCGTCTCCACTGCCCGGTTCGGTAGGACCGAAGTCTTTCCGAGGCACCGAAGATGATTCGGTTCCGGCATGGACAGGAGGCGGCGGCGAAGGACACGCTGGACGGGTGAAGCCTCACCAGCCCTGGGAGCCGCGATGAGCCTGTCCGACCTGCAGCCCGTGCCCGCCGACCAGCTCGCCTTCCGGATGCCGCCGACGTTCGAGACCGTGGAGGAGGAGCGGCGGCACCGCAAGGAGCGGCTCGCGGCGGCGCTGCGCCTGTTCGGGAGGTTCGGGTTCGAGGAGGGGGTGGCCGGTCACATCACGGCCCGGGACCCGGAGCACACCGACCACTTCTGGGTGAACCCGTTCGGCATGTCGTTCAAGCAGATCAAGGTCAGCGACCTGATCCTGGTCAACCACGAGGGCCAGGTGGTGGAGGGCCGCTATCACGTCAACCAGGCGGCGTTCGCCATCCACTCGATGGTCCACCAGGCCAGGCCCGACGTGGTCGCGGCCGCCCACTCCCACTCCGTCTATGGCAAGGCCCTGTCGGCGCTGGGCACGCTGCTCGAACCGCTGACGCAGGACGCGTGCGCGTTCTACGAGGACCACGCCCTGTTCGACGACTACACCGGGGTGGTCGTGGAGACCGAGGAGGGCCGCCGCATCGCGCAGGCACTGGGCTCGCACAAGGCGGTGATCCTGCGCAACCACGGGCTGCTGACCGTGGGCGACAGCGTGGAGGCGGCGGCCTGGTGGTTCATCACCATGGAACGCAGCTGCCAGGCGCAGCTCGCGGCCAAGGCCGCCGGGCCGACGGTGCCCATCACGCACGAGAACGCCAAGCTCACCCACGGCCAGATCGGCAACGACCTCGTCGGCTGGATCAACTTCCAGCCCCTGCTCGACCAGATCCTCGCCTCCGACCCCGACCTGCTCGACTGACCTGCCCGGCTGCACGGCCCGGGCCCCGGCCGCCGCCAGGACCCGGGCCAGGGTTTTCATGGCATCGGCACGGTGTCCTGCCACGTGGTGCCGGCGCTCCGGAAGGCGTTCACCCTGGAGGTGACGTCGGCCGGGGCCACGACCTCGTTCTTGCTGAAGTAGAACCAGTCGACCTGCTGGGTGTAGACGCGCGGGGTGGCGCTGCCCAGCAGCCCGCCGCCGATGAACCAGAGGTTGAAGTTCACCGACTGCGGCGTCTCGGGGTAGTAGTCGCCGCCGTGCTCGGCGAACAGCGTGCCGTCGATGTAGTAGCGGACCGTGCCGCCGGAGACCTGCAGCACGAGGTCGTGCCAGCCGGCGTAGCTCGCCGTACGCTCGGTGTGCGTGTTGACCGCGAGCCAGGGCTCGTTGCGGTAGGTCTCCCAGGTGGTCGTGTACATGATCGGGCCCTGCGCGCCCCAGCCGCCGTTCGGCAGATACTCGAAGTCCTGCTCGCTGTAGTCCGGGTCGAGGTCGTACGCCAGGGGCGTGATGGTGAAGAACGTCTCCACGATGTTGTCGCCGTCGGGGCCGCTGTCGGGGGCGTCGGCGAACTTCACCCGCGCGGCGTACGTGCCCTCGAAGAACTTGCGCTGGTGCAGGAACTCGGCCTGCGAGGTGCCCCCGGCGGTGCCGTCGGTGGCCGCCCGCAGTTGCAGCGCCCGGTTGCTCCCGGTGACGACCGGGAAGCTCACGTTGGACGCCGGCCAGCTCGCCCCGGGGACGCCGGGGCCGCCGCTGTTGGTCCGTACGGTCCAGTGGTGCGCGGTGATCTGCGGATCGGACGAGGAGGCGTAGGCGAAGTCGTCGAAGACGACCCCGCTGCCGCCGCCCGGTCCGCCCGGCGACGGCGAGGTGGAAGGCGAGGCGGTGGGCGACGGGGACGGCGAGGGGTCGGTCACGCCCGCGGGCGGGGTGCCCCAGACCAGCGTGCCGCCCTGGTAGACCGTGACCTTGTCCCAGTCGCCGTACGTCGTGCGCGCGGGGCCGAAGGAGTAGTCGTCGCTCTGCCGGATCGTCTGCCAGTCGGCCCGGTAGAACCGCAGCTGCATGTCGCCGGTCGATGCGCCGGCCGCCAGGCTGCCGGAGGTGAAGCCGACCTCAAGGTAGCGGTCGGCCGCGGCCGTGCCCGAGATCGTCTGAAAGGTTCCGGTGACGGTCGAGCAGGAGACGACCGCCCACGAGCAGGCGAAACGGTACTGCTGGGTGGGCGAGTCGGCGGTGAAGTAGTAGCGGATCTTCACGGTGTTCAGCGGCACCGCCGTGGTCCCGCTGTTGACCAGATCGAACCACGGCTCCACCTGGTCGGCGGTGGCGCCGGTGGCGCTGGTCTTGTAGCGCAGCCGCAGCGACTGGGCCGCCTCGGCGGGCAGGGCCACGACCAGCGCGGCCAGCAGGACGGCCGCGAGACCGCCCCATAAGAGCTTTCGTGACACCGCAGTCTTCCTTTCGTGGGGGGTGGGGTGCGGAGTCAGGGGATGACCGGCCCCGGCCGGACGCCCAGGGACTCCAGGTGGGGGGTGAGCCTGTGCAGGAAATCGCGGTAGTCCCCCGCCGTGCCCCACGCCACCTCGGCGAAGGCGCACAGCCGGGGGAAGGCCATCGCCTCGACGTGCTCGGGCGTGGGCATGTATTCGGTCCAGAGCTGGCACTGCACGCCGAGGATCCGGCCGGTGGCGCCCTCCGGGGCCGCGGGCGGCGCGTAGCCGTACACGTCGGAGAGGGAGAGCATGTGCCCGTGCGGGCCGGGGGCGTCGGCGGGATAGTCGAAGTAGGTGCTGGTGTGCGGGGCGAGCACGACGTCGAACCCTTCGAGCGCCGCCCGCGGGCCGCTCTCGTGGTCGAGCCAGGTCATCGCGGTCACGTCGCGTGCCCCACCGGGACCGTCGTACCAGTGGATCGGGCGCCGGCCGCGGGAGGCCACGTGGGCGCCGACGGTGGCGGTGAACCACGCCCGCGCCGCGTCCGGGCCCGGCAGCCCGAGCTCGGCGATCCGCCGCAGCGCCGCCTCGCTGCGCGCCCACTCGTCCGGCGGGCACTCGTCGCCGCCGAGGTGGACGTACTCGCCGGGGAACAGGTCCATGACCTCGTCGAGCACGTCGCGGCAGAAGCCGATGGCGGCCTCCTCCAGGTTGAACACGTGGGGGCTGATCCCCCACGAGTCCCGCACCGGCAGGCGGCGCGACGGCTGGTTGCCGAGCCAGGGGTAGGCGGCGATGGCCGCCTGGGCGTGCCCCGGCATCTCGATCTCGGGCACGATCGTGACGAACCGGTCGGCGGCGTACGACACGATCTCGCGGATGTCCTCCTGGGTGTAGTGCTCCCCGCTGATCTCGGTGAGCCGGGGATAACGCTTGATCTGCAGCCGCCAGCCCTGGTCGTCGGTGAGGTGCAGGTGCAGCCGGTTGAGCCGGTGCACCGCGAGCAGGTCGATCAGGCGCAGCACGAAGTCCTTCGGCATGAAGTGCCGGGCGACGTCGAGCATCACCCCGCGCCAGGAGTGCGCGGGCCGGTCGGTTATCCGGCACAGCGGCGCCTCGGGGCCGAGCGCCGCCAGGGTGCGCAGGCCGTAGAAACGGCCGGCCGGTCCCCCGGCGGCGAGCTCCGCGCCGCCGGGGGTGACGTCGATCCGGTATCCCTCCTCGCCGAGCCGGGGATCGTCGGGCGCGTGCCGTACGAGGCCGTCGTGGAGCATGACGGTTCCCCCGAGCACGGCCACCTCGCGGGGCCGCGGAATCATCATCTGGGTCATCCCTTCACCGCGCCCGCGATCATCCCGGCGGACACGCGGCGCTGGAGCACGAGGAAGACGAGCAGGACGGGAAGCATGAACAGCGTGGCGGCGGCCATGGTGGCGCCCCAGTCGGTGCCGAAGACGTTGCTGAACCCGGACAGCCAGATCGGCAGCGTACGGTCGCCCTGGTCCTTGATCATGAGGGCGTTGGCGAAGGCGAACTCGTTCCAGGCGGTGATGAAGCCGAACAGCGACGTGGACATCAGGCCCGGCGCGAGCAGCGGCAGCACCACCCGGCGGAACGCCTCGGCCCGGCCGCACCCGTCCATCAGCGCGGCCTCCTCCAGCTCGCGCGGGACCCCCGCGATGAAGCCGCGCAGCGTCACGATCGTGAACGGCAGCGTCGTGACGAAGTAGACGAGCGTCAGCGTCGGCAGCCGGTCGAGCATGTCCGCGTCGCGGGCGATGATGTAGACCGGCACGAGCAGCGCCGACCAGGGCGCGGTCTGGGCGACGAAGACCATCAGGATGAACCCGCGCCGCCCGGACCAGCGCAGCCGGGCCACGGCGAACGCGGACGGCAGCGCCACGGCCAGCGCGAGCAGCACCGCGCTGACGGTGACCGCCAGGCTGTTGCGCCAGAACGTCCAGAACCCGGCGGCGTTCACGGCCGTGGCGAAGTGGTCGAGGGTCGGCCGGGCGGGCCAGAACGCCGGGGTCTCGGTGAGGATGTCCACCGTCGGCTTGAACGCGGTGATCACCATCCAGTAGACGGGGAAGACCGACACCGCCAGCACGCCCAGGGCGGCGGTGTTCAGCACGACCCTGTTGAGCGCGGGCCGGTTGAATGCCACGCGCCTCATGCGTTCTCCTCCCGGAACATGCGGCGTAGGTGGACGACCAGCACCGCGAGCAGCATCAGCACGGTGAGCGTGGAGACGGCCGACCCCAGGTCGTACCGGTGCAGCGACTGCGCGATCTGGAACGCGTAGACCGGCAGCGTGGCCGTCGCTCCTCCGGGGCCGCCCTTGCTGATCGCCCAGATCTGCGCGAAGCAGGTGAAGACCCAGATCACCTCCAGCGACGTGATCAGGCCGAACAGCGGGCGCAGGATCGGGAACGTGACCCGGCCGAAGACCTGCCACGACCCGGCCCCGTCGATCCTGGCCGCCTCGTACAGCTCGCCGGGGATCGTCGTGAGTCCCGCGTAGAGGGTGAGCGCCGCGAACGGCACCGACTGCCAGACGACCAGCGCGACAAGGATCGCGAACGTCGCACCGCCATGGGCGAACCACGTGTAGTCGCGGAAGGAGTCGAAGCCGAGGCCGGCCAGCAGCCAGTTGACCACCCCCAGGCGCGACTGGAACAGCCACTGGAAGATCGTGGTCGCGGCGAGCACCGGGGTGGCCCAGGTGAGCACCATCCCGCTCATGACCGCCAGCCGCATCCGCCGCCCGAGGCGCGGCAGCATCAGCGCGACGGCCGTGGAGATCACCATGATGAGCACGACGTTGGCGGCGGTCCACAGGAACGTGCGCCGCACGACCCCCCAGAACTCCGGCCCGCCGAGAGCCTCGGCATAGTTGGCGAGCCCGGCGAAGCCCGCTCCGCCCCTGATCAGCTCGCCCAGCCGGAAGTGCTGGAAGGAGATCACGACGCTGCGGGCCAGCGGGTAGACGAGCAGGCACGCGAAGCCGGCCAGGGCCGGGGCCACCAGCAGGTAGGGCCAGAACGTCCCCTTCCTGCGGGTTCCCGCCCCGATCAGGGGAGCGGGACGGGCCGCCGTACGGGCGAGGGTGCGCGCCATGTCACGACGCGGTGTTGAGGATCGTGGTGATCACCTCGGAGGCCGCCTTCGCCTCGGTGGCCGCGTCGCCTCCGGTGAGCACCTTGGTCATGTACTCCTTGATGACGTTCTTGGCCTCCACCGCTGCCCAGTTGGGCGAGTTGGGCGTGGCGTGCCCGACCGCGGCGCCCGCCGCCATCGCCGCCGTGGCCTCGTCGCCGCTCAGCACCCCGGCGTACGAGGTGCGGTTGGGCACATAGCTCATCTCTTTGGCCATGTCGAGCTGGAACTTCTCCCCGGCCAGGGCCTTGACCACCTCGTACGCCTCGTCCGGGTGGGCGGACGCCTCGGGGATGATCAGGTCGGATCCGCCGGTGAAGACGGCGCCCGGCTTGTCCGCCGTCTTGCCGGGGATCGGGAAGAAGCCGAGCCTGCCCTTGAGGTCCGGGTTGGCCTTCTCGATCGCGACCGCGCCGCCGGGAGCGGAGATGATCTGCGCGATGTCGCCCTTGCCGAACACGTCGGCCTGCGGCGGCCTGGCCTCGTCGGAGTCCTTGGGGCCCTTGCCGAGCGCTTGGAGGCGCTGGTAGAACGCCATCCCGGCGAGCGCCTGCGGCGTGTCGAGCACGCCCTTCCAGCCGGTTCCGTCCTTGACGGCGAGGTCGCCGCCCTCGTCCCAGACGAATCCGGCGAGGGTGTACCAGTTCTGGCCGGGCAGGTAGATGCCCTGCACGCCGCCCTTGTTCAGCTTCGTGGTGACGTCGATCCACTCGTCGCGGGTCTTCGGCGGGGTCGTGACGCCGGCCTTGGCGAACAGGTCCTTGTTGTAGATGACCACCCGGTTGGCGGCGTACCAGGGGATGCCGTACTGCCTGCCGTCGATCTTCCCCGGCTCGGCCAGGCCGGGCAGCCAGTCGGATCCGCCCAGGTCGGCGATCTTGGCGGTGAGGTCCCTGACCCCGCCGCTCGCGGCGTACTCGGCGACCTGGGTGTTGCCGACCTCGATGACGTCGGGGGCGTCCTTGCTGGCGAGCGCGCTGGTGACCTTCTGCCCGATGCCGTCCCATTCCTGGATCTGGACGTTCAGGGCGATCCCGGGATGCGACCGCTGGAAGTCGTCCGTGAACCGCTGCACGATCGCGTCCGACAGGCTGTCGCGCATGAACCACACGGTCAGCGTGGTCGTGCCGGTCTCTCCGGATGTCCCTGGCTCGGACGCCGAACCGCATCCGGCGAGCGCGAGGCTGAACGCGGCCGCCGTGGCGAGGAAGCGGTACCTCATCGGTCCTCCCACTGGTCAGTTATTGGTAAACCGTTGAGAGGAGAGTGGTCTTAACCAGTCGGGCTGTCAAGGGGCGAAATATCGGGATATTCGCAGGCATGACGCCCGGAGGAGTGGTCAACTACTGGTAAGGTCTGGGACGTGCAGAGACTTCCAGCGGGCCTCAAACGCGACCGGGTCAGAGATGTCCTGCTCGACCTGATCTCCGACAAGGAGCCCGGCACCGCCATCCCCTCGGAACGCGACCTGTCGCGCGAGCTCGGCGTCTCCCGCCCGACCCTCCGCGCGGCGATCGACGGGCTCGTACGGCAGGGCATGCTCGTGCGGGAGCACGGGCGGGGGACGTTCACCGGCCGCCGGAAGGTCACCCAGCCCCTCGCGGCCGGCGACGACTCCTTCCATGCCCCCGCCGCCGAGGGGAACTGGCTCAGCCGCATCCTGGAGTTCGACTCGGCCCCGGCCACCGCCCGGCTCGCACACCGCCTGCAGGTCTCCCCCGCCGACCCGGTCCTGCGCGTCGTACGGCTCCGCCTGGTGGACGACGAGCCGATGGCGATCGAGCGCATCCACCTGCCGCACCGCCTGGTCGAGTCGCTGCGGCCCGACGACATGGTGTCCGGATCGTTCTACCGGTTCCTGCGCACGAGGTTCGGCATCGACGTCCGCCGCGCCACCCAGAGCATCGAGCCGACCGTCACCGACGAGACCGAGGCCGAACTGCTCGGCGTCCCCCAGCACGCACCGGCCCTGCTCATCGAACGCACGGCCCGCGAGGCCAACGGCCGGGTCGTGGAGTTCACCCGGTCCATCTATCGCGGCGACCGCTACCGCATCACCTCCGAGCTGCACTTCGACGACACCTCCGGCTGAGGCGGGGACGCGGCTTCGCATGACGCCGGGACGCGGCTTCGCATGACGCCGGGACGCGGCTTCGCGTGATGCCGAGACGCGGGCCCGCTCGACACGGGGATGCAGGCTCACTCGCGACGGGGGACACGAACTCGCTCGACACGCGGGATGCGGGTTCGCTGAGAGCGTGGGCAGGGGTTCTTGCCGGGAGATCCCCGCGCTCCGTACGGTCCGGGGCATGGCCACTCTTCCTTCGACCGAACCGGCGCAGGCGGTGGTGCGGGCCGCCACGGGCGACGAGCGGCAGGTGCTGGAGGCCTTTCTCGACCTCCTTCGCGCGATGGTCGTCCGCAAGGCCCAAGGGCTGTCCGAGCAGGACGTGCGCCGCCGTCATGTGCCGTCGGCGACGACGCTGGCCGGGCTGATCAGGCACCTGACCGTGGTGGAGCGGACCTGGTTCGGGCGGGTGCTGGCGCAGGACCCGGCCATGGCGCCTCCCTCGGAGAAGGACGCCGACAGGAGCTTCGCGGTCGGCGACGACGACACCATCGAATCCCTGATCACGGCCTACGAGCAGGCGTGCGCGGAGTCGCGGCGCATCGCCGCCCGGTTCCCCCTCGATCACGAGGTGCCGCACGAGCAGATCCCCGCGCTCTCGCTGCGCTGGATCTACGTCCACATGATCGAGGAGACCGCGCGGCACGCCGGGCACGCGGACATCCTCAGAGAGCTCGCCGACGGCGCCACCGGATCCGTCGTCTGACCATCCTGGCGCGCCCCGCGATGTTGTGCCGCGCAGGCAGGCCGCGGGTGATACGCACGCGCCGTCATCGTGCCTGGTCCGGGAGGTCACAGGGTCTCTCAGGTGCGGCTTCGGGTCAACGGCCTCCCTCCGCGAGCTTCCGGCGTACGTCGAGGACGGCCCGGTCGGCGGCGGCCCGGCCGGAGATCCAGCCCTCGCGGTTGCTGACCGCACCCGCGCCGACCAGGGTCAGCGTCGGGAAGAGCTCCTCGACCCTCGCCTCGACGGCCTGTTCCCTGGCCGCCAGCACCGGCAGCAGGTCGCGCCCCGCATCGGCGGCGGCCTCCCGCACCGCCTCCCCCGTCGCCTCCCGCAGCCGCTCGCCGATCCGCTGGGCGTACGCCGCGAGGAACGACTGCCGGAACGACCGCGTGCGGGAACGGCCCAGGCCGTCCCGGCGGGATCCGGCCAGCCGCATCGCGGTCGTGGCCTGCACCAGCAGCGAGGTGAACAGCACCTCCACGGCGGCCAGATCCGCGGGGAACCCGAGCACGGTGGCGAACCCGAAATGCCGGCTCCACACCGAGCGGCAGTGGTTGGCCGAGGCGATGACGTCCAGCAGCATCGCCTTCGGGCCCTCATAGGGCGCGTCGACTCCGAGCCGCCGCCCCTCCGGACCACCGGCTGCTCCCGGACCGGGCGTCTGCGCGGCGAGCAGCGCGGCGTCGATGCTGTGCCGGGCCATCAGCGCCTGCGCCGCGGCGGTGAACGTCTCGGCCTCCGCCTCGAACTCGGTCGACTCGGCCTTGGCCAGCAGGGCCCGAACCCGGGCGAGCGTCCGTTCGTCGACGGCACCGCCCCGGACGCCGGGCGTACGGCGGGCCGTTCCCGGCACGGGGCACAGCCGCTCCAGCGCCGGCAGCGTGGCCAGCAGGTGGATCACCCGGAGCGCGCAGGCGACCATCGCGGTCCTGCCGCCGTCGTCACGGAGATACTCCTCGTCGCGGCCCCACCACACCGTCGCGCCGATGGCGTCGAGCTGGTCGAGCCAGCGGTCGTCCACGGTCGCGGCGGCGTAGGCGCGCATCTCGGCCGCGATGGCGTCGGTCACGAGGCGGACGTGCCGGGCCTCCAGCCGCCGGCCCGCCAGCCGGACGAGGTCGGCGGGCTGCCAGCCACCGTGCCAGGCGAGCGTCACATGCCGGTTCAGTGCGTCGAGCAGAGCCCGGTCCACGGCCTCGCGCAGCCCCTGGCCCTGCGCGAGGATCTTCACGCATCGCCGGAACTCGATCTCGTCGTGACGGCGCCGCGCCTCCAGCGCCGCGGACAGCAGCCCGGCCACCATCTCCTCCGCCGCCTGGCCCGGGGAGCCCGACGACCAGGGGAAACTCCAGGTGGCTCCGCCCGGCGGCCCGAGGCTCCACCGCCGCCGTGCGCCCTCCCGCTCCGCGCCACTGCCACTGTCTCTGCCGCTGCCCCTGGCACTTCCCCTGGCACTTCCCCTGCGGCTGCCGCTCATCCGCTCGCCCTCCCCCGATCGCTCGTGCGAGCGATTCTGTCAGCCCCGACCCCCAGTGCCGTGACGTTATCCACAGGCATGCGGGAGCGACCGGCACGCTCCCACGGAAGGAACGGATACAGGACGGTGACGTGCGCGGGCATGCCGTACGCCGCCGAGGAGTCGTAGCGTTCCCGAAAGCCCCCGACCAGGGGCTCACCGAAGGGATCGCCACACCAGGGCGGTTCCACCGATCCCCTAAGGCGCCATGAGCGACAGCCTCACGCCGGGCGGTCACGCGTACGACCCGATCCCACTGCGGCGCGTGACATACCGCTCTGGGCATTTACACGGAAGATCCAGCCAGATAAACCTGATTTCCAGATGCAAAGTGATCTGGGCCACATAGTGCCGCGCCCGATCCTGCGAGGAGTGGTGCCCGATGCTGTACTCGCTGGCGAAGCGATTGCTCTCCGCTCTCGGACGGGGGTTCGTACGGCTCGGGCGCTACTGGGTCGCCCAGTTCGGCCTCGCCTACGCGCTGACCTGGGGTCCCGACACCCCCGATCCGGCGCCGGAACTGGCCGAGGAGACCGAGCACTGGGACTGGTCGATCCCCTACCACTGGTACGAGATCTCCCGCTGACGCCCGCCCGCGCCGCTCACCGCGGCGCGATCACCGAACGGGCCAGCCGGGCGGCGACGGCGTCGTCCAGCGGCGCGTGGCCGATCAGCAGGCGATACCACATCATGCCGAAGAGCTGATCGACCAGCAGGTCCAGATCGCTGTCCGCGGGCAGATCGCCCTGCCGGAGCCCGCGGGCGAGCAGGGCGCGCAGTTCGTCCCTGCGCCCGGCGGTGAACTGGCGCAGCCCCTCGGCCGCCACCGGGTCGCGCTGCGCCTCGGCCATGATGCCGCGCAGCAGCCCGCTCACCTTCACGGCGGTGCGGAAGGTGGCGGCCAGAAAGGTCTCCAGGTCGTCGGCGAAGACACCGGTGTCGAGGCCGGGCGTCAGTTGCCGGGCCCGCTCCGCCATCGCCTCCAGCAGCACCGCGCCCTTGGAGGGCCACCACCGATAGATGGTGTGCTTGCTCACCCCGGCGGCCTGCGCAATGACGTCGATCGAGACCGCCGAGTAGTCGTTGTCGGCCAGCAGGTCGGCCGCACGATCGAGAATGGCCTGCCGTACGGCCGGATTGCGTCGCCGTCCGGTATGCGGACGGGGCTGCGGCTCTGCGGTCACGCCGCCGAGCATAACAGTTGACGGAACCAACGGTTTCGGCATCCCTCTTGGCCGCAACGGCCCACCTCGCTCCCCTTGTGTCCCCGCCGGGTGTGCACGCTTCCACGCGCCATGTGACGACGGCCCCGGACAGGGACCCCTTGACGAAACTGTCAGTTTCGACAACGCTTTTACCAGAACCGATGGTTCCGACAAGATTGAGGCAACGTCATGGACCTGAACCTGCGTGGCAAGCGGGCGCTCATCACCGGAGCGTCCCGGGGCATCGGCGCGGCCATCGCCGAGGTGCTCGCCGAGGAAGGCTGCGACCTCGACCTCGCCGCACGCAGCGAGCCCGAACTGGAGAACCTCGCCGCCCGCCTGCGCGCCGAGCACGGCGTGGCGGCCACCGTGCACCTCGTGGATCTGCGGCGCGGCGACGAGCTCGACCGGTTCGCCGCCGAAGTGCCGGTGCCGGACATCCTGGTCAACAACGCCGGCGACATCCCCGGCGGGCCGCTGGCCGCGGTGAACGAGGAGATGTGGCGGCACGGCTGGGAACTGAAGGTCTTCGGCTACATCAACCTCACCCGGCACATGTACGCCAGGATGAAGGCCGCGGGCCACGGCGTGATCATCAACAACATCGGCGCCTCAGGCGAGGGAGCCGACGCCAACTACATCGCGGGCAGCACCGGCAACGCCGCACTGATGACCTTCACCCGGGCCCTGGGCGGCCGCAGCCTGGCCGACGGCATTCGCGTGGTCGGCGTCAACCCCGGTCCCGTCGCCACCGAGCGCATCCTGACCCTCATGAAGGCCCAGGCCCGCGCCCGCTTCGGCGACGAGTCCCGCTATCCCGAGCTGACCGCGATGTTCCCGCTGGGCCGTGCCGCGAGCCCGCGCGAGATCGCCGACCTCGTCGCCTTCCTGGCCTCGGACCGGTCCGCGTACACCACGGGCGCGGTGTTCACCGTGGACGGCGGCGTGTCGGCGGCGGGCCTGTGAGACCGACGCCTTCCTGTGGGCCGTGCAGGGCACCCTCGCTGCGGTCTTCGTCGTGGCGGGCGCGAGGCAGGCCATCCCGTCAAGGAGCACCCTGATCTCCAGGATGCCCTGGACGGCGGATTTCCCCGGGGCGGCGATCCGTCTCATCGGGATCGCCGAGCTGGCCGGAGCGGCCGGGCTCGTCCTGCCCGCGGTCACCGGCATCGCACCGGTCCTGACGCCGCTGGCGGCGACCGGCCTGGCCCTGACCATGACACTGGCCGCGATCTTCCATGCCCGGCGGCACGAGTACGCCGCGATTCCCCTCACGGTCGTCCTCTTCGTCGCCGCCGCGTTCACCGCGTGGGCCCGCTTCGGCCCCTACACAACGTGACCGGACTCTGGGACGCGCTGGCCGGGAAGCACGAAACCTGCGGCCCCCGTAGGCGTCGCCGCCGGGAGACCACAGGTCGCGATGAAAGTGGTGCGCCGCCAGGGACTCGAACCCCGGACCCGCTGATTAAGAGTCAGCTGCTCTAACCAACTGAGCTAGCGGCGCCCGCACCACAAGAGTAGCGGCTTCCGGAAGTGTTCCGCGCCATCCGCGGCCCCGCGCCGGGAAAACGGCGCGGCCAGATCAATCTGCATATGAGAGGGGCCGCGCCGGCATGGCGCGGCCCTTTCTCCATCCCGGCGAACCGTACCGGCGAACGATGCCGGCGAAACCGTGCCAGCGAAACCGTGCCGGCGAACCTGCACCGGCGAACCGTGCCGTATGGACCGGTGCGGCGGACCGGAGCGCGGCCTTCAGGGCCAGGTGCCGTCCGGCCGCGGTGTCGTAGGGGCGATGATGCGCAGCCGCTCCAGGAGCGTGACGAACGTCGAGGCGTACGGCGACGGCGCGACGACCGAGGCGACCCGGTCCCAGTCCACCTGCTCCCGCATGGCGCGGACCATGGGCAGCAGCGAACCGTAGTCGCAGGCGTGCTCCGACAGCGGCAGTATCCAGGAGATCACAAGGTCGGTGGCTTCGAGGACGGGCAGGCTCAACGCGGCGGTGTTGATCGGCTCGGCTCTGGCGATCATGGCCTCGGTCACGGGCCTGTCGGCGAGCGAGAAGATCAGGTCGACGAGGACGCCCTCCTCGTCGAACGCCTTGACCAGCCAGTCCTCCGGTGGTTTCGCGGTCCGGAAACCCAGGCTCTCCAGGGTTTTCAGCGCGAGCGGGACGTCTTCCTCGACCAGGGCGAAGTCGACGTCATGTAGTGATGGCGCGGCGCCCCTCGCATAGCCGGCGCAGCCTCCGGCCAGCGCGAACCGCACCCCGGCCTCCTTGAGACCGGCCCCGGCGCGCTTGAGCGTCTCAAGGATCGCGTCGGTGACTTCGTGACTGTGACTACCCACTTACGTCGCTTGCCCAGCCATGTTCGGCGCAAACAATCCAGGGTAGAGCGCGCTCATGACCGAGACCCTCCAGGAGATCAAGCGTGAGTACGAGGGCGAGGACAACCGTCCCCTGGCCTCGTACACACGAGTTCTCGCGGTGTACGGCGGGGCCGTCGCGGCGCTGCTCGCCGCGGCGAAGCTGACGGGCCGCAGGCCCGCCGAGAACATCAAGGCGATGGACCTCATGCTTATGGGGCTGTTCACGCACCGGCTCTCGCGCACGCTCGCGAAGGACCCGGTCACCAGCCCCATCCGCGCTCCCTTCACCCGCTATGAGGGCCCCTCCGGCCCGGCGGAGCTCAAGGAGAAGGTCCGCGGCCACGGGTTGCGGCACGCTGTGGGCGAGCTGCTGACCTGCCCGTTCTGTCTGGCCCAGTGGGTGGCGACCGGATACGCGGCGGGCACCGTGTTCTTCCCCAGGGTGACCCGGCTGGCCGGGGCCACCATGGCGGCCGTGGCGATCTCCGACTGGCTCCAGCTCGCGTACGCGCGCCTGATGAAGGCCGCGGAGTGAGCGAGGCGGGAAAGCGGACATGAGTGAGGTGCTCGAACCTCTGGAGAACACCGGCGAGAGCCGCAAGGAGCGCGTCGACCGCGAGCTCGGCGAGCTGCTGCAGGGCCTGCGGGTGGCCGCGACGGGCGTGCAGGTGCTGTTCGCGTTCCTGCTGACGCTGCCGTTCTCCTCCGGCTTCGGAAAGATCGATACGACCGGGAACTGGCTGTTCTACCTGGCGGTCGTCAGCGCGGCGGTCGCGTCGATCTGCACGATCGCCCCGGCGACCCAGCACCGGATCCTGTTCCGGTCGGGGCTCAAGGAGCTGCTGCTGCACCGGGCCAACCGGCTGGGCGTGGCCGGCGGACTGGCCCTGGCGGTGTCGATGAGCTGCTCCACCGCCCTGGTGCTGGACGCGCTGACCAGCCCGGGGCCCGCCGCGCTGATCGGCGCGGGCGTGGCGCTGCTGTGCGCCTGGCTGTGGTTCGTCCAGCCGCTCCTGTCGCTGCACCTGGTCGACAACGACTAGAAGCCAAGAACGGCTAGAAGCCAAGAACGACCAGAAGCAGAGCGCGGAAGCAGAACGCGACCGCGGCGGCCGCGCTCCCGTATGCCTCGCGTCAGCTCAGCTCCCTGGAGCGCCGTTCTCTGAGGCGGGGCAGGATCCGCGTCGAGTAGAACTCGAAGAACCCCTCCTGCTCCGTGCCGATCTGCGCGATGTAGACCTCGTCGAAGCCGGCGTCCACGTGCGCGCGGATCGCGCTCAGATGTGCCTCCGGAGAGGGCCCGCAGGGCGTCGACCGGGTGGCGGCCTCCTCCGTGACGAGCTGCGCGAGCTGCTCGAAGTGCCGCGGCAGCGGCAGGAGCTGGGCGGCCTCGCCGGGGATCCCCTGGTTGGGCCAGAGCCTGTGGACGGTCTTGCGCGCCTCGGCCTCGTCGTTCGCCCAGCACACCTTCAGCCCGGCCGCGCACGGCCTGCCCTCGCCGCCCGCCTTGTGGAACGCCTCGACCATGTGGGCGGCGGGCGCGGTGTGGATGTAGCCGTCGACGGCCTCCTCCAGCATGCGCTGCCGCTGCTCGGCCGGGGGCCACTGATCGCCCAGGATGTGCTCGTTCAGCGCCTCGCCGGTGCCGACCCCCAGGCGGAACCCGCCGTCCAGCAGGGTCTGGGCTGTCGCGGCGGCCTGGGCGATGATCGCCGGGTGGACGCGGATGATGGGGCAGGTGACCGCGGTGGTCACCGGCAGCGACGTGGCCTGCGAGACGGCTCCGATGACGGACCATACGAACGAGCTCTCGCCCTGCTCGTCCAGCCAGGGGTGAAAGTGGTCGGAGATCCACAGCACCTCGAAGCCGGCTTCCTCGGCGAGTTTCGCCTGCCGTACGAACTCCTTGCAATCATGCTCCTCACTGGACAGGAAATATCCGAAAGTCGTCATGCATCGCCAGATGCCTGGTTATTGTCAAGCAAACGTAACAATGGGTGCTTCGGCGGCAAATTCGATCGGTGCCAGGGCTCGATGATGTTACGAGACCCTTTGCAGGGGCAGTGGAGGGCCATGGCTACTCTGCTTTGGATCATCGCCGTGGTACTGGTCATCGCCGGGATCTACGTCATCCTGGCCCGTCGGGACATCCTCTGGGGGATCGTCCTCATCGTCCTCGGATTCCTGGTCGGCCCCGGGGGCGTCAGCATCTTCAATCCCTAACCGCAACCTCACCCACCAGCCGCAACCTCACCCACGCTACTCGCGGACACCGAGACGGCCACCGGCCGAAGGGCCGGTGGCCGTCTCGGGACCGGGACCTGGGTCTGGATCTGGACCGGGGTCGGGATCGGAACAGCGAATCAGCAATGGTCGCCGTTCAGGCAGTAAACGGTGTAGGCGTGCTTGATGACCGGAAGGGCGACATTACGCACCCGGATACCACCGGGAGTGACGCCTTTTTCCGTGCCCGCATGCGCGTGACCGTGAATGAAAAGATCCGCGCCCTCGGCGTCGGCCGCCTCCGCCAGCATGTAGCTGCCGAGGAACGGATAGATTTCCGGCGGCTCGCCCATCAGCGTGTCCTTGACCGGCGAGTAGTGGCTGAGCACGACCCTGTGGTCGGCGTCCAGATCCTTGAGCGCCCGCCGCCACCGTTCGGCGATCTCCTTGGTGTGCCGGACGAACGCCTTGGTCTCCGGCTCGCCGAACTCGCTCGCGCACTTCCCGGCGAACCCGCCGCCGAAGCCCTTGCCTCCGGCGACCCCGAGTCGTACGCCGTCGATGGGGACGACCGTGCTCTCGTCGTCGAGGACGACGATGCCGGCGTCACGGAGGAGAGCGATGATCTCCTGGTTGCAGTCGGAGTGGTAGTCGTGGTTGCCGAGCACGGCGACGACGGGGATGGGCAGGCCGCTCAGCTCCTCGGCGACCACCCGGCCCTCGGCGATCGTGCCGTGCCTGGTCAGATCGCCTCCCACCAGCAGCACGTCCGCGCGACGCTCGATGCCCTCGATCTTCTTGCGATAGTGGCCGCGCAGATCCTCGCCCAGATGGATGTCGGCGACGGCGGCGATCCGCAGCTCCCTCACAGGTGCTCCTCCTCTCCCGCCTCCCGCACCTCGACCAAGGTGATCTCGTTGTGCAGCCGCAGGCCGGGAGCCGCCTCCCTGGCGACGTTCTCGATCTGGTGGCGCCGCTCGTCACAGGAGACCTGTCCGCGCAGGTAGACCTCTTCTCCTCGTACATCCACCCGAATGCCCAGCTCGGTGGTCCGATCGTCCTCCGCGAGAGCCCGCTGGACGCGGGCCGCGACATAGTGCGGCGTCTCCATCTCTTCCCCTCGTGTCCCCCTCGGTTCCTTCTCGCTAGCGCTGCCCGGCCCTTTCCGGGCGAAACCCGTTGGTTTGACGGGCGTGAGGGTGGATAGGGGAGTTGATGTTCCGGTGCCTAAGACGCAGGTACCTCCGCGGCGTGAGCATGCCGTGATGGAGGAGCGTCTTGGGAACAGGCACCGGACCCCACCCCGCCGCGTCGCCGCCCATGGGCCGCACGCCCGCTCCCTGCCTTCCCACCCCCCGCCTTCCCACTCCGTGCCTTCCCACTCCCCGCCTTCCCACCCCCCGCCTTCCCACTCCGTGCCTGCCGGCCGCGGCCCGCCATGCGTGCGCCCGCGGCTCCCACACGCCGCGACCGGCCGCCGTCCCCATACCGGCCGTCGACCCCGTACCGGCCGTCGACCCCGTACCGGTCACCGGGCCCGTACCGGCCGCCGGGCCCGCCCACCTGGACTCCCTGATCCCCGAGCCGGGTATTCGCCACTGCCGCACATGGAGGAACCCCCAGTGAAGATCGCCATGGTCTCGGAGCACGCCAGCCCGCTCGCCACCCTCGGCGGTGTCGACTCCGGCGGCCAGAACGTGCACGTCGCCGCCCTCGCCCTGGAGCTCGCCCGCGCCGGTCACGAGGTCACCGTCTACACCCGCAGAGACCGCGAGGACCTGCCGGAAACCGTCGCCTTCGGCCCGGGTGTGGACGTCGTCCATGTCCCCGCGGGCCCCGCCGCCGAGATGCCCAAGGACGAGATCCTGCCCTGGATCCCCCACTTCGGAAAGTGGCTGCACGACCGGTGGCTGTTCGACCGCCCCGACATCGTGCACAGCCACTTCTGGATGAGCGGGCTGGCCGCGCTCGCCGCGGCCGAGAAGCTCGGCATCCCGGTCGTCCACACCTACCACGCGCTCGGCAGCGTCAAGCGGCGGCACCAGGGCCCGGCGGACACCAGCCCGCGGGAGCGCGTCCAGGCCGAGGCCGACATCGGGCGGCGGGTCGACGGCATCATCGCGACCTGCAACGACGAGGTCGACGAACTGATCCGCATGGGCGTGCGGCGCCGCGCGACCCGGGTCGTCCCCTGCGGCGTGGACGTCGCCACCTTCCACCCCCACGTCGAGCCTCTGGAACGGCCGGAGCGCCCGCGCCTGCTGTCGGTCGGCCGTCTCGTGCCCCGCAAGGGCCTGGAGACCACCATCGAAGCCCTGCGGCACCTGCGGGACGCCGAGCTGGTCATCGCGGGCGGACCCCCGGCGGCCGAGCTGCACCGCGACCCCGAGGTCACCCGGCTGCGGTGGCTCGTGACGCGGGCGGGCGTCTCCGACCGGGTCCGTTTCCTGGGCCGGGTCGAGCGCGACACCCTGCCCGCGCTGATGCGCTCGGCCGCCGCCGTCGTTTCGGTGCCCTGGTATGAGCCGTTCGGGATGGCGGCGCTGGAGGCGATGGCCTGCGGCGTCCCGGTCGTCGCCTCCGCGGTCGGCGGCCAGAAGGAGACGGTGGTCAACACCGTGACCGGCCTCCTCGTGCCGCCCCGCAACCCCGCCGCGCTGGCCAGGGCGCTGCGCAGGCTGCTCGGCGACCGGGTGCGGCGCACGGCGTACGGCATCGCGGGGGCCGACCGCGCCCGCGCGAGGTATGCCTGGAGCCGCATCGCCACCGAGACCCTGGCCGCCTACGACCGGGTGCTGTCCGCCCGTGAGCCGGCGAGGAGCGCTTCCTGATCCGGCCTATGGGGTGAGCCACTGATGTCCACGGCCCCCGTGCCGCGTTCCGGCGGCATCGGGGGCATCAGCGGCATCGGCGGCATCGGCGGTCCGCTCACCGGTGCGGTTTCCATCTGCTCAACCGCAAGTGCTCAACCGCAGGCGGTCAACGGGCAGATGGTCAGCCACAGGCGGTCGACGGCAGGTGCTCAACCGCAGGTGCTCAACCGCAGGCGGTCGACGGTAGGCGCTCGGCGGCAGGTGCTCGGCGGCAGGTGCTCAACGGCGCCGTGCGGGCGCCCGGCACAGGAGTTCGATGACGGCCTCCTCGACCGGCCCGTGGGTGGCGAGCCTGCCCTCGCCGGTGTCCTCGCCCAGCCGCCCGAGAGGGATCGTCCGCCCCTTCTCGTACAGCGCGACGACGCGTGGGTCCACGTAGGAGGCGCGGCAGACCGACGGTGTGTTGCCCAGGTATTCCGACACCTCCTTCATCACCCGGGAGACGGCCCGCTTGCGCCCGGCGCCGCTGCGTACGGGGCGGGAGACGGCGAGCCCGACCGCCGCCAGGACCGTGGCGTGCCAGGTGCGGAAGTCCTTGGCCGAGACCTCGGTGCCGAACGCATCCTTCAGGTAGGCGTTGATGTCGGCGCTCCGCACGTCCACCCAGCCCTCGTCGGTGCGGTAGCGCAGCAGCTCGCCCCTGCGGCCCTTCGACAGCGCCGACAGCACCGCGCACACGTCGGCGTCGGTCAGCACCTGCTCCCGCTCCTTGCGGCCCTTGGCCAGGTAGCGGCACACGACCTCACCATCGCCGCATCTGACGTGCGAGGTCTTCAGCGTGGCCAGGCCGTACGAGTCGGTGTACTCCTCCCCGCCGACGCGGAAGAAGCCGATGTCGAGCATGCGCGCGGCGGTGGCCAGCACGCGCTCGCGGCTCAGCTCGTCGCCGCGCAGGTCGCGCGCGACCCGCTCGCGGAACGCCGGAAGCCGCCGGGCGATCTCCAGCACGTGGTCGAACTTGGCCTCGTCCTGCTGCCTGCGCCACTCGTCGTGGTAGCGATACTGCCGCCGGCCCGCCGAGTCGGTGCCCACGGCCTGGAGGTGACCGTCCGGATGGGCGCAGATCCACACGTCGGTCCAGGCCGGCGGGATCGCGAGGTGCCTGATCCGGCGCAGGGTGGCGTGGTCCTTCACCGTACGGCCGGAGGCCCAGGTGTAGCTGAACCCGCGCCCGCGGCGCCTGCGCCGGATGCCCGGCTCGCCGGGATCGCTCGGCCGCAGCTCGACGGGCGGTGTCTGGAAGACCTTGGCCGCCTCCGCGAGGGTCTCTTCGTCCGGGGAACCCCGGGTGGCCGCCTTCTGGGTCACCGTGCTCATCGCAGCAGCTCCCACGCCTGTTCGAGCACCTCGTCCACGCTCACGTCGCCCACCCACGAGACGTCCTGGTGACCGCACTCCCGCATGCCCAGCCGGGGGTCGGCGGGCGTCCCGCAGACCGGGCAGCCGGACGTCCAGGAGATCAGCGGCCGCTGGTGGCCCCTGCTCAGCGGACCCCAGTTGATCATGTTGCCGCACCAGTAGACGCCCACGGTGGGGGTGCCGGTCGCCGCCGCCAGGTGACGCGGCCCCGTGTCGTTGGAGACCAGCAGGTCGCAGGCGGCGTACAGCGCCGTGAGCCCGCCGAGGGACAGCTCTCCGACGACGGCCCTCGCCGGGGTCTGCATCTGCGCGACGACCTTCTCGACGACGTCCCGCTCCTCCTCGACGCCGGTCACCACCACCGGCCGTCCGAGGCGATCGGCTACCTCGGCGAAGCGTTCCGGCGGCCATCTCCTGCGCCGGTCCCCCGCGCCCGGGTGGATCGCCACCAGTCCCCTGGGCACCTTGCCGAGCGTGCGGTTCAGCTCGGCCCAGTCCTTCCGCACGACCGCTATCCTCGGCTCGATCTCGGTGGCGGTCGCGCCGACCAGCCCCGCCACCTCCAGGTAGCGCAGGGTCTCGTGCTGGTAGTGGACGTACGGCACCCAGCGGTCGAGCGGCTCGGCGTCGGGGGCGCGCAGGCCGGCCGTCACCCGCGCTCCCAGGCGGCGGATGAACGGATTGGAGTCGCGCCCGCCGCCGTGCATCTGGACGGCCAGGTCGAACCTGCGCCGGCGCAGGTCCTCGCACAGCTCCTCGTACCGTTCCTCGTACGGCTTCTCGGGCGTGGCGGACCCGCCGGACCCGTCGGCCGGGGAGGAGACGCCGGAGATGGGCGGCAACGCCACCACCTCGTCCACCGGACCCGGGCGATCGCGCAGGAACCGCGCGTGCCACTCACGGCCGAGCAGGGTGATCCTGGCGGCCGGGTAGGCCCGCCTGAGCGCCCCGATGGCGGGCAGCGCCAGCAGCAGGTCGCCGAGGGCGCTGGCCCTCAGCACCGCGATCCGCTCGACTCCTTCCACGAGCAGGGCGCTCATGCCACCCGCCCCGTCCCCTCGTGCATCGGACACCCCCATTCGTCCGGCCCGCCGGCTGACCCCCGGCGGAGCACTCGTGTGGAGCGACGTCTGATCCCGGTTACCCCGGTGGGACGGCCCCAAACCGAGCGGACGGGTCTGCGGTGCCTGCTGTTTCCCCTGCGTTTTCGGGGGTAGCCGCCGGGAGATGACGGCGCTGCACCCCGGATATGTCCAGGCCCGTTCGACCGCGGCGATAGCGAACCGGATTCGAGGGTAGAGGGGGCCCCATGACCGAAGAACAACGCTCTCCGACCGGCAAGCCCATGGTGGAGGCGACCCCGATGGATGTGATCCGCATCCGCATCGGGTCGTTCGCACTGGTCTTCTGCGTCGCCGTACTGGTGCTCTCCTTCGTCGGCCGCCTGTGGGTGCTGACGGGGATCGTCGTGGTGATCATGGCGGCCATCGGCCTCTACATGGCCTTCGCCGTACGCAAGCAGAAGAAGCTGGGCGGCGGGCCCCGATCGAGAGGATGACGAGGTGAGCCTGAAGGACAAGGTCGTCGTGGTGACCGGCGCCAGCGGCGGCGTGGGCCGCGCGGTGGTCCGGCAGCTCGGAGCGGAGGGCGCGAAGGTCGCGCTCATCGCACGAGGAGAGGCCGGCCTCGCCGGCGCGGCCGTGGACGTCGGGGCGGAGGGCGGCACCGGAAAGACCTTCGCAGCGGACGTCTCCGACTACGACCAGGTCCGCAAGGCCGCCCAGCGCGCCGAGGCCGAGCTGGGCCCGATCGACGTGTGGATCAACATCGCGTTCACGACGGTGTTCGCGCCGTTCCTGGAGATCACTCCCGAGGAGTACGAGCGCGAGACCAAGGTGACCTATCTCGGCTACGTCTGGGGCACCCGGGTGGCCCTGGAGATGATGAAGCCGCGCGACAGGGGCGTCATCGTGCAGGCGGGCTCGGCCCTGGCCTACCGGTCGATCCCGCTGCAGTCGGCGTACTGCGGCGCCAAGCACGCGATCGTCGGGTTCACCGAGTCGGTTCGGACCGAACTTCTCGCCGAGGACTCGGGCGTGAAGATCACGGTGGTGCAGCTTCCGGCGCTGAACACTCCGCAGTTCGACTGGGGGTTGAACCGGATGCGACGGCACGCGCAGCCGGTGCCGCCGATCTACCAGCCGGAGGTGGCCGCCGACGCGCTCGTCTACGCCGCCGGGCATCCGGAGCGCAAGGAGTATTGGGTCGGCGGGATGACCGCGGCCACGATCATCGGCCAGCGGCTGGCGCCCGCGCTGCTCGACCGCTATCTCGCGAGGACCGGAGTGAAGTCGCAGCTCACCGGTGACAAGACCCCGACCGGGGTGTCCAACCTGTGGGAACCGGCGGACGAGGACAAGGACTACGGCGCGCACGGCGGCTTCGACCGGCGCTCGCACGGCCGCAGCGTGCAGCTGTGGATGTCGCAGCACCGCCGCCTCGTCACCGCCGCCGGCCTCGGGCTCGCCGCCCTCGCCGGACTCGGCCTGCGCCGCCGCTGACGGCTCAGGCCCGCGCTCCTCTCCCCTACCCGACCCGGCCTCGGGCGAGGTGCCCGGCAGCCCGGTCGGTGATACGCGCGGGTGTGAATATCGCTCTATATCGAGGCACGACCTTTTCCTGCTGATACGTAGGGGCATACCGGGGTAGTCGAGGGCGATGGACGAGCTTGACTACCACTTCCTGTGCGAACTCGCGGCCCAGTTCCGGGTGGACTCGGTGCGGGCCGCCGCGGCCGCCGGCTCGGGACATCCCACGTCCTCGATGTCGGCGGCCGAGCTGATGGCCGTACTGCTCGCGCGTCACCTGCGCATTGATATCGCGGACCCGGCCAACCCGGCCAACGACCATCTCGTCTTCTCGAAGGGCCATGCCTCACCCCTCCTGTACGCGATGCTCAAGGCCGCCGGGGTGATCAGCGACGAGGAGTTGCTGACCTTCCGGAAGCGCGGCAGCCGCCTGGAGGGACATCCCACGCCCCGGGTGCCGTTCATCGACGTGGCCACCGGCTCGCTGGGCTTCGGCCTGCCCGTGGGGGTGGGGCTGGCGCTGACCGCACGGAGTCTGGACCGCCTGCCGTACCACGTCTGGGTGTTGTGCGGCGACAGCGAGCTCGCCGAGGGATCGATGTGGGAGGCGTTCGAGCACGCCGGGCACGAGGGGCTGAACAACCTCACGGCGATCATCGACGTGAACCGGCTCGGTCAGCGCGGCCCGACCCGGCACGGCTGGGACCTCGGCGCGTACGCCGCCAGGCTCGGCGCCTTCGGCTGGCACACCATCGAGATCGACGGCCACGACCCCGGCCAGATCGACTACGCGCTCGCCGACGCCCGGGCCACCCGGCGCCGCCCGACGGCGATCATCGCCAGGACCTGCAAGGGCCGCGGCGTGTCGGCCGTGGAGAACCGCGAGGGCAAGCACGGCAAGCCGCTTGAGGACGCCGAGCGGGCGATCGAGGAGCTCGGCGGGCCGCGTTCCCTCACCGTCGAGGTCACCCCGCCGGACGCCCCGGCCACGCCGTACCGGTACGCCGACGGCACGCTCGACCTGCCGGCATATGAGGTGGGTGAGCGGGTGGCCACCCGGACCGCCTTCGGCGAGGCGCTGGCCGCGCTCGGCACGGCGCGGGGCGACGTCGTCGGGCTCGACGGCGAGGTGGCCGACTCGACGAAGCTGGAGGCGTTCGCCAAGGCGCACCCCGAGCGGTTCTTCGAGTTCTACATCGCCGAGCAGCAGATGGTCGCCGCCGCCGTCGGCATGGCGGCCCGCGGCTGGACCCCCTACGCCGCGACGTTCGCCGCCTTTCTCACCAGGGCGTACGACTTCGTGCGGATGGCGGCGGTGAGCCGGGCGGGCATCTGCCTGGTGGGCTCGCACGGCGGAGTGTCCATCGGCGAGGACGGGCCCTCCCAGATGGGCCTGGAGGACCTCGCGGCGTTCCGCGCGGTGCACGGCAGCACCGTGCTCTACCCCTGTGACGCCAACCAGACGGCCCGGCTGGTCGCGGACATGGCCGGCCTGGAGGGCATCCGCTACCTGCGGACGACCCGAGGCGAGACCCCGGTGATCTACGGCCCGGACGAGGAGTTCCCGGTGGGCGGCTGCAAGATCCTGCGCACCGGCGGCCAGGCGACCGTGGTGGCCGCGGGCATCACCGTGCACGAGGCGCTGGCCGCCGCCGACCTGCTCGCCGAGGACGGCGTCTCCGTCACCGTCGTCGACGCGTACTCGATCAAGCCGCTCGACTCGGCCGAGCTGCTCGACGCGGCCAGGGCCACCGGGAAGGTCGTCACCGTGGAGGACCACTGGCCGGAGGGCGGGCTCGGCGACGCCGTCCTCTCCGCGCTCGCGGACGCGCCGGTGCCGGTACGCAAGCTGGGCGTGTCGGTGATGCCGGGCAGCGCGACCTCACAGGAGCAACTGGAGGACGCCGGCATCGACAGGGGCGCCATCCGCGCGGCCGTCCTGTCCCTGCTCCGCTGAGACCCGCCGAGCCTACCGGTGGGCGGCGAGGGCGCGGGCCGTCGGCGTCCCGGCGTCCGGCGGGTAGTCCGCGACGTGCCCCTGGTAGAGGACGCGCCCGCCGTGCCTGCCGGGGCCGGGCCCGAGATCGATCAGCCAGTCGGCCTGCCGGACGACGTCCAGGTTGTGCTCGATGACCACGACGGTGTGCCCCCGGTCGACGAGGGCGTCCAGGACCCGGAGCAGTCCGTCGATGTCGCTCATGTGCAGGCCCGTGGTCGGTTCGTCGAGCACGTACGTCGTGGGCCGCTCGGCGTCGCGCAGCTCCTTGGCGATCTTGAGTCGCTGGCACTCCCCTCCGGACAGCGTGGTGAGCGACTGGCCCAGCCGGAGATAGCCGAGACCGGCCTGCGACAGGTGCCGCAGCGCCCGGTCGACGGCCGTGTCGGACAGCCGGCGCCTGGCCTGGTCGACGGAGAGGGCATCGACGTCGGCGATGGACAGACCGTCGACGGTGTACGCGAGCACCTCGGGGGTGAAGCGCCGCCCTTCACACGCCTCGCAGACGACCTCCTGGCCGTCCATGAAGGCCAGGTCGGTGTAGATGATCCCGAGCCCGTCGCACTTCGGGCAGGCGCCTTCGGAGTTGGCGCTGAACAGCGCGGCGGGGACGCATGCTGGCCCTGCTGTCGATCCTCCAGACGGGACGGCCGTTCAGCGGGGACGAACTGGCCGCGCGCCTCGACGTCAGCCCCCGCACCGTGCGCCGCGACGTGGACCGGCTCCGGGAGTACGGCTATCCCGTGGAGACTCAGCCGGGACCGGGCGGCTACTACCGGCTCGTGGCGGGCCGGACGATGCCCCCGCTCGTCCTCGACGATGACGAGGCGATCGCCGCGCTGCTCGGTCTCGCGACTCTCGCCTCCTCCGGTTCGGGCGAGGACGGGGCGTTCGACGACGCGGCCACCCGCGCGTACGGCAAGCTCGACCAGTTCCTGCCCGCGCGGCTGCGGCCGCGCGTGGCCGCGCTGCGGGCGAGCCTGGAGACCGGCCGGCAGCTCGCGCCCGCGGTGAACGCGGCGCTTCTCGCCGGTCTCGCCGAGGCGATCGACGACCGGGAGGTCGTACGGTTCGGTTATCGCGACAGACACGGCGGGGAGAGCCGCCGGCGGGTGGAGCCGCACCGGCAGGTCCATCTGCTTCTGCGCTGGTATCTGCTGGGGTGGGACCTGGACAGGGACGACTGGCGGGTGTTCCGCCTCGACCGCGTCCGCGACCTCGTGCGCACCGGTGTCCGGCACGCTCCCCGCGCCCTGCCCGCCGACGCGGCCCTGGCCTACCTCCGCCAGGGCCTCAACGCCGACCGCCGGCGCGTACGGCTCGTCGTGCGGGCGCGGCCCGACCAGGTGGCCGACGCGTTGAAGTTCGAGGACGCCGAGATGCGCCGTGGGCTCGGCGCCGGAGAGACCCGGGTCACCGTCTGGCTCGACTCCTGGGAATGGCTCGTCCTCGGCCTCGCCCGTCTCGACGCCGACTTCACCGTCATCGAGCCCGAGGACTTCCGCGGTGCCTATGCCGCCTTCGCCCGTCGTCTCCTCGCCGCCTCCGGCCGCCCGGAACCACCGTCCACGTGACAGGCCCTTCCGGGCTGCCGGCGGCGCGTACGAGAGCGATCAGCGGGCCTTGGCGGTCGCCTTGCGGTTGGCCTTCTTGATGGCGTCCACGAGCTCGTCCTTGGTCATCTTCGACCGGCCCTGGATGCCGAGGCGGCCGGCGACGTCATAGAGATGCTGCTTGGACGCGTTCGCGTCTACGCCCTCGGCCGTCTTGCCCTGCTTCGGCGTGCCCTTCTTCGCCTGCTCGTCCGACGGTCCGCGTCCCCCCTTCTTCTCCCAGTGGTCGCCCACCTTCTCGAAGGAGTGCTTGAGTGCGGCGAACGCCGTACGGTGGGCGCGCTGGCCCTCGCCGTACGTCTCGACTGCGGAGTCGTGCGCCTTGATCCACGTCTCCTGGGCCTCCTTGGGCGAGCGCTCCAGGGTCGAGGGCAGTTCCTTACGTCCTGGCATGTTCCATGCCTCCCTTCAGGCCGTCGGAAGTCCGTTGGAGGGGGTCAGATGGTGGGGTCGTCGTAGCGCCGCTCCTCGTACACGTGGCGGCGGGTGGCGGTCGTGTCCACGGGGGCGGCAGCGGTGACAGTGGTCCTGCGGCGGACCGTCGTCAGGCGCCAGATGCCGAAGAGCAGCCCGGCCAGGCCGCCCACCATGAGGATCACCCCGATCACCTGGATGTCGAGGCCCGCGATGGTGAAGTCGACCGCCCAGGTGAGGATGGCCCCCAGCATGATGAGGATGATGCTTCCGGCGATGGTCATGGCTTTCCTCCTTCGCCTTCTGCTCTATCCCCTCCACGGATTCCAAACGTCGCATGCGGGTGCCCGCATAGGGCAGCATTGCGAGTTATGACCGATATCCCCATTGTGGTGATGGGACTCATGGGCGCCGGGAAGAGCACCGTCGCCCGGCTGCTCGCCGACGCGCTCGGCCGTCCCATGCGCGACAGCGACGCCGATCTGGAGGCCAGGTTCGGCACGACCGCCGCCGCGATGGCCGCCGGTGTGGGCGCGGACGAGCTGCACGCCCGAGAGGCGCTGGTGCTGCGGGAGGCGCTGGCGGACCGTCCCACCCCTGTCGTCGCGGCCGCCGCCAGCACGGTCGAGGACCCCGAGACGCGCCGTGCGCTGGCCTCCGCCTTCGTGGTCTTCCTCGACGGCCCGCCCGAGGTGCTGGCCGAGCGGATGAAGTCGAGCACCCACCGCCCGCACTTCAAGCCCGACCTCGTACGCATGCTGACCGAGCAGCGCGACCTGCGGCTGCCGTGGTTCCGGGAGGTCGCGGACGTGACGGTCGATCCCTCCACCCACAGGCCCGAGGAGATCGCGGCCACGGTGCTCGCGCGTCTCGACGGCGCGAAGACCCGCTGAAAAGAAGACCCGCTGAAAAGACGTACGGAAAACCCTGCTGAGGAGACCCGCAAAAGGCCCCTGCGCCGACGACAGGACCGCCCGATCCCAGGGCGGGTCAGGTTGAGCGGATCCGCCGGACGGGCCGCGCGTGAGCCGGGCGGATCAGTGGGGGCACGTGGTTCGGGCCGGCGGGCGCGCCGGTTTGGGCGGGTCAGGTGGCCGGGCCGCGCGTGAGCCGGGCGGGTCAGGTGGCCGGGTCAGCCGACCGCGATGCGCATCTGGTGCGGGACGACGGGCAGCGGCGACGGGCTGCCGGACCCGGCGAGAAACCAGACGGTCTTGCCGCTCCGGCCCGAGCTGGCCACTCCCCAGTCGTCGGCGAGTTCGTCCACGATGAGCAGGCCACGGCCGCCGACCGAATCGATGTCCGCCTCGCGCTGGTGCGGCACGCCCTCGCCCTGGTCGAAGACCTCCCCGTACACCCAGGTGCCGTTGCTGCCGAGCCGCAGGGTGAAGACGTTCCCGCCGTGCCGTACGACGTTGGAGGCGAGTTCGCTGACGATGAGGCAGCAGTCGTCCACGAGCTCGTCCAGGCCCCACCGGCCGAGCTCGCGGCGGACGAGAGCACGTGCCTCGCCGACACTCGCTCCGATGGCGGGCAGGAGGCATTCCGCGGTCCAGACAGGGGCCGGGTCGACCGGCGCCGTACCGAAGGGGAGAGTCACGCGCGCCTCCTTAGGCTCATGGGAGCGCTCCCACGGCTCAAGATACGGCACGCAACGCAGTCATGTGAATTCAAAGAAACAAGATTGTTTCCGGTCAATGCCCGTTCCGTGATGCGCGGAAAGGAGGAAAGGCCATCGATCTTCTGTACGTTGCCGGGAGTGCGCACGTCAGCGGCACCCCATCCGGCATGCCCCGCCCGCCACCGTGACCACGGAACGTGCCCACACCACCGGCTTCACCATGAAAATAGCTGAAATACGAGCATCCGTGACTCGCGATGCACGCAGACCGAATCATCTCGCATGTCCACTGTGCGGCATAAGACCCAATTCGTCCGGCCTGCCGCTCACCCGAGCGCGGTGATCCCCCAGCGGTGGGCGACCCGTTCCCCGGGGGCCAGGCGCACCAGGCACTCGCCGGTCGCGAAGGCGTTCGGCGGGCAGCTCATCGGCTCGACCGCCACTCCGGCCCGCCGGTACGGCTCGGCCAGCGTGTCCCCCGTGAAGACCTGGAGCCACTCGACGCCGGACGCGGCCCACAGCTCCACGCCCCGGGATCCGCCGGACGTCCGGAGCCGGGCCCGCACCAGCCCGTCGCCGTCCCGCCGCAGGGACGTGTACGGGGTGTCGAGCACCGTGCCGCCGATGCGGCGTCCCGCGCGGAAGTCGTACTCCGTGCCCTCGACCGGGCGACGGCCGGTAGGGATCTGCTGCTCGTCAACCGGAGTCCACTCGGCCGCGGGCAGCTCCAGCACGGCGTCGTCCACCGTCTCCTCGCCGAGGGTGAGGTAGGGGTGCGCGCCCATGCCGTACGGCGCGACGCCCTCCCCCACGTTGACGGCCGCCACCTCGACCTCCAGGCCCGCCTCCCCCAGGGCGTACGACGCGGTCAGGTCGAGCACGTGCGGATAGCCGAGCTGGGGGAACAGCCGCAGCCCGAGCCGGATCGAGGCGTCGTCCCGGTCGAGGACCGTCCAGGGCATCAGGCGGGCGAAGCCGTGCGCGGCGTTGCCGGTCCTGGGCTCGGTGATCGCGAGCTGCCTGGTCTCGCCGTCGAAGTCGTATCTGCCGTCGCGCACCCGGTTGGGCCAGGGCAGCAGCAACTGTCCGGCGGCGCCCACCGGCTGCGCGTCCGCGGGGAACGACATGATCAGCGGCCGCTCGTTGTACGTCAGGGCGCGCAGGCCCCCGCCCACTTCGGTGACGGTCGCCGCGTATCCGTGCGCCGCGATCGTGTGCTGCGTGCCGGTCGGGGAAACGGCTTCGCGAACCGCTGATTCTGTCATGAGAGGGATTTTCCCATCCGGCCCATGACGCCCGCAGGGCACCCTGTGGAGAGCCTCGGGGCCGAGACCCGGCGGACTCTCGGGTCGTGAGCCCGGCAGCGGACCGGGCCCACGTCCTGGGCGTCACGTGGAGAGCGTCTTGCCCGCAAGGCCCTCCTGCGCGGTGAGCAAGGCGCGCAACTCCTCCGCGCTTTCGCCGCATGCGGTCATGATCAGGCCCCGGTCCATCTCGATCCGGGACAGCGACCTGGTCAGCCGGGTCGCGTACCAGCGGCCGGCGTCGCTCCTCCAGATCGACCAGCGGCCGGCGTACTCGCTGCTCAGTTGTCTCCAGGCAGCGTCCTCGGCTGAGAACCGCACTCGTCACCACCTCCAGGCTCTGTGCCGGGAGACAACGGTGTGCTCATCCGGACACGATTGGTAGTGAGAAGCGGTCTCCCCCCTCCGGCCGCACCGCCACACCGGCCCCGACGAAGATCTCCCGCCGGTTGCGGTGACTTCACCACGACTTGATCCCCGTTCCTCCCGTACCACCTGTCTCATGCCGGGTCGCGGGAACGACGCTGGTATGCGCGGGGCACGAGTGTCCGGGCGCGAGCAGGCGCGGCGGGGTGTCGTGTGGCAAATGTCGCCTCTCGGGTCATGCCGGACATGGTTTTACTACCTTGCCGGACAGAGAGTCAGGGGAGAGATTCGAGAGGGCCGACATCGAAAACGAAGGGAAGGTCACTTATGCCCGGACTCCCGCGGCTGCCGTTCGAGCGGCCGGACGTCCTGGGGATATCCCCCGGCTTCGGCGAACTGCGAGCCAGAGCGCCGATCGCCAAGGTCACGACCGCCATGGGCGACGAGGCATGGCTGATCACGGGCTACGAGGAGATTCGGCAGGTGTTCGCCGACGACAGGTTCGGCCGCTCCCACCCCACCCCCGAGACCGCGGCCCGCCTGTCGAACAACGCCCTCCTCGGCGGCCCGACCGGCCAGTACGCCACGGAGCGGTCGGTCCACAAGCAGATGCGGCGCCTGCTCACCCCCGCGTTCTCGGCCCGCCGCATGCGGATGTTGTCGGACCGGATCGGGTCGCTGGTCAGGGCGCTGCTCGACGGGCTCGACGAGCAGGGCCCGCCGGCGGACCTGCACGCCGGTCTGTCGCTCCCGCTGCCGATCCAGGTGATCTGCGAGCTCCTCGGCGTGCCGTACGAGGACAGGACCAGGTTCCGGGCCATGGCCGAGGCGATGACCGACCTGACCGATCCCGAACGGTCCGCCACCGCCCAGATGGAGATGAACACCTTCACCTACGAGATCGTGAAGGCGAAGCGGGACAACCCGGGCGAGGACGTCTACTCCGACCTGGCGGAGGCCTCGCTGCCGGAGGACGACGTGGCGAGGATCGCGGGTGGCCTGCTGTTCGCCGGCCACGAGACCACGGTCAACCAGATCGACTACGGCGTGCTGCTGTTCCTGCGCAACCCCGCCCAGCGTGACGCGCTGCTGCACGACCCCTCCCTCGTGGACGGCGCCGTCGAGGAGATCATGCGGGTGGCCTCGCCGAGCGAACACGGGCTGGTGCGTTACGCGCACGAGGACGTCGAGGTCGCGGGGGTGCGGATCCGCGCGGGTGAGCTGGTCATGCTGTCCACCCCGGCGGCCAACAGGGACGAGCGCGTCTACCCCGACCCCGACACCTTCGACATCCGGCGGCGCGATCCCCAGCCGCACGTCGGGTTCGGCCACGGGCCGCACCACTGCCTCGGGGCGTCCCTGGCCCGGGTCGAACTGCGCGCGGTCTTCGGCTCACTCTTCACGCGCTTCCCCGCGCTGGCGCTCGCGGTGCCGTACGAGGAGCTGAAGGCGCACACCGACAGGCTGGCCGGAGGGCTCCAGGCGCTGCCCGTCACCTGGTGAACGTCAGGAGGTGACAGCGGTCCGCCTCCCCGGCCGGTCGACGTGGAACGGGATGCTCGTGTCCCCGTCTCGCGCCCGGCCCCGGTATCGGGCGAAGCCCGATGAACCGGAAAACGGCCGCGCGCAGCCGGGGGCGCGGGCGAAGCCCCGTGAGCCGGACGACGGCCGCGCGCAGCCGGGGGCGCGGGTAACCGCACGTCGACAGCGACGGCGAGCAGGGCCGGGCCGCCCATCAAGCGGACTCGGCCACGCGCCCAGCGGTTCGGCGCCGGCTTCCGTGCCGGCTTCCGTGTCGACTCCAGTGTCAGCGTCGCTGGCGGCGTCGGCTTCAGCTCCGATTTCCGTGCAAGGGTTCGGTGCCGGCTCCAGCGTCGGTTTCGCCACCGGTTTCGGTGTCGGCTGCCAGCCGGTACGCGCGATCGCGCAGCCGCAGCACCACCGTCGCCAGCAGCGCCGCGACCAGCGAGCCGGTCAGGACCGCCAGCTTCACCTGGGCGTCGCGGGCCGTGCCGAGGCCGAACGCCAGCTCGCCGATGAGCAGGGCCACCGTGAACCCGATGCCGGACAGGATCGCCAGCCCGCCGACGTCCACCCACGCCAGCCCCTCGTTGATGTCCGCACGGGTGAAGCGGGCGGTCAGCCAGGTGGCCGCCATGATCCCCAGCGGCTTGCCCACGACGAGCCCGACGACGACGCCCAACGACACCGGGTCGGCGAGCAGGTTCGTCACACCGTCCAGCCCTCCGAGCGGCACCCCCGCGGACAGGAACGCGAACAGCGGCACGGCCACCCCGGCCGAGATCGGGCGGAACCGGTGCTCGAAGTGCTCGGCGAGCCCAGGCCCCGCCTCCGGACCACCCGCCTTCTCACTGCGCAGGACCGGGACGGCGAAGCCGAGCAGCACCCCGGCCACCGTCGCGTGCACACCCGAGGCGTGGACCAGTCCCCAGGTCAGCGTGGCCAGCGGGAGCAGCAGCCACCACGAGCGCACCCGCCGCTGCACCAGCACGGCGAAGACACCCAGCGGCACCAGCGCCGCCAGGAGCGGCAGCACCGACAGATGCGACGTGTAGAACACCGCGATGATCACAATGGCCAGCAGGTCGTCCACGACGGCCAGCGTGAGCAGGAACGTGCGCAGCGTGGCGGGCAGCCGCCGCCCCACCACGGCGAGCACCGCCAGTGCGAACGCGATGTCGGTGGCCGTCGGAGTCGCCCACCCCCGCGCCTCGCCGTCCATGAGGGAGTTGACCAGCAGATAGAGCAGCGCCGGGACGATCACACCACCGACGGCCGCCGCGACGGGAACGACGGCCCGACGAGGATCGCGCAGGTCCCCGGCCACGAACTCGCGCTTGAGTTCCAGGCCGGCGACGAAGAAGAAGATCGCCAGCAGCCCGTCCGAGGCCCACTTGGCGAGGCTGAGGTCCAAATGCCATGCGGCCGGCCCGATCGTCGCCGAGCGCAGCCCCTCGTACGCCTCCGACCAGGGCGAGTTGGCGCAGACGAGGGCCGCGACGGCGGCGATCAGGAGCAGTGCGCCGCCGATCGTCTCCTTGCGCAGGATGTCGGCGATGCGACGGGTCTCAGCCCGGGAAGCGGGACCAAGGACAGACAGGCGGCGGGTCGGGGCCATGACGCTCCGTTTCCGGGTTCGATTCGACGACCGCCGACCAGACTTCCCGGCACCCCACACCCATCCTACGAGCGCATCGGACCGAGTCATCAGCCGCGCCATTAGCGCGCACCCCTGCTGCGCCTTCCGTCCCAGGTCCTCAGTCGTCCCAGGTATTCTCCTCGGCCGTTCCCACAGATCTCCTCGGCCGTTCCCACAGATCTCCTCGGTCGTCCCACGGGTTCGCCCTCGGTGAGCGCCTGCTCATCGGTGCCGGAGACGAAGGTTCTCGATCTACGCCTTGTTTCTACCGGCCGCTCCGTGTCCGGCCACTCCCCGTCCAAGCCCTCTCCGCCCTATCCGTATCCGCCCTCCGTGTCTGCCCCCTCCAACTCCAGGCCCTCTCTGTGTCCGGCCACTCCCCGTCCAAGCCCTCTCCGCCCTATCCGTATCCGCCCTCCGTGTCTGCCCCCTCCAACTCCAGGCCCTCTCTGTGTCCGGCCACTCCCCGTCCAAGCCTTCTCCGCCCTCTCTGTGTCCGACCTTTCCTGTCAGGCGCGGGAGGCGTCAGAAGGGTGGTTCGTCACGTTCGCCTCCGAGCAGCGATCCGTACGCCCCGGCCTTGGGAGCGGGCGTCCCCGTCCCGCCGGCCGGCTTCGGCGGCGTGGCTGCTCCCGTCTCCCGCTGGGGAGACTCCTGCGGAAGTGGCGGCTCGGTGGCCGGGGCCATGGTGGGGGTCTCGGGGAGGTCGTCGAGGTACCGGTAGGACGTCGGGCTGGGCTGACTGCGAGGATGCGGACTACAGGCGGGGATGATGATCTTCGGAAGAGGACTCGGGTACCGGTGCCCCAGCGGGCTGGTCCAGACGACCATGTGAGGGCCCGCAGTGCTGACGCGCCAGCCGCCGTGGTGCCGGGCGCGATGGTCGTGGCGGCAGGCCAGGTGCAGGTTCTCCGCGTTCGTAGGCCCCTGCTCCGCCCACGGGAGGATGTGGTCCTGGTCGGTTCGGGTGGCAGGCGTGCGGCAGCCGGGCCAGGAGCAGACCCGGCCCCGTATCTGCACATAGCGTCGTAAGGCCGCTCCGGCTTGACGCCGGCGCTCCGAATCGGCCCCGCCGCCCGCCGTCCCCTCGGCTCGCCTGTCCGCCATACCGTTCATGTGCCGGCCCGCGGTGACCCCCTCGCCAGTGGCCAGGAGGGAGGCGGCGTGGGCGGACAACTCGGCGACCACCGGCGCCCACGCTCCGAGGACGCGGGCGGGCCGGGCGGCCAGCATCCGCAGGTGACTGAGGGTGATCTGTAGTTCGACGAGGCCGCCACGCCGCCGGTCACGGGCGGGGCGGTTCCGGCCCGGGGCGTGAGGACGGGCCCGGACGAGCCCGGTCAACGCCAGGTGGCCGTTGTCGTAGCAGATGGCGTACCGCCACTGCCCACCGAGCATGCCCTCGACGATGCACCGGGCCAAACCAGGGTGGACGACTCCCCAGCCGGGCAGATGGGCGGGATGCTCATCCAGGCTGAGCAGCGTGGTGAGCTCCAGCCGGATCTCCCGCACCGTCCACCCTCCGGTGCCCATCCGGACATCGGCATCCCCCTGTACCTGAGCGTGGGCATGCTGGAGCCCCACCCGGTCGGCCCCAGCTTCACCGGGCGCTGGCCTGGCAGGCCCAGCTTCATCGGGCGTCGGCCTGTCGGGTCCAACCTTGTCGGGTGCTGACTTGCAGGGCCCGGCCCTACCAGTCCCAGCTTGACCCGGCCCTGACCCGTTGGGCCCCACCTTGTCGGGCACGAGCGTGTCGGGCACGAGCGTGTCGGGTGCTGACCTGTCCAGCTCAGCTTGGTCGGGCACGAGCGCGTCGAGCTCAGCCTCGTCGGGCACGAGCGCGTCGAACGCCGGCCCGTCGGGCGCTGGCTTGCCGGGCGCTGACCTGTCCAGCTCAGCCTTGTCAGGCCCAACCTTGTCGAGTGCTGACCTGTCCAGCTCAACTTGGTCGAGCACGAGCGTGTCGAGCTCAGCCTCGTCGGGCACGAGCGCGTCGAACGCCGGCCCGTCGGGCGCTGGCTTGCCGGGCACTCGCTTGTCGGATTCGGCCTCACCTTGCCCGGTTTCATGATCGGGCGTACAAGGCGCTGTTTCCTCCGACCCTGCCGAGTGCGGCTCCATGGAGTGCGAGCCGCTCGCGGACGACAGTCCGCCGGGCCCATTCCCCGGGTGGCTACACGGCTCCGTGTCTTGGTCTCGCTCGGCCGCGCCGCTATCGGCCTCGGCCGAACCGTCAGCACCATTAGCACCACCACCATCAGCGCCGCCTGTGCTGTCGGCACCGCCGGTGCCGCCGGCGCCGTCCGCGCCGCTGGCCCCGCTGATGCGACGGCCATCCCGCTGATCGAGGTCAGCGTCAGGACGCATGCCATCACCGGGGTGGTCAAGGTCGTCACCGCTGCTCCTGGTGCCCCCGTTACCCCTGGTGCCCTCGCTGCTACCGGCCCCGTCATGGCCATCGACGTGGTTGTCATCGCCAGGAAGGTCGGGATCAGCACCCGGGCGCACTCCGCCACCGTCTCCGGGGCGGTCAGGGCCGTCACCGCCGCCATCGCTGCCGCGCTCGCCGCTGTTGTCACCACCGGAGCCGTCGCTGTTGTCACCACCGGAGCCGTCGCTGTTGTCGTCACCGGAGCCGTCGCTGTTGTCGTCACCGGAGCCGTTGTCGTCATCGCCTTCCCGGGAAGGAAGGGTGTCGTGGAAGGGATGGCAGAGGACATGGGTGACGATCTCCTCATCCGACATCCCCTCGAACGTGCCGTCCAGGCTTCCGAGGAAGAGGTCCACCCGGATGTGATCGATCGGACGGCGGTCACCGGCCCGCTTGCACGCTCGGGCCAATTCGTCGATTCGGTCGCACCCGGCCGCCGCCCGGTCCAGCGGCAGGTCCAGCCCGGACACGGTCGCGGTGCCGTCCTCGTTGCGGGTCCCCACCACTCGGCGGCGGCGTACCGCCTCGGTGTACCGGCGTTCGGCCCAGGCGGGGTCGATCGCCAACGCAAGGCGCTGGATCCGCTCGATCAACTCTCCCACCGTCCAGGACGACGCCTGGGGCACCAGCTGGTCGCATACCAGAGCGGCCTGCTCGTCGGTCAACCCGACGGTCCAGCGGACGAACGCCACCGCGCGGGGTTCGTCGAGGGTCCCGGCCAGCATCGCCTCGCCCAGGATCGGCAACCGCCGATGAATGTTCCAAGCCAGCTCGAAGGTTGAATCGGCGCGGCGGCGTGACCACACCAGCGCCGCCCGCGCCTCATCCGGGCCGAACTCATCCGGCACCTCCAGCCTCACCACGTCGTCGCCCGAGAACGAGTCCCGCAGTCCCACCTCCAGCAAGGCCCGCAAGAACCACGCCCGGTCATGGCAGACCTGCCGGTAGGCCGCCTTGAGCACCTCCACCGTGTCGAACCCGGACACACGCTCCACGTTCACCTCGGCGAGCAGCCCGGCCAGCTCGGCACCCGGAGGTGTCATCGTGAGCCCGTCCGGTATCGGAATCGCAGCTCGCCTCGGCGCGAACGAGCCGACCCCGCTCACCCCGTGAGAAGAGGAGGAACGGGCACGATCAGAAGCAGACGGCACACGCGGCGACGAGGGCGCACCAGGCATCCGAGCCGCGGACGGCATGGACTGCCCAGGCCGTCCCTGAGTCCTGGATGACGCGGAGTGCGCCCGGAACAAGGCGGACGCGGACGGGCCTGGCATTGCCGGGAACCTCCTTCGCAGGCCGGAGACGAAAGCACTATGGGCTCCCGGTCGCCCGGACCGGGACTTACTCACACAGACTCGGCTACTTCATCAACCGGCACAGAGGCCACAGACCAGAACGCCAACCAAGCTCATCCGTAACAACTACTTCAGAGATTAACCGAACACGCTCTCGAAAACAAGCCTGACCAGCGCAAATGTGGAGTCACAACCTAACGCGCTGCCTCCAGAATCGTGAGAGCGGAGCACTGGCTGCGTACAGGTCGCCCCCGGCGGCGTGCCACTCGGCGGCACAGGTCGTGCACTATGGCGAGCGACTCGGCGGCACAGATCGTGCGCTACCGCGAGCGACTCGGCGACCGGCATGTACAACCGGCGGGCATGCTGGGGCACCGACGCCCACACCGGCAGCGCCACCGAGAACGACACCGGACAGCAGGCGGCCGGCAACGGGCAGCGCTGGCACCCTGGCAGCGGGACAGTACAAACAACGGCTCTGTCCCGTAATCATTCGCGCTGGGCAGGCCCCTGGCAGCGGCGGACAGGCGGCTCCGGCCGGGCTTTTCAGCACGACGTTCGCCTTGGACGGCCCGGGCGAGCCCCGAAATTGCCCATCTCGGGCTGGCGAACGGGAGGCTGGGGCGCAGAGCACCACAGAAGACCGGGGGAAGATGCCGCAGAGATGAAGAAAGCCCAGATCGGCTGTGCCGACCTGGGCTTTCATCTGGTGCGCCGCCAGGGACTCGAACCCCGGACCCGCTGATTAAGAGTCAGCTGCTCTAACCAACTGAGCTAGCGGCGCCCGCGATGTCCGTAACCTTAGCAGTCCCGCGAAGGTCGCGCACATCGCTCGAACGATGATCGGGATGTCGTGGCTCAGCTTCGCCAGGCGCCACTGGAGAAGGGCACCGGCTCGCCGCGCAGACCCGGCCCGTCGCCCCACTTGGTGACGACGTACTGGATCGGGATGTGACCCTGGTCGCCGCTGATGGTCAGCGTGTCCTGGTTCCAGGTGGTGCCGGTGAGCTCGGCGAAGGTCTTGCCGTCGATGTCGAGCATGACGCCGCTGTCCGACGGAACGCCCGGGCCCCGGTCGCCGATGAAGAACTTGGCCATCTTGCCCTTGTAGAAGATGTAGCCCTCGGTGCCGAGCGGCCAGCTCGGGCTGGCGAACAACCCCTGCTGCATGGGCTTGCCAATGGCCGGCAGACCGGTGTCGCCCTGGCGACCCGAGCAGTCGTCCCAGAAGTAGGAGCCGGTGGTGCTGCCCTGGAGCAGGACCTCTTCGTTCGCCGGGATGGCGAGGGCGAGGGAGGGCTGGCCCGCCGGCAGGGCGGCGGTCACGTTCGCGGCCTCCTTGACCGGCTGCTCGACGGGCGCGGGCACGGCGGCCACAAGGGACGCGGTGACGGCCACCGCACCGACGAGCGTCGCCGCGGTGGTGAGGCGTCGGTTGCCCGGCAGGTCAAACAGAGTCTTCATCAGGGCTGGGGATCTTTCGTGAGACGACAGAAAATGGCCATGCGTCATCTAGGGACCTGCATGCGGCAGACCGCGAAGACGGGCCACGTGTCCGGGCAAGAGAAGTCGATCACCCGGAGGCGTGTGCGCTGAAGCTATGGCGATCGGCCGGAAGGCCGTCGTGAGTCAGACGTGTGATCCGAGATGCCTTGGCTCGGAGGTCGGTGTGGGGTCACCCACGGTGATCTCCTCTCCAAGTCCAATCCAGCCACCGGTCGGCGGCAAATAGGACACTACAGGACGAGTCAGGACAGAGCAAAGCATGAGTCGCATAGCGCCCAGAAGATCTACCTCTGACCCCGTTTACCCCAAGAGCGTCTACGGCTCGCCGCCCCACCTTTGTGATGTTGACGGTGCGTAACGAAGGTGCGCCATCCGCGCACGGCAAAGCGCGGGGGCCGTACGGCAAGAGACCACAAAGAAAATCACCAGGGACGGCGCGGTAGAGCAACCCACCTCAAAAGCGGAACCGCCGAGCGAGGTGAAGACCGCCGGTTTACCAAAGCAAAGGCTGTTTGCCAGGGACGACCAGGACGAGGCCCGGCGCCCTGACCGCTGCGGTGTCCATCAGTGTCCGCAACGTTCACCGGCGTGGAGAGAGCGGAGCGGAAGGGAACAAGGACCGCAGCGAAGGTCCAGCCGAGGGACTTCACCAGGGAGGGCCGGAGGTTCCTTACGGCGCAGTGGCCCACCCGGCCAAGGACACCCCACGAGCGAGGGACGACAAAGACGACTCCGGACTCGGTGAGCAGCACGATGCCGGGATGGTCCGGCACCTGCGCGGTGTACCGCTGGACCGGGACGAGGCCGAGCAATCGTCAAGACCTGTGGATCACGAGTTCCTAAGCAGCTGCTGGTGAGGGCTGATCGTCGGGGCGTTCGACGAGCTTGCCGTTGACGAAGGTGGCCCCGGCGCGGACCAGGGCGACGAGGTGGGGGGCGTTGACCGCGCGCCAGCGGGCCTGGGCCGACTCGATCAGCTTGAACGCCATGGCCAGCCCGGCCGCCCGTGAACCGGGGCCTTTGGTGACCTTGGTGCGGTGCCGCACGGTGGCGAACGTCGACTCGATGGGGTTGGTCGTGCGCAGATGCACCCAATGCTCGGCTGGGAAGTCGTAGAACGCTAGCAACTCGTCCACGTCGTCGACGACCTTGGCCACGGCCTTGCCGTACTTGGCCCCGTAAGCGGCCTGGAACGCCTTCACCGCCGCCAGGGCGTGGTCTTTGTCC
>NZ_VJVX01000180.1:0-1120 GCF_008033685.1 Microbispora sp. CSR-4
GCAGCACGATAGAACAGCACCCGAAGCTCCTGGCGATGACGGTGATGGTTGTGGTGATCAACCCGTCTACCAGGAGCTTCGCCACATCATGAGGAAAACCCGAGCATCGCGATCATGCTGTGACCGGCTTAGCCGCCCGGCGGATGAAAAACGTTCAGAGGGGAAGATCGAGCTCAGGGCGTGGAAATCCTGCGCTGACCGCCGGAAATCTGCCGGAGAAAGGTGTGTCAGGTCGTCGCCGCGCCCTGGGCGACAAGGGCGACCACCCGCGCAACGTCTACCTGCCTGAGGACGCCGTCCTCCGGCGCGTCGACAGCCGGCTGTGCCAGGCGTCCGCGCCGCGGCGCCGGGGGCATCGTGTCGCCCATCCCTGGGCAAAGCAAAAGTGAGGGCCGAGGTGAATCTCAGCCCTCACATGATGAAAAGGTTCGTGTCCGAGGGGGGACACACGCGATACGTACATGCCCTTCGCGGCGTCCACCACGCTCGTTCTCCCTGGTCGGGAGGGCTGAGCGGTGGGGGAGCCGAGCACTCACGCTGTTCGCCGCATCCAACGTACGACGATCGCGGGTGTCGCGCTACTGGCGCTGATCGCAGCCGTCGTGTCGTTCAGGCACATGCACGAACTTTGCCTGCGGCACGGTGAGGACCACCTGGCGGCGGTACTGATCCCGCTCGCCGTCGACGGCCTGATCGTTGTCGCCTCGATGTCCATCCTCCTGGCCAACCACTACGGCTCCCGCGGCGGCCTCCTGGCGTGGAGCCTCCTCGTGGTCGGCAGTCTCGCCAGCCTCGGCGCGAACGTCGCCGTAGCCGAACCCAGCCTGATCGGCCGCGTCATCGCCGCCTGGCCGTCGCTGGCTCTGATCGGCAGCTACGAGCTTCTGATGTGCCAGATCCGCCGCTGCGCGGGAGGACGGGCCGAAGCTCAGGAGCTGCCTGTCTTCAGCCCTGACCCTCCCGCCAATGCAGAAGCCGACCCCGTCGAGCTACAAGAAGATCAGGAGGAAGACACACCGGTTAGCGTCCATGGGAGTGGTGTACGGGTGATCTTTCCCTTGGTGCGACGGGAGAGATCCATGTGACAAGAGACGGCCACTTCGTAATCCTTCGATTCGCA
>NZ_VJVX01000181.1:0-1107 GCF_008033685.1 Microbispora sp. CSR-4
CTGCGATGTAGCCCGAGCAAGACCGGCCACCTGGTCAAAGCCATCGCGGTCCTTCAGAACCATCGGGTAGCACACGCCTCCCGAGGATGAAATTGGCTCCTTGTATCGACCGGGGCGCGCCTCGCCGGGGGCACTGGGGCGTCGTTGACGATCATGGAGGATCTTCCTGTGTGCGAAGATCACGTTAGCCGGCTCTGACCCGGTCTTGTAGACGAATAGGACACGGTTGCCGCCCTGGCGTTCGCTTATGTAGCCGAGGGCGGCCCGGAAATTCAGCCTGTCCTGCGGTGATGGGGCGGGGGCCGGCGCTGGGCGCATCAGCCGGCGCGGCGTCGAGGTCGGTGCCCATACATGCGCCGTGACCCTGGCGTCAGTGCGTACACGCAGCGGGCGGGGCGTCCCATCGCTGATAGTCGATGGAACCCTTCGGACTCGCCGCATCGACAACGGGTCCCATCAATCAAGACACTTGAGCGGTCGCTTAAATCTGCTTACGCTTGGGTTTGAGCGATCGCTCAAGATGTGAGGGGTGCGCATGGGCCGGTTTGTGTACGTCGAGTGCTTGATCCGGGCCGACATGGAGGCCCTGTGGGAGCGGACACAGCGCCCTGACCTGCACCAACGTTGGGACTTGCGCTTCACGGAGATCGACTACCTGCCGCGTGCCACCGGCCAGCCGCAGCGGTTCCGGTACGCCTTCCGGCTCCTGCCCGGGCTCGTCATCGACGGCAGCGGCGTTACGGCGGGAGACCGGCGCGATCCAGGGCAACGGACGTCAGCGCTGCGCTTCGCCTCCGGCCATCCGCTCTCGCTGATCCGCTCGGGCTCCGGCTACTGGCGCTACGTCCCCACCGACGACGGCGTCCGCTTCATCACCCGGTACGGCTATCGCCCCGGCTGGGGCAATGTGAACCGCGCCGAGTTTCGTGGAGGCCGGGTTAGCTGGCTGGGGTGAGGATAGCCGTGGCGGTTTGTGTTCGGTAGTGGGTCTCGAATTCGGCTGGTGGGAGGTCGTTGCAGGCGCTGTGGAGGCGCCGGTTGTTGTACCAGTCGACCCATTCCATGGTGGCGATCTCGACGTCGTCCAGGCCGTTCCACGGGCCGCGC
>NZ_VJVX01000182.1:0-1083 GCF_008033685.1 Microbispora sp. CSR-4
CCGGGTGACGCCCCGGGAGCTGCTCCCGGTGACGCACTCTGCGACGCTGCTTGCGCCGTCCCCGGCGTCCCACGCCCGGCTCCCGGTGTCCCCGACGTTCCCGTTGCCCCGGTCGCGCAGCAGCAGCGCGCCTCGCCGTCGCACCGGCACATGCTGTGGCCATGCCGGCAGTCCCCCGCAGGCCGAGGCCCGGCGTGGGTGTGACGTGCGGAGACATCCTCGGGAGGAGGATCCGGCCGCGTCGCCTCCGAGGGCGCTGCCTGCGAGGGCGCTGCCTGCGATGGCGGCGCGTCCGAAGCCGTCGCGCCCGAAGGTGCTGTGTTCGAAGGCGCTGTGTTCGAAGGCGCTGTGTTCGAAGGCGCTGTGTTCGAAGGTGCTGCGTTCGAAGGCGCTGTGTGCCAATGCCCGCCGCCGTGGGCAGGCCATGCTGGCGTGCCCCGCCGGGCATGGGTTGCTCCGGACCGGGCCGCGCCGCGATCGCTGCCATCGCCCTTGGCGGGCGCGGTCTCGTCGCTCTCGGCAGAGCGGGTGTTCGCGGTGTCGTCGTCCTCGGCGGAGTCGGCGTTCATGGTGCGGTCGCCCTCGGCGCAAGCGGTGCGTGCGGTGCTGCGCGGCTCACACTCGCCGGGCCGCCGCTCACCGGTCCCGCGCCCGCCGACTCCACAGCCGCAAGACTCCTCATCGCTATGTCCGGGCGCGGCATCGCGGGAGCCACGGGCAGAGGCAGAGGCGGGATCGGTGGCGGGGGCGGGGGCGGCGGCGAGGTCGGTCTCGGCCATGCCCACACCACTGGCGTCGGCCTCCGCGATATCGCAGGCGTCGGCGGCGGCTCCATCGCTTGGGCTGCCGGTGCTCGCGGCCTTGGCGGGCGCAGGGGCGGCGGTGTTTTCGGCGCTCTCCGCACCGGCATCTGCCCCGGCCTCGCCAGGAGCACGGTCGCCGGTGCCGTCGGCAGCGGGGTGGTCGGTGCCGCCCGCAGCACCCGGGTCGCCCATCACGCCGGAGGCGGCGCCCTCGGCCCCGGTGGGGTCGTCGGCGCTTTCGGCGTCGCTGTCGCAGTCGCCGGTGGCAACGGCCTCGCTC
>NZ_VJVX01000183.1:0-1073 GCF_008033685.1 Microbispora sp. CSR-4
CGCAAGGTCCGTCTGGCGACTCCTGCCCAGCGGCGGGCCATCTTCGCCCGGTATGCCACGTGCTGGGTCGACGGCTGCCCGCTGCCGGCGACCATGTGCCAGATCGACCACGCCGACAACTGGAGCACCGGCGGGCTCACGGACCTGAAGCTGCTGGGCCCGGCCTGCCAGTTCCACAACCGCGACCGCTACCAGCACCCCGACCGCTACACCCGCCGCAACGTAGGCGAAGACCGCTGGGCCTTCACCTACCACCGCCTCGGAAGAACCCGACGACCACACGAGTAAGGCGAGAGGCACGGGGGTGGGCGATGCGCAGGGCAGGCCCGAGCGACGCACAGACAGGCCCGCACGGCTGCCGGAGTGAGGCGGGAGACAGGAGGGTGGGCGACGCACAGGCCGGCCCGGGCGACGCACGGACAGGCACCGGAGGCTGCGGGCGTGAGGCGAGAGGCACAGCGGACGACGCACAGTGCAGGGCCGCGCGGCTGCGGGAAGGAGACGGCAGGCACAGAGGAACCGGGCGCGGCAGGCAGGCCAGGGTGCCGCGCAGGCAGGTCCGGGCGACGCGCGGGAGCCTGCACGGCTGCGCGAGTGAGGCGGGAGCCACGGGAGGGTGGGTGACGCGCGGGCAGGCCCGGGCGGACGCGCAGGGCAAGCCGGGCGACGCACGGACAGGCCCGACGGCTGCGTGCATGACCCCGTGGCCGAGAGCCGACACCAGGCACGAGGCGATGGCCGCGGGCGCTGTCCGCTGGGCTTCACAGTGCACTGCAGGACTTCGCAGTGCTCGACCGGGCTTCACGGTGTTCCCTAGGGCCACCTGCTCCCCAAGGTCACACTGCTTCCCGGGGCTTCACCTGCGCCGTAGTGCCGCATGGGGCTCCCCGTGCTCCGTCGGGATTGCTCCGGCGGGATCAGGGAGCGGAGCGGAAGGGAGCGAGGACCGCAGCGAAGGCCCAGCGGAGCGGGCTGAGCAATCGTCAAGACCTGTGGATCACGAGTTCCTAAGCAGCTGCTGGTGAGGGCTGATCGTCGGGGCGTTCGACGAGCTTGCCGTTGACGAAGGTTGC
>NZ_VJVX01000184.1:0-1060 GCF_008033685.1 Microbispora sp. CSR-4
CGCAGTGCGGGACCCAGGCCGGGGTGACCATCAAGCGGACCGGCTACGACACCACCGACCTGACGAACAAGGCGTTGCTGGCGGCCCAGCAGGGCAACTCGCCGGACGTGCTGATCGTGGACAACCCGGTGGTCTCGACGCTGGCCGAGGCCGGCGTGCTGACCTCGACCGACGAGACGAAGATCGACACCTCGGCCGCCTCGCCGAACCTGCTCGCCGCCGGGCAGCTCGAAGGCAAGACGTACGGCATCCCGATCGGGGCCAACACCCTCGCCCTCTACTACAACAAGGACGTGCTCAAGAAGGCCGGGGTGGACGCCGACGCGGTGAAGGACTGGGCGTCGCTGACGGCGGCGCTGGAGAAGGTGAAGGCGGCGGGCAAGAAGGGCATCACGTTCGCGGGCATCGGCACCGAGGAGGGCAGCTTCCAGTTCCTGCCCTGGTTCTGGGGCGCGGGCGCGAACCTCACGAAACTGGACTCGTCCGAGGGCGTCTCCGCGCTGTCGCTGTGGGCCGACTGGGTGAAGAAGGGCTACGCCCCCACCTCGGTCATCAACAACACGCAGACCACGAGCTGGCAGGAGTTCGCGACCGGTGACTTCGCCTTCGGCGAGAACGGCACCTGGCAGCTCGCCAACGCCAAGAAGACCGGCTTCGACTACGGCATCATCCCCATCCCCGCCAAGGACGGCGGCACCGCGCCCGCTCCGACCGGCGGTGAGTTCGTCACCATTCCGGTCCAGAAGGACGCCGCCCGCTACGCGACCTCCCAGAAGCTCGTGAGCTGTCTGACCAGCACGGACAACTCGCTGACCACCACGACCACGCTGTCGTACATCGCGCCGACGGAGGACGTGCAGGCCAAGCAGGTCGAGCAGAACGCCGAGCTGAAGGTGTGGGTGGAGGCGGTCAAGGCGGCCAAGGGCCGCACCAGCGACAACCTCGGCACGAAGTATCCGAAGATCTCCGAGCCGATGTGGAAGGCGATGCAGGCCGCGATGAGCGGGTCGCAGTCGCCGCAGGAGGCGCTGACCGCGGCCCAGGCCACGGCGGCGAGCGC
>NZ_VJVX01000185.1:0-1028 GCF_008033685.1 Microbispora sp. CSR-4
GGCTCATGTGCCGAGGGGGGTGCCGCGGCTGTTGAGGAGGATCAGCTTTTCGATGCGGCGGCGGCGCCGGGTGCTGGTGAGGCGGAGGGCGAGGACGGCGAGGGCGAGCAGGGCGAGGAGGGTGAGCTGGGGCCAGGGGATGGCCCAGATGGTGGTGTCGATGGCGACGCGTTCGGCGGTGACGCCGGGCAGGGGTTTGCCTGCGGGGGAGGGGATGGCCCAGATGGTGGTGCCGATGGGTCCCAGGGGCCAGGTGCCGGTGATGCGGGCGGTGAAGGTGCGGCTGCCGCCGGGCATGATTTCGCGGGCTCTGGCTTCGGAGGTGTCGTCCCAGGTGTTGTCGCCGGCGAGGGTGGAGGTCTGGATGCGGCTGTCGGGGGCCAGGCGGACGTTGCCGGTGTTGGCGAGGGTGTAGGTGACTTCGACGGTGCCGGGGGTGAAGGGGTTCCAGGACCAGGTGTAGGCGGTCTGTATGTTGCTGACGGCGATTTTGGCGGCGAAGGTGCCGGTGACGCGGATGTTGACGCGGACGCCGACGCGGTTGTGGACGCGGACCTGGCCGGAGACGGCGTCGACGGAGGCGGTGACGCCGGCGGGGTGGTCGCCGGGGGTGGCGTTTTGGGGGATGGCCACGGTGATGGGGACGACGGTGGTGGCTCCGGCGGCGATGGTGACTTTTTCGGGGACGGTGATCCAGGCGCCGCCGTCGACGGGGGTGGCCTCGGGGGGCCGCATGTCGAAGTAGCCCTTGGTGGTGAGGTAGCCGTCGCCTGCGTCGATGGCGAAGTCGACGGGTTGGGTGGAGCGGTTGATGACGGCGATGTGTTCGGTGACCTGTTGCCCGGCGGGCAGTTCGATGTCGATGGCGGTGCGGCCGTCGGGGCCGTCGGCGTTGGCGGGGACGACCGACCAGGTGGTGTCGGCACCGGCCGGGACGGCGAACGCCGCCACGGCGACCATGGCGACCAAGAGGGTGCCGACAGCCCGCAGAACGGCCAGTGCGGCGAGCAGGGCGGGGGCGCCCTGCG
>NZ_VJVX01000186.1:0-1013 GCF_008033685.1 Microbispora sp. CSR-4
CCGCGCCTCATCCGGGGCGAACTCCTCCGGTGTTTGCAGGCGGACCACGCTGTCGCCGGACCACGCCTCACGCAGCCCGACCTCCAGCAGCACCCGCAAAAACCACGCCCGGTCATGACACGACTGCCGGTAGGCAGCCTTGAGCACCTCCACAGTGTCGAACCCCGACACCCGCTCCACAGCGATACCCGCCAGCACCCCCGCAAGCTCGGCCCCCGGCGGGACCACCGCCAGCCCATCAGGAATCGCCACCGGCACCCCACCACCGCCGGTACCTTCGCCCCCGGCCTCGCCCCCACCCTGGCCAGCGGAGGACACCCCGCCCACCACACGCGAAGGGTAGGCCGGGCCCACCGGGCCCACCGGGCCCACCGGGCGTGCCGGGCGCGCTGAAGGCGTCGGCTCCACCGGACGCGCCGGATCCGCCGGGCGCGCCGGGTCCGCCGGACGTGTCGGGTCCGCAGAGCGCGCCGGGTCCGCAGAGCGCGCCGGGCGAGGCGGGCGCGGCGCGCGTGCTGGACTTGTCGGGTCCGCAGAGCGTGCTGCACGTGTCGAGGGCACCGGCGGTGCCGGGCGCTGCCCGGCGGCAGCGGACGGCGAGTGCGGCGCGGACACGGCGGTGAACCCCCAGGAGCACAGACGAAGGCAAACAACGGTTTCCCGACCGCCCGGACCGGGACTTCCTTCAACAGACTCGGCTTAACACACGGCGTATGGCCAACGGCCCGCCAGCTAGGCTCACCTGCAACGGCTACCCCAAGCCTACCTCGAACACACCATCGAATCAAACCCTGACCTGGGCAAATACGGAGCCCCAGCCCAGCGATGCGAGGCAGTCCTCGATGCAACGCCCCGACCGTGGTGTCCGACTGAACCGAAGCGCGTGGACGCTCCGTTAAGGGGAACTACCCGGCGTCGCCGAGCACGCCGAGGACCAGCCGGGCCCGCGCCTCCTCGAACGGCAGGCCGTCGGCGCGTGCCTGTTCCAGTGCCGCGCCGGCCCGCGCGCGATC
>NZ_VJVX01000187.1:0-999 GCF_008033685.1 Microbispora sp. CSR-4
CCGCGCCAGATGGTGTCGGTGGCGACGGCGATGATCCCGTTCCTGGAGCACGACGACGCCAACCGCGCGCTCATGGGGTCGAACATGCAGCGTCAGTCGGTGCCGTTGCTCAAGAGCGAGGCGCCGCTGGTCGGCACCGGCATGGAGTATCGCGCGGCGACGGACGCCGGTGATGTCATCACGGCCGAGAAGGCCGGTGTGGTGGAGGAGGTCTCGGCCGACTACATCACGGTGATGAACGACGACGGCACCCGGACGACGTATCGGGTGGCGAAGTTCAAGCGGTCGAACCAGGGCACCTGCTTCAACCAGAAGCCGATCGTGTCCGAGGGCGACCGGGTCGAGCGGGGTCAGGTCGTCGCCGACGGTCCGTGCACCGACAACGGTGAGATGGCGCTGGGCAAGAACCTGCTGGTGGCGTTCATGCCCTGGGAGGGGCACAACTACGAGGACGCGATCATCCTGTCCCAGCGTCTGGTGCAGGACGACGTGCTGTCGTCGATCCACATCGAAGAGCACGAGGTCGACGCCCGCGACACCAAGCTGGGTCCGGAGGAGATCACCCGCGACATCCCCAACGCCTCCGAGGACGCGCTGGCCGACCTCGACGAGCGCGGCATCATCCGCATCGGCGCCGAGGTGACGACCGGAGACATCCTGGTCGGCAAGGTCACGCCGAAGGGTGAGACCGAGCTGACGCCGGAGGAGCGGCTGCTGCGGGCGATCTTCGGTGAGAAGGCGCGTGAGGTGCGCGACACCTCGCTGAAGGTGCCGCACGGTGAGTCGGGCAAGGTCATCGGTGTGCGGGTGTTCAGCCGTGAGGAGGGCGACGAGCTTCCTCCGGGCGTGAACGAGCTGGTGCGCGTGTACGTGGCGCAGAAGCGCAAGATCACCGATGGTGACAAGCTCGCCGGCCGTCACGGCAACAAGGGCGTCATCTCCAAGATCCTGCCGGTGGAGGACATGCCGTTCCTCGAGGACGGCACGCCGGTCGACATC
>NZ_VJVX01000188.1:0-997 GCF_008033685.1 Microbispora sp. CSR-4
GAGCAATTGTCAAATCCTGTGGATTGCGCGTGATTCACAGAGCTCGAAGCCATTGGTCGAGGGCTGCGAAGTCGTCGTCGGCGAGTCCCCGGTATGACTCCACGTGGTGGAGGAGAGCCTGGCCGCTATGGTGCGCGGAGACCCACTCCCTGTCGGCGTCGGTGATCTCGTCGTCGACCCAGGCGAACGGGCGCCCACCCGCCCAGTTCACCAGGGTCCGAGTCTTCCAGCAGAGCCCGAACCATTGGTCCTCGCGTTCATGCCTGTCGGATGGGTCCGGCCAGCTCACGACGGGCAGCCGCGGTAGCCCGATCCGGGGTGCTATCTCGGCGTTCGCCTCGTCTTCCCAGGTTGTCGCCCAGACGAGTTCGCAGGATAGCGCTGCCAGCCGGCGCCCCACCTCGGCGGTGAGTCGCGCCAAGCGCGAGTCCGGTGCGGTAACCCTCGGTGCGTGTTGCGGGTCCTCGCCGAACGGGAGAAGCGGCCCGTCGACATCGAGGAAGAGCAACGGGCGTTCGGCATTGCCGGTCATGCTGCGGTGACCTCGTCACGCTCGATGAGTACGCCGCGTTCGAAGCGGGCTCCGGCACGCACCAGAGCGACCAGGTGGGGTGCGTTGACCGAGCGCCAGCGTTGCTGGGCGGACTCGATGAGCTTGAATGTCATCGCCAGGGCCGCCGCGCGGGAACCGGCACCGCGGGTGACCTTGGTGCGTAGTCGGACAGTGGAGAATGTCGACTCGATCGGGTTCGTGGTGCGCAGGTGGATCCAGTGTTCGGCCGGGTAGTCGAAGAACGCCAGCAGCACGTCCGCGTCGTCGACGATCTTCTTGACGGCCTTGGGGAACTTCGCCCCGTACTGCCGCTCGAATGTCCTGATGGCCTTGTTGGCCTGGTCTTTGTCCTCGGCGTTGTAGATGTCTGCGATCGCGGCCTTGGCCGCCGGCTGAGCCGACTTCGGCAGGCAGTCCAACACATTCGCAGTTTTGTGAAGCCGT
>NZ_VJVX01000189.1:0-991 GCF_008033685.1 Microbispora sp. CSR-4
ACCGTGGCCGAGGCCGAGGCGATGGCCGCGGCGGCGCGGGAGGCGGCGGCGCGCGGCGTGCGCAGCATGGTCGCCTTCAACTACCGCCGCGTGCCCGCGATCGCGCTGGCCCGGCGGTTCGTCGAGGAGGGCAGGCTCGGCGAGATCCGGCACGTGCGGGCGCAGTATCTGCAGGACTGGATCGTCGACCCGCAGTTCCCCCTGGTCTGGCGGCTGCAGAAGGACAAGGCGGGATCGGGCGCCCTCGGCGACATCGGCGCCCACATCATCGACACCGCGCAGTTCATCGTCGGCCGGTCGCTTACCGGGGTGAGCGCGCTCACCGAGACCTTCATCAAGGAGCGCCCGCTCGCCGAGGAGTCGGCCGGCCTGGCCGCCGAAGGCGGCAGTGAAATGGGCGAGGTGACGGTGGACGACGCGGCGCTGTTCATCGGCCGCTTCGAGGGCGGGGCACTGGGCTCCTTCGAGGCCACCCGCTTCGCCACCGGGCGCAAGAACGCGCTGCGCATCGAGGTCAACGGCTCGTCGGGCAGCCTGGCCTTCGACTTCGAGGCGATGAACGAGCTGTGGTTCTACCAGGCCGACGAGGGGGATGCCGGTTTCCGGCGGATCCTCGTCACCGAGCCGGACCACCCGTACGCCGGGGCGTGGTGGCCGCCGGGCCATGGCCTCGGTTACGAGCACACCTTCGTCCACGAGACGAAGGACTTCCTGGAGGCGATCGCCGACGGCACCGACCCCACGCCGTCCTTCGAGGACGGGCTGCGGGTGCAGCGGGTGCTCGCCGCGGTCGAGGAGAGCGCCGCCGCCGGGTCGGGCTGGATCTCGGTGTGATTGTCCACAAGGTTGTGAGAGCGGGAGTGAGATGACGCGACCGATCACGTTGTTCACGGGGCAGTGGGCGGACCTGCCGTTCGAGGAGGTCTGCCGGCTGGCCTCGGAATGGGGCTACGACGGCCTGGAGATCGCCTGCTGGGGCGACCACTTCGAG
>NZ_VJVX01000019.1:0-119874 GCF_008033685.1 Microbispora sp. CSR-4
CGTTGTTCTGCTTCGGCGTCGTTTCGGGCGTCCTGCTCCTGTTGTCCTTCCCGGTCGCCCCCTTTTGCCGGGCCCGCTCCTGTTCGGCAGCCTTCTCCAAGGCGGCCAGCACGTCCGGGTCAAGGTGCATCCCGGCGGCGTCGTGGTGCGCCCGAGCGGTGGTGGAGTCCACACTGACCAGGGATAAGTCCACCTCGCCGCGTTTGGCGGCTTCCGCGATCGCCCCTTCAAGCAGGACTTCGAAGACGCCGGCATCCCTCCACTGCCGGAAGCGGTTGTGAACGGTCTGCCAGGCGCCGAACTCCTGCGGGATCTCCCGCCACTGCCCACCCGTCCTGAACCGCCAGATCACCCCCTCGAACTGCTGCCGCAGCCGCTCAGGGTACGGGCCGAACCTGCCGATCGGGAGATAGGGCTTGATGAACTCCCATTCCTCATCCGTCAGCTGCGCACGCGTCACACACGCCGATCTACCGGATCAAGCCACGATGGACAGGCGAATCCCACAAATTGATCACAACCCGATACGCGCCCTAGACTGCCTCTGCAATATCGGGCGGACGATCGGTTGAACAGCCCGAAAAATCAAGGGTCATGACATAACGCGGTCTGTTCCGGGCTGAGCATGGAATAACGAGGCGGAAAAAAGGTGGAATTTTCATCCAAGTCAGGAGAGAATTCGATGGAGGTTGTGCCGTCCCTCGATCCCGGATTGGGCCTATCCTGAGCCCGTATCCGTCAGGATGATCGAGGAAGCGAGACAGGCATGGACCTGGGCGCTGCGCTCTGGCGAAAGTCATCGATCTCCGGTGACAACGGTGGTCAGTGTGTCGAGGTGGCGACCAACCTGCCCGGCACGGTGGCCGTACGCGACAGCAAGGACCCCGGCGGCCCGAAACTGCTCTTTACTCCCACTGAGTGGCAAGCCTTCATCGCCGGTGTCAAGGCCCGCGAGTTCGACTTCCCGGCCTGATGTCCGCTCCCCAGGCGACTCCCTCACGCTGCCACCGCCGATCGTAGGCGGCCCGAACGAGACAGGCACCCTGACGGAAGTGGATCGGCCCACAGGGCATAAATAGGCTGGGCATTCTTTTCGTCACGGCCGGCTATCCGGACGTCCACCTCGCCGACATGACGCTCGCCGAGGCCGTGCGAACACAGCTAGAACGTGTTCTACATGAGCAACGGCAGCGCGAACGCCTGGAGAGCCATGGTTTCGCCCCCATCTCCAGGCTGCTGCTCGTCGGGCCGCCCGGGACCGGCAAGAGCATGAGCGCCGCGATGCTCGCCCGTGAGCTGAGCCTTCCGCTGTTCACCGTCCGCTTGGACGGACTGATCAGCAGGTTCATGGGACAGACCGCCTCCAAACTGCGGCTGGTCTTCGATGCCGCAGCCCGCAATCGAGCCGTCTACCTGTTTGACGAATTCGACGCAATCGGCGCGGAACGCCGCATTGAAGGAGATGTCGGCGAAGCCCGGCGCATACTCAACAGTTTCCTGCTATTTCTGGACGAAGCGCGACCGGAAAGCCTAGTGGTGGCGGCCACAAATCATGCGGCGATCTTGGATGGCGCACTATTCCGTAGATTCGACGCGGTCATTACCTATGATGTGCCGAGTGCAGAACAAGCTATCGAGGTGCTGCGCCGGAGGCTGACGTCGATGAACACGGCAGAAGTGGACTGGGACGATCTGATGGGTCATGTCGGCGACCTCAGTCACGCCGAACTCGTGCGAGCGGGGGAGATCGCCGCCAAGGACGCGATCCTCGCTGGTGATGATTCACTCTCCACCCTCGCACTGAGGTCGGCGCTCGACGCGCGCCGCGCTGCCCGGCATGGGTGAGCCCAATAGGCCCACGTTCCGCCGCCTTCCCCACCTGATCGTCCCGGGCACCGGGACCGACGCCGCGTACAGGGGACGAAGCGCACCGATCAGCGGTGGACGTAGGGATATCAGCGATCGCCGAGCACATGCCACCAAACTCAAGGGCGAGCTCCGCCTGGCGGAGGCCTCGGCTCGTTCGGCTCATGTCGCTGTGGACGAGAGCGTACGCGGCGACGGTTTCGTGCTGACCGTCGTCGGCTGGTCCGCCGAGTACAGCCTGGCTCTGGAACGCCTCGATGCCCACGGCGCCAAACTCCTCTCGGTCGTCCCAGCGGGCGAGGACCTGCCCGAGCGCGCACTCATCTGGCTGCCGTTCTCGGCCGTATCGAAGTTCATCAGCCTGTTCGACCAGTTCGCCACCGAGGTCACTCCGAGCGGCAGCCCGAAAAACGCGGCGCTGGTGGCCAACATCTCCGAGCTGCGCCTTTCCCTGCTCCACGAACTGCGGCAACCTGCTGGCCTCTTCCTGGGGTGAGCTCGACAGCCACCAGGGCGTGGAAGTCCTCACCACGGGCGGCGCGTACAGTCTGCTCACCACGGCGAACGCGACGAGCGCGGCCACCTCCCAGGCGGCCAGGTTAGGCGCCCTAGTGCTCAGCCGGTATCCGAGTCTCACGCCCGAGGCGGTCCGCGGCCTGCTCGTACACGCAGCCGAGTGGACTCCCGCCATGGCCGCCCACTTCCCGACGCCTCGGGAGGGCTCTCTGAAGAGCAAGCGGTACGCCCTGTTGAAGCGTTACGGCTGGGGCGCCCCCACCGAGGCACGTGTGCTGGCGAGCGCCGCCGGCGACGTGACGATGATCGTCGAGGACGAGTTCCGTCCCTTCGCGCGGTCGAAGTCCTCGATCTCGATGCGGGCCATGCGCCTGCACACCCTGCCGTGGCCGTCCGATCTGCTACAGGACCTCGAAAACGCCCCGGTGCGGATGCGGGTAACGCTGTCGTACTCCATCGAGCCCAACCCCTCCAACCGCGGTTGGCAGGGTCGTTACGCGTACGCCTCGCACGGCCTGCGCTTCGACGTCATCCGGCCGACCGAGAGCCTTGCTGACTTCCACAAGCGGCTCAGCAATGCGGCCGAGGGCGAGGAGCGCGGCGTCCGCACCACATCGGCCACGGACGACCGCTGGTTTCTGGGGCAGGCGCGCAACTCCGGTTCCCTGCATGCCGACATCTGGAGCGGCCACGCGGTCGACCTCGCCCGCTGCGGGGTGATCGCCGTCTATCCCGTCGGCGGCTGGTGGAAGCAGAACAATCGCCGTGATCGTGTGAGCGTTCCCGTGCGGTATGCCCTGCGGGTCTCCTTGTTCACCGAGGTTCAGGCGGATATTCACACCCCGATCGCCAGCAAGATCCAGGTGCCTGTCCAGATCGACACCTAGGTGCTCCCTTCCGTTCCGCCCCTCAACCGGCTAACGGTGGTCGGGCGAAAAGGAAAACCCCCGGACCTGAGGGTCCGGGGGTCTCACTTGGTAGCGGGGACAGGATTTGAACCTGCGACCTCTGGGTTATGAGCCCAGCGAGCTACCGAGCTGCTCCACCCCGCGTCGGCTCTACGAACACTATCCCGGCATCGCGCGGGAGGCAAACCGGAGCCCCGCGCCCGTGGGGACGCGGGGCTCCGGGATAGTTCAGCCGCTCGGTGCCGGGCTGGGAGTCGCACCGGCCGGCGGACTCCCGCTCGCGCTCGGACTGGCGCTCGGGGCCGGGGTCTGGGAGGTCCCGGTCTTGAGCTTGGCCAGGTCGTCCAGCGCCTTCTTCAGCGACGCCTGGGCGTCGCCGTACGCCTTCCAGTCGGGCGGGTTCGCCGACAGCGCCTTCTGCGAGTCGTCGTACGCCTGCTGGGCCCGGTCGAGCGCCGACGTCAGCGCGGACGTGCTCTCCGGCGGGGTCACCTGACCGGGAGGCTGGTTCGCCGTCTGGTCGGGCGTCTGGTCCGGCGGCGTCGCCACCGTGCCGCCGAACACCTGCTCGAGCGCGTTGCTGAGCGTCGGCCCGAAGCCGACCTTCTCGCCGTACAGCACCAGCACCCGGCGGAGGGTCGGATACTTGCCCGAGGTCTCCGCACGCGGCTGGATGTAGACCGGTTCGACGTACAGGAGGCCGCCGCCGAAGGGCAGCGTGAGCAGGTTGCCGTACAGCACGTCGGTGCCGCCGCCGCGCAGCAGGTTGAGCTCGGTCGACACCGTGGTGTTCGACTCGAACAGGTTCTGCGCCTGTGGCGGACCCTGGATCGCGGTCGTGCTCGGCAACTGGAGGATCTCCAGCGGCGGGTTCGGTCCGGAGGCCGTCGCGTCGACCGCCATGAACGCCGCCATGTTCTGCCGCTGGTTGGGCACGAACGTGGTCGTCAGCGAGAAGCGCTCGGTCTCGCTGCCGGGCATCTTCATCGTCACGTAGTAGGGCGGCTGCTTGCTCTTGCCGGTCGCCGGGTCCTCGGGGACCTTCCAGAAGTCCTGGCCGCTGAAGAACGCGTTGGCGTCGGTGACGTGGTAGGAGGTGAGGATCTCCCGCTGCGCCTTGAACAGGTCGGCCGGGTAGCGCAGGTGCGCGCGCAGCCCCGGGGTGATCTGCGAGGCCGGCTTGACGACCCCGCCGAAGGCCTTCTCCCACGTCTTGAGCACCGGGTCGGACTCGTCCCAGGCGTACAGGGTGACCGTGCCGTCGTAGGCGTCCACGGTCGCCTTCACCGAGTTGCGGATGTAGTTGATCTCGTCCCTGGGCACCTGCGGCACGCCGAGGCGGCTCGACTGCACGTCGGTGGTGAGCGACTCCAGGCTCTTGCGCTCGGAGTAGGGGTAGGAGTCGGACGTCGTGTACGCGTCCACGATCCACACGATGCGCCCGTCCACCACGGCCGGGTACGGGTCGCGGTCGAGCGTGAGGAACGGCGCGACCTGCTGGATGCGCTGCACCGGCTCGCGGTTGTAGAGGATGCGGGACTCGTCGTTGATGTTCGAGTTGAGCAGCAGGTTGGTCTCGCCGTACTTCACCGCGTAGAGCAGGCGGCGGAAGAAGTTGCCGATCGAGACGCCGCCCTTGCCCTCGTAGGTGTTGTTCACCTGGCCGGTGTTGTTCTGGTCGGCGCCCGCCTGTCCCTGCTGCGGGTAGTCCAGCTCGATCGGCCTTGCCGACTTGGGCCCGCCGACGATCGAGTAGTCGGGCGAGTTCTCACCGAAGTAGATACGGGGCTCGTAGTCGCCGAGGTCGCCCACCGGCGGGATGTCGCGCTCGCTGAACACCGGCAGGCCGCTGCTGTCCACCTTGTTGCCGGGCGCGGCGACGAAGCCGAAGCCGTGCGTGTAGACGAGGTGGTCGTTGATCCAGTTGCGCTGCCCCTCCGGCGGGCGGCCGATCTCGCGGACCGCCACCACCGTGTCGCGCGGCTTGCCGTCGACGGGATACCTGTCGATGTCGAGCTGCTCGGGGAACTGGTAGTAGCCGCGGATCTGCTGCTTCTGCTGGAACGTCGGCGACAGCAGGCTCGGGTCGAGCAGGCGCATGCCGGGGATGGCCGACGCCTCGGTCTGCAGCACGGAGGCGTCGGTGTCGGTCTTGGCGCTGTACTCCGTGACCTTCGCCGTATCGACTCCGTAGGCTTTTCGTGTCGCGTCGATGTTGCGCTGGATGTACGCCTGCTCCTTGCTCTGCTGGTTCGGCCTGACCTGGAACTGCTCGACCAGCGAGGGATAGACCGTGCCGATCAGGACGGCCGACAGCACGAGCAGCCCGAACGCCACGCCGGGGAACATCCCGCCCGGCCTGATGACGCCGGCGAAGAAGATCAGCGCGCAGATGAGCGAGATGACCGCGAGGATCCCCTTGGCCGGGAGCACCGCGTGCACGTCGGTGTACGACGCGCCGAAGGTCTTGCCGCGGTCGGAGAAGACCAGGCTGTACCTGTCGAGCCAGTAGGCCGCGGCCTTGAGCAGGACGAACACGCCGAGCAGCACCGACAGGTGAGCCCTGGCGGCCCGGGTGGCGTGCACCCCGCCGGGCGAGGAGATCCGGAACCCGCCGTACAGGTAGTGCACGATCGTCGCCGCGATGATCGACAGGATCACGGCCGTGAACAGGAAGTTCAGCAGCATCCGCAGGAACGGCATCGTGAACACGAAGAACGACAGGTCGAGGCCGAACTGCGCGTCCTTCTCGTTGAAGGGCGTGCGGTTCACGAACTGCAGCCAGGTCTTCCACAGCCCCGCCGTGGACGAGCCCGTGAACAGGGCGAGGACGCCCATGCCGACCAGGAAGACCAGCCGCCGGTGCGGGTCGAGCGCGACCCGGTAGCGGTCGGCGCCCTGCGGCGCCCCGAACATCCCCGGCCCGAACATCGGGCGGGTGCGGTGCGCGAGCACCATGTTGCCGCCCACGATGGCGATCATCAGGGCGGCGCCCACGATGAACAGCACCACCTGGGTGACCAGCATCGTGGAGAACACCGAGGAGAAACTCACCGAGTCATACCAGAGGTAGTCGGTGTAGATCCCCGAGAAGACCAGCAGTAACACGACGATCGCCACGACGGCGAGCAGCACGGGTATCAGAAGGCGCGGCCGTCGGGGCAAGCGCACCGCCCGTCCGGCTCCGGGGCTCCGGAAGCTCAACGCTCAACCCCTTGTCTCAGATTGGCAGGGCCATGATTGTCAGAGGGCAACGGTCCGTGCTTGGAAACCTACACCGCGATTGGCGTGGTCGTGGTAACAGATCTGATCGTTATCGCGACGCCGCGTGCGGACAGGACGAGCAGGTCACCGCCCCGCGCCCGGGTCGTACGGTCAGCCTGCCGGGCAGGCGGGGACCTCGCCCTTGTGATCGCGCAGGGCGTCGATCGCCTTGATCGCGCCGTCCAGCGTCTCGACCCGCACCAGGCGCAGCCCCGCGGGCACGGCCTTGACGGCGTCGGCGCAGTTGCCCGCGGGCGTGAGGAAGACGGTCGCCCCGGCCCGGCGCGCGCCGACCATCTTCTGCTCGATCCCGCCGATCGGGCCGACCTGGCCTGCCGGGTCGATCGTCCCGGTGCCCGCGATCGACATGCCTCCGGTGAGCGCCCCCGGCGTCAGCTTGTCGTAGATGCCCAGCGAGAACATCAGGCCCGCGCTCGGCCCGCCGACCTCGCCGACGCTGATGTCGACCTTGAACGGGAACCGGTAGCCCGAACGCATCTGCACGCCGACCTTGGCCTTGCCGTCCGTGCCCGCCACGGTGCCGACCTGCACCTGCGTCGAGGCTCCGGCGCGCTTGACCGTGAACGTCACCTGCTCGCCGGGCTTGCGGCTCTGCACGGACGAGGCGACGGACGAGAGCTCGCCCACCGTCTTGCCGTCCACCGCCGTGATCTCGTCGCCCGGCTTGAGCTTGCCGTCGGCCGGCGTGCCCTTGTCGGTCCCGGCGACCGTGATCACCTTCTCGATGGGGATCTTGAGGGCGTTCAGCGCGGCGGCGGTGGCCGACTGCTGCGAGTCGGTCATCTCCTGTGTGTTCTGCTCCTGGACCTGCTCGGCCGAGGTGGACTTCGGGAACAGCGTCTCCTCCGGCACCACGGCGACCGTCGGGTCGAGCCAGCCGCGCAGCGCGGTGAGCAGGTCGAGACGGTTGTCGGGCCCGCCCTGGTAGGCGACGGTGACCAGGCTCAGCCTGCCCTGCGTCGGATAGGTCTCATGGCCTGAGATCGTGATGACCGGTTTCCCCTTGACGTCCCCGATCGTGTTCTCGGTGGGGCCGGGGCTCAGCACGACGTACGGCACCGGCAGCATGGCGCCGATCACGGCCAGCGCGAGCGCGAGGAATCCCGCGACCAGCAGGGTCAGAGCGCGTCGGGACATGAACGAACTCTATGCGTTCCGGGCTCCGGGCATTCCGGGTGCATCAGTCGCAGGCGCCGACCCACTCGGCGTCCCCGTCGGCGAACACCTGGTGCTTCCAGATGGGCACCTCGTGCTTGAGGTCGTCGATCAGCCTGCGGCAGGCCTCGAACGCCTCGCCCCGGTGGGGACAGGCGGCCGCCACGACGACGGCGATCTCCCCCAGGCGCAGGTCGCCCACCCGGTGGACGGCCGCCAGGGCGGTCACCGGGAAGTCCGCCGCGACCTTCTCCGCGACCCTGCGCAGATGCTCCTCCGCGGACGGGTGCGCCGAGTAGGACAGGAGCGTCACCGGCCTGCCGCCGTCCTGCTCGCGCACGGTGCCGACGAAGACCGCGGTGCCCCCGGCGGCGTTGTCCTCCACCGCGCCCAGCACCTCGTCCACGGACAACGGGGTGTCGCGAATGCCCAGCAATCGGATGACGTCCACGTCACCGAGGGTAGTGCCTGCGGCCCGTCAGGTGCGGCGCTTGCGGCGTGCGGCCCGGACGATCGCGGCCGTGCCGATGACCGCGACGGTCGCACCCGCCGCGGTGATCGTGGCCTCCTTGCCCGACAGGCGGCGGCCGACGACCGCGTGCCTGCCCTCGCACAGTTCGAGCAGCTCCCGCAGCGCGGCCTCGTTGGTCCAGGCCGGCTTCCAGCCCGCCTCCCGCAGCGCCACGCCGTCGACCACCCAGGGATAGACCACGTAGTGCAGGTCGGTCGCGGCCGTCGGCGTGATGCCGAGCCGGTGCAGCCGCTGCGCGGTGCCGAACGTCAGCCCCGCCGGCAGCTCGAACCGCTTCAGGCCGGAGATCTCCTCCACCTGCTCCATCTCCAGCCACCCCTCGGAGCCGACCGCCACGACCCCGCCGACCCGGCCCAGGGCGGCGGCCTCCAGCGCGGACACCAGGTCGTCGACGTGGCAGAACTGCCAGCGCGGCAGGCAGCCCTTCACCACGAGCAGCCGCGGCGCCTCGAAGTGGCGGGTGATGACCGTGTCGACGCCCGGCCCGACCAGGGCGGCGGGCCGCAGCACGGTCACCTCCAGGCCGGGATGCGCCCGCAGCGACCGCCGCACCAGGGCCTCGATCTCCAGGTGGTCGCCCACCAGGCCGGTGTCGGGCTCGGCCGCGACCGGGGCGTCCTCGGGCAGGGGCACCGGGTTGTCGGCGGCGGCGCCGTACACCATCGCGCTCGTCACCAGCACGACCCGCCGCACCCGGGCCGCGGCGCAGGCCGTGAGCACGGTCTGGGCGGCCCGCAGGTTGTAGCGGCGGCGCTCGGCGGGGTCGGTGTCGAGCGACTCGTCCGTGCCGAGATGCACCAGGACGTCCACATCGGAGATCCGGTTCGCCAAGAGCGGATCGCGAATGTCGAGGACCCGCCAGGTGACGTCCGGGGTGTCGCCGCGCTGCTCGTCGATGGCCACCACGCGGCGGAAATCCGCAGACGAGGCCACTTTCGCGAGGAACGCCCGGCCGAGACCGGAGGCGGCGCCGGTGACGGCGACGACGGGGGGACGCAGGCGTTTCGAGGTAGGCACGAGGTCCTCACTTTGCACTGATCCGCCCCACGGCGGATAACGTGGCGGATGTGGACTCCTCCATCCTGCACGAGGTGGCGCGGTGACTGACCTGCCAGGTCGCGAAAACGACCCCAACGACAACCCGTTCGCCATGTTCGGCAGCCCGGAGCAGATCGCCGCGGCCATGCGGCAGTTCGCCGACATGCTGTCGGCCTCACCGGAGGCCGGTCCCGTCAACTGGGACATGGCGAAGAACATCGCACGGCACGCCGTGGTCGCCGAGGGCGATCCGAGCGTCATGGAGGGCGAGCGACGGCAGATCGTCGAGGCCCTCAACCTGGCCGACCTGTGGCTCAACGAGGTGACCACGCTGCCGAGCGGCGTGACCACCCCGCAGGCCTGGAGCCGGTCGGAGTGGATCGAGAAGACGATCCCGGTCTGGAAGCAGCTGTGCGATCCCGTCGCCGCCCAGATGGTCGAGACGATGGGCGGCACGCTCGGCGGGGCGGGCCTGCCGCCCGAGGCGCAGGCCGTGGCCGGGCCGCTCATGGGCATGCTCCGGCAGATGGGCAGCATGATGGTCGGCCAGCAGATCGGCCAGGCCCTCGGCTCGCTCGCCCGCGAGGTGGTCGGCTCCTCCGACATCGGCCTGCCGCTGTCGGACACCGCCGCCCTGCTGCCCGGAGGCGTGGCCGCCTTCAGCAGCGGCCTTGAGACGCCCTCCGACGAGATCCGCCTCTACCTGGCGCTGCGCGAGGCGGCGCACCACCGGCTCTTCCAGCACGTGCCGTGGCTGCGGGCGCACCTGCTCGGCGCGGTCGAGGAGTACGCCCAGGGCATCACGGTGGACGTGTCCGCCCTCCAGGAGAAGCTCGAAGGGCTCGACCTCAGCGACCCCGAGCGGATCCAGGAGGTCCTGGGCGGCGGCGAGCTGCTCAAGCCCGAGGAGACCGAGCGGCAGAAGGCCGCGCTCACCCGGCTGGAGACCGCGCTCGCGCTGGTCGAGGGCTGGGTGGCCACGGTGGTCGACACCGCCGCCGAGGGCAAGCTCCCGTCCGCCGCGGCGCTGGCCGAGACCGTACGGCGCCGCCGCGCCACGGGCGGCCCGGCCGAGCGCACCTTCGCCACCCTGGTGGGCCTGGAGCTGCGCCCGCGACGGCTGCGTGAGGCGGCCGCCCTGTGGAGGGCACTGGAGGCCGCGCGCGGGATCGAGGGCAGGGACGCCGTCTGGGGTCACCCCGACCTCATGCCCACCGCGGACGACCTGGACAACCCCGAGTCGTTCGTGAAGGGCGAGGCCGAGTGGGACCTGTCCGCGCTGGAGGAGCCCAAGGAGCCTGGGGAGCACAAGGAGCCCGGCTCGGGTGACGAGACAGGCGAGGAGTCCGGCAAGTAAGGGTCACCGGCTGTCGGTAGGCTGCGCCGGTGAGCCTGCATCGTGACGCGCAAGCCGTACTGGCCGGATGGGTCGCGCCCACCCCCGAGGAGGAGCGGCTCCGCGAGGAGTTCCTGACGCACCTGCGCGCCCACGAGGACGCGATGTGGCGCGAGTGCGCTCCCGGCCACCTCACGGCAACGACCGCCGTCCTGTCGCACGACGGCGAACGCGTGCTGCTGACCCTGCACCCCAAGGCCGGGATGTGGCTGCCGATGGGCGGGCACTGCGAGACGTCCGACACCACGCTCGCGCAGGTCGCCCTGCGCGAGGCCACCGAGGAGTCGGGCATCTCCGGGCTGACCCTGCTGGGCGGGCCGCTCGCGCTCGACCGGCACAAGGTGTGGTGCCACCCGCCGCACAGCTGGCATCTCGACGTCGAGTACGGCGCGGTCGCGCCTCCCGGCGCCGAGGCGGTGATCAGCGACGAGTCCCTCGACCTGCGCTGGTTCCCCGTGGAGGAGATCCCGGAGCTGAGCGACGAGGCGACGCGGCGGCTGGCCCGCCGCGCCCGGTCGCTGTGCCGTACCGCCTGAACCCCCGTACCGCCTGAACCCTCGCCGTACGGCCCGGCCCCGTACGGCCCGGCACAGCCGGGAATCCGACGAGACGAATCCCGCATGCACCAGGACCTCTGACTCTGCCGCCCGGGATCCGGGGCGACCGGCTGTGAGAGCGACAACGACACGGTCACGCTCTGAGTCCCCGCGGTGGCGTGATGATCTCCGATGAAGCCGCCTTCACCGAGGCGCAGCACACTCGCGATCAGGCCGGCCTCGGCCTGATCGCGGGTCGTGTCACCGCGTCGCTCAGCGGTGCGGCGACGCCCAGGAACAGTGCGGCGACGCCCAGGAACGGTGCGGCGACGCCCAGGAACAGTGTGGCTACACTCAGGAACACTGTCGGGCGACCCGTCTTCGGCGCACAATCGACGGTGATGGCGTCGAAGCCCGGAATCGTCGTGTCGGCCACGGTGACGCTGGCCGTGCTCTTCGCCGCCCTGGGCATGGCATTGATCGCCACCGGCCACCTGAGCCGGCTGTCCATCCTGATTTCGGCGACCGCGGTGGTCTATCTGGCGGTCGCTTTGTCGGCGCGGCGATACCGCGAACGCAGCCGCGCAGCCGGACCGGCTGGATCTTCCTCATCTCCGGCACGGCGGCGCCGATCGGCTCCGGGCTCAATGCCGCCGCCGACGCCGCGGCGCACATCGGCAGGATCGACATCGCGTCGTGGATCTACCTGGCGCAGACTCCGTTCAGCCTTCTCGGCGTGCCCCTGATGGCGACCTTCGGCATCCTGCTCTTCCCCGACCGCCTGCACGTCGCCGACCGAGCGGCGGCCGTGGCGCGGGCGCGCGACGCCGGATTGGGTTCGTCGCCGCCGCACCCCGGGTCTCCGGCTCTTCCGGCCTGAACGCGCGGCGCGTTCGGTCCCGGGGACGGCTCGGCTACGGTCGGGCTCATGACCAAGCTGGACGTGGGCGGCGAGATCGTCTCTCCCCCGCGCCGGAGGCTCCGGGTCTCCCCCCGGACGGCGTGGATCGTGGTGGCGCCGTTCGCGGTCTGGGCGGCGGCCCGGCTCGCCGGGGCCGACGGCGCCGTCCCCCTTGGCGGAGTGGGCGTGGCGCTGATGACGGGCACGCCCTACGTCGCGGCCACATCGCTCCTGGCGGTGGCGATCGCGCGGGCCGCCCGCCGTACGGCCGTGATCGTGGTGGCGGTGGCGGCATCGGTCCTGCTGGCGGCCGTGGTCCTGCCCCGCGCGGCCGGCTCGGCCCCCCCCGTCACGGGACCGCCGCTGCGGATCCTCACGGTCAACCTCTTTTTCGGCGCGGGCGATGCCGCGACCGTGGTGGATCTCGTACGCCGGCTCCGGCCGGACGTGCTCACCACCCAGGAGCTCACTCACGAGGCCGTCGAGGCGCTGGACGCGGCGGGCGTGGCGCGCCTGCTGCCCTACCGGCACCTGGAGGACGGGCCCGGGCCCTCGGGCAGCGGGATCTACGCGCGTCATCCCCTCAGCGCGGCGCCCGACTTCGTGCGCGAGGGCGGCCACCACATGCCGAGGGCCCGGCTCGCCCTGCCGTCCGGCCCGCCCGTGGAGATCGTCGACGTGCACACGCTCGCGCCCTTGAACGCTCCCTACACGGCTCAGTGGGAGGCCGATCTCGCGGCGCTCCCGGCCGCGTCCCCCGGCGTCGTACGGGTCCTGGCGGGCGACTTCAACGCGAGCCTCGATCACGCCGCGCTGCGCGCGGTGCTCGGGCGGGGCTACGCGGACGCGGCCGACGCGACCGGCGACGGCCTGACCGCCACCTGGCCCGCGAACCGGTGGTTCCCGCCGTTGATCACGATCGACCACGTGCTGTACGACCAGCGGGCGTCGGCCGTGCGCACCGGCGTCCACAGGGTCGCGGGCAGCGACCACCTGGCGTTCTACGCCGAGCTTCGCCTGCCCGGACGGATATGAGTCTCAGGTCAGCAGAGCGCGGGTGTTGTCCCAGCCTTCGAGCCCGGGGTCGAGGCGGGCCACGTCCTGCGGCTTCCTGAGCCGGTGCCAGCCGGGACCGGTGGCGACCATGCGGGGACCGGGCGCCCGGCGGCGCATCGCCGCGACGGCGTCGGGTTCGTCGAGGTCGGGCGCGGCCCACTCGGCGACCGGCAGGCGCGCCGCCACGGCGACGGCGCCGCCGCCCTCGGCCGGGCAGACCGCGAGGTGGGCCCGCCCGAGCTCCCGGAAGAGCTTTCCGATCAGCAGCGGCGGCAGGTCGGGGGCGTCGGCGCTGACGACGACGCCCTCCTCCGCGGTCTCGTCGCCGGCGGACAGCGCGGCGAAGGCGTCGGCGGGCGAGGCGATCCGCAGGACGGGCGTGCCCGGCCAGGCGATGTCCTCAAGCCCCGGCACGCCGGCCGACAGGATCACCGGCCGCACGAGTTCGAGCCCGGCGACCATCTCGTAGGTGTCCTCGGCCATCGCCGTCAGGAACTCGGCCGGGTCCACGCCGGGTGGAGCCGCGTCCGCCATGCCCGGAGTGACCAGCACCGCGACGACCCGGGTCAACACTCCTCCGGCGCGCCGTTGGCGGCCATGGAGAATCCTTCGAGGAAACCCCTGGCACGTTCCGCCCGCGGATAGCGCTCCACGAGGGCCCAGAAGCGCGGGCCGTGGCTGGGCACGAGCAGGTGGACCAGCTCGTGCATGATGACGTAGTCGACCACCCAGGCAGGCATGCCCCGCAGCCGGGCCGACAACCTGATCGTGCCGTGGTCGGGGGTGCACGACCCCCACCTGTGCAGCTGGTTCTCCACCCAGCGGACACTCGCCGGCACGGCCTTGCCGTCCAGATAGCGCGCCGAAAGCTCCGTCGCCCGCTCGAGCAGGTCGTCGTCGCTCGGGCGTCTTCGCTGCTCCTTGGCCGCAAGGCGGTCGAGCATGCGGCGTACCCACTGCTCCTCGTCGGTCGTGCTCAGACCAGCCGGAAGCAGCACGATGGTCTTGTCGCCATCGCGGTACGCGGAAACGGTTCGCCGCCGTCGTGCGCTCCGACGAACCTCGACTGTCTCGGGGGGCACATATGAAAGGTAGCCGACACGCGCCGAATTCCACAGGGGGTGGTACACGTTCTCCCTGGTCAATCGGGCGAACGTGACCTTGCGGGCGTGAAAACTACGGGGTTGCGGATATTCACCGACCACGATCACCCCGGTAATTATCCACAGCCACGCTGGTACCGGCGCCCGCGCCCACCCTGCATATGGCAAGGTCTGACGACTATGAGACCTCGACTCAAGCCGGTTTTGCGCCGGGTCGAACGGGACGGCCGCACGCTGCAGTTCGGCGTCCATCCGCTCCGGGCCGTCGTGCTGACCGGCGTCGAGCCGCCCGTGCGCCGCCTGATCGACGGCCTCGACGGCGCCCGCACCCTGCGGCAGGCGGTGGCGAGCAGCGGTCTCGACGAGGCGTCCGCCCTGGAGGTGGTCGCCCGGCTCGCCGCGCACGGCCTGATCGAGGACGCCGCGGCCCGGCCGGAGCCCCTCGCCGACCTGCCGCTCGCCGAGCGCGACCGCCTCCGCCCCGATCTGGACAGGCTGGCGCTGACCTCCACCGACGGCGGCATGAGCGCGATGTCGGCGCGCAGGGCGGCGCGGATCCGCGTGTACGGCGCGGGCCGGGTCGGCGCGCGGGTCGTCACGCTGCTCGCCGCGGCGGGAGTGGGCCACATCTGCGTGGTCGATCCGGGCACCGCGACCTGGGGCGACGTGGTTCCCGGCGGGCTCGGCCGCGCGGAGACGGGGACGACCCGCGAGGAGGCCGCCGTGCTCGCGGCCCGGCGGATCTCCCCCGCCGTCAACGCCTGGCCCGGACGGGCCGCCTCCCGGCTGTCCGACGGCGGGGTGCGCCCCGACCTGGTGATCCTCGCACCCGCCGACCCGCTCGACGCCACGCTGGTCCACGAGATCGTCGCCGAGGGGGTGCCTCACCTGCTGGTCTGCGCCTTCGAGGGACACGGCTCGGTGGGGCCCTTCGTCGTCCCCGGACTCACCGCCTGCCTGCGCTGCCTCGATCTCGGCCGCCGCGACCGGGATCCGTCCTGGCCGCTCGTGGGCGCCCGGCTCGGGGGCTATCCGGCGGGCGAGATCGCCTGCGACGTGGTGCTGTCGTGCCTGGTCGCCGCGCAGGCGGCCGGTCAGGCTCTGGCCTATCTCGACGAGGGACGCGTGCCCGGCGGCCTGCTGGAGGTGTCGCCCGGGTGGCGCTGGCGGCACCGCGCCTGCGAGCCGCACCCCGACTGCGGCTGCGTCCCGGGCGACGCGACCGGCGCGGCGGCCGTGCCCCGCGCTCCCGCCGCGTGAACGGCCACAGGCCACGCCTCTCACCGGCGGATACTCCCGTCACGGCAGTCGCGGTGTGACCAATCTCATAGACGGCGTATTCCTCCGGGAGGCTCGCGCCGGCCGGAGCCCCGGTGCCCGCTCGATCGGAAATCGTGGTCGAAAGCACTCTTCATCGCCGACAATGGTCGTGTGAGTGACCTTCCCCACCGCGCCGTGACACGCTCGGCAAAGCTCGCGACACTCCCTCTCGGGTTCGCCGGCCGCACCGCGCTCGGACTGGGCAGGCGGCTCGGTGGCGCCTCCGCGGAGATCGTCGCCCAGGAGATCCAGAAGCGTACGGCCGACCAGGTCTTCAAGGTGCTCGGCGAGCTCAAGGGCGGGGCGATGAAGCTCGGCCAGGCACTTTCGATCTTCGAGGCGGCGCTGCCGCCCGAGATCGCCGGGCCGTACCGGGCGACGCTCACCCGGCTGCAGGACGCGGCGCCGCCGCTTCCTGCCGCCACCGTCCACCGGGTGCTGACCGAGCAGCTCGGCGACGACTGGCGGGAGAACTTCCTGGAGTTCGACGACCGGCCGAGCGCCGCGGCGTCGATCGGGCAGGTGCACCGCGCCGTGTGGCACGACGGCCGCCCGGTGGCCGTGAAGATCCAGTATCCGGGGGCGGGCAAGGCCCTGATCTCCGACTTCAACCAGCTCGCGCGGCTCGGCAAGCTCTTCGGCGCGCTGCTGCCCGGTCTCGACATCAAGCCCGTGCTGGCCGAGCTGAAGGAGCGGGTGGCCGAGGAGCTCGACTACCTGAAGGAGGCCGAGGCCCAGCAGGCGTTCGCCGAGGAGTTCCGCGACGCCCCCGACTCCCACGTGCCCGCCGTGATCGCGGCCAACGAGCAGATCCTCGTCTCCGAATGGATGACGGGCACCCCGCTCTCCCGGATCATCGCCGACGGCACTCAGGAGGAGCGCAACCACGCCGGCCTGCTGTTCGTCCGCTTCCTGTTCTGCTCCCCGGCCCGGGTCGGGATGCTGCACGCCGACCCGCACCCCGGCAACTTCTGGCTGCTGGAGGACGGGCGGCTCGGCGTGCTGGACTTCGGGGCGGTCAACCGCATGCCCGACGGCTACCCCGTCGCCTTCGGCAGGCTCACCCGCATCTTCAACCAGGGCGACATGGAGACGGTCGTGCGCGGGCTGCGCGCGGAGGGGTTCATCCGCCCGCACATCGAGGTCGACGTCGACGCCCTGCGGGCCTTCCTCGCGCCGTACGTCGAGCCGACCCGGGTCGAGGAGTTCGCCTTCAGCAGGGAGTGGCTGCGGGAGCAGGCGGCGACCGTGGCCGACCTGCGGCCGAACAACGTGGTCCGCCAGCTCAACCTGCCCCCGTCGTACGTGCTGATCCACCGCGTGCACGCGGCCGGCGTCGGCGTGCTGTGCCAGCTCGGCGCCACCGCCCGCTTCCGCGACGAGGTGGTGCGCTGGGTGCCCGGCTTCGCCGACGAGACGGGCGAGTCCGAGGACAGCGCGCTCGCCCTGACCTGAGCGGGCGGCGTCATCGGCCGCCGCGGCTCTCGCTCGTCTGCAGGTTCTGGTTGATGACGCAGCGCTTGATCCCTCTCCTGCAGTTGCCGTTGAGGGTGTTGGTGAACACGCTGACGCTCGACACCTGCTGGACGCCCGCGAACGTGACGGCGCTGTTGGCCGCGGGGGCGTTCACGTTGCGGCGGCCACCGGATATCTGCTTGGGCGGGCTGTTGATGGCGGGCGCGTTCGCGGTGTTGGTGCCCGTGGTGGCCTGGGTCGCTCCGTCGCCGTGGCCGTTGCCGTGACCGTGGCCGTGGCGCGCCACCCGCGCCGTCGCCGCGACCGGCGCGGCCTCGGCCTCCGGCATGACCGAACCCCACAGTCCGGCGACGAGCGCGGTGACGGCGAGCCGTCGCGCAACCGCCACGAGATCAAGCGCGCCTGACGTACGGTCGCCCATCCGAGTCCCACCCACCGCTCATGCACCACTTCGCCCGCCGCCCGTGACCATCCGGCCTGGGGCGGCGATCCGCCTCATACCCCGTGGTCCTCGCCCGCTCCCACGGCAGACGATCTTCTGTGCGTTCGGTGATCGCATCTTTACGAGCGACGAAGGCCCGGGCCGTTCGCCGGGCCCGGGCCTTCGTCATCGATTCACTTGTTCGGTCGCGTCAGGCTCGCGTCACATGCGCGCCAGCGCGGAGCTCAGCCGCCGGGACGCGCGCTCGGCCTGCCGGCGTGCCCTCTGCACGCTCCTGATCCGGCCGGCCAGCCGCTCCTCCGCAGCTTCGCGGTGGAGGGTTCGTATTCGCTCGTGCGCCAGTTCTTGGTGCAGATACAGGGAGGTGATCGGGGAGATGCTCATCTGGATCGGTTCCTTCCGGAAATTGCTGTGGTTGCTGGTCAGGCGGCGACAGGGGACTTACGCGGGCGCCCACGGGGACGCTTGCGGGGCACGACGACCCCCCGCAGGATGAGCTCCCCGCCCCAGACGCCCCACGGCTCCTCGCGCTCCAGCGCGCGGGCCAGGCAGGCCTTCTGGATCGGGCAGCCGCCGCAGAGCGCCTTGGCGAACTCCACGTCCTCGGGAGACTCGGCGAACCACAGGTCGGGGTCGGTACGACAGGGGATTTCGGCTTCGATCAGGTCCATGACCGGGGCCGCCATCTGCGTCACCTCTTTGAATGGTTTGGTCTGGTTTGTCCTCGTTGGGGGTGTGGATTCGTGGCCGACAAAACAAGAAGGCCGCGGATCCTGGGTGGGATCCGCGGCCCGGAGATGGAGACCTAGTCAGGGTATGACTGGTCCTCTCCAGGCATCGTGCGGACCCTGCGCACCTCCGCGAGCGGCGGTGCGGATCTGCTCATCGCCCATCGGCCGGTTCACATAGACCGGTCGCTGGACGGGGTTGCGGTGGTGGCTGGCCAGGCCGGCGAACGCGCCGAAGGCGGCCGAGCCCGCGGCTCCGGTCACCGGAGCCAGGGCAGCGGCGGCCTCGCCACGCCGCAGTTTCGGCATGACAATGGCGGCCGGGCATGCGGAGGCGAGCCACAGCGTGCGGGACGTCGTGATGTTCCTCACTGGACTCACCTCCATTTCAGTGCGATCTCACCGGACCGAAGCGTCCGGCTGACTTGTCCAAGACCCTAAACCGCCGCGGCAGGGTGGGCAACCTATTTTCTACCTGCGATTTTCACGACTTCGTGACATCGGAGTGCAACGCCGGCGACACCCGGATGAGGCACTCCTGGACCACGGACACGGCCAGTTCCCCGGCCGCGGTGAACATCTGCCCGCGGGCGAGCCCGCGCGCCGCTCCCGACCACGGCGACTCCTGGGCGTACAGCAGCCATTCGTCGGCCCGGAAGGGCCGGTGGAACCACATCGCGTGGTCCAGCGACGCGCCGGACACCGCCGAGGACCCCCAGGCCAGGCCGTGGGCCAGCAGCACGGTGTCGACGAGCGTGAAGTCGCTGGCGTACGCCGCGAGCACGACGTGCAGCAGCGGGTCGTCGGGCAGGTCGGCGTCATACCGGAACCAGACGTTGTTCTCCGGGGTGACCAGGGTGGGGTCGTGGGCGGCCTCCCACGTCAGCGCGTTCACATAGCGCGCGTCCACCGGGCGCGGCTTGGCCAGCAGCTCGCGCCAGCCCGGCTCGTCGCCCACGACCTTCAGCATCCGCTCCTGGAAGGTCGGCAGCGTCTCGGGGTCCGGAACCTGCGGCATGCGCACGGCCTGGTGGCTCACGCCCGGCTCCTCGATGTGGAACGACGCCGACATCGAGAAGATCGCCTTGCCGTGCTGGATCGCCGTGATGCGCCGGGTGGTGAACGACCGCCCGTCGCGGACCCGCTCGACGTTGTAGACGATCGGGACGGCCGGGTCCCCCGGCCGGATGAAGTAGGCGTGCAGCGAGTGGACCATCCGGTCGGACGGCACCGTACGGCCGGCCGCGACGAGCGCCTGCGCCGCCACCTGGCCGCCGAAGACCCGCTGGATGCGCTCCTCCGGGCTGCGTCCCCGGAAGATGTCGAGCTCGATCGGTTCGAGGTCGAGCAGGTCCAGCAGCTCCTTCAGGGCCGAGTTCACGGCAGCCTCCAGCACACGCGGGTATTACTCGTCGGTAACAGTACCGGCGCCGCGGCAGAGCTCCAGGACCGCGTCGCCGTACCGCTCAAGTTTGACGCGTCCGATTCCGGCGATCGCGAGCAGGTCCTGCTCGGAGGCGGGCGCCCGCTCGGCGATGGCCTGGAGGGTGACGTCCGTGAAGACGACGTACGCGGGGACCTTCTGCTCCTTCGCCTCGGCCGAGCGCCACGCCTTCAGCCGTTCGAGCAGGGCCTCGTCGTAGTCCGCGGGGCAGGTCGCGCAGCGGCCCAGCTTCTGCTCGGCCGCCGCCGAGAGCGTCTTGCCGCAGATCCGGCAGTGCAGCGGCGCCGCCGAGCGCTTCGCCCGGCCGCCGGAGCCTCCCGGCCGCTCGGCCCTGGCCACGCTCGCCGTACGCGGGGACAGCCCGTCGAGGAAGCGCGACGGCCTGCGGGAGCGGCGGCCTCCCGGCGAGCGGGCGAGCGCCCACGACATGTGCAGGTGCTCGCGGGCCCGGGTGATCCCGACGTACAGCAGCCGCCGCTCCTCCTCGATCTGGTCCGGCGTCTCCGCGTAGACGATCGGGACCATGCCGTCGGTGAGGCCGACGAGGAAGACCGCGTCCCACTCCAGGCCCTTGGCGGCGTGCAGGGAGGCGAGCGTCACGCCCTCGACCGGCGGCGCGTGCTGCTCCATGGCCCTGCGCTCCAGCTCGCCGACGAACCTGGGCAGGTCGGCGCCCTCGGCCGCCATGTCCTCGGCGAGGTCGGCGAGCGCCTTGAGCGACTCCCACTTCTCCCTGGCCTTGCCGCCGCCGGGCGGCTCGGCGGTCAGCCCGATGCCCGACAGGATCGCGTGCACGGCGGGCGCGAGCGGCTCGTCGGCCGACGACCGGGCCGCGCCGCGCAGCAGCACCACGGCCTGGCGCACCTCGGGGCGCTCGAAGAACCGCTCCGCCCCGCGCAGCAGGTAGGGCACCCCTGCGTCGGTGAACGCCTGCTCGTACGCCTCCGACTGGGCGTTGACCCGGAACAGCACCGCGATCTCGCGGGTGGGCACGCCGTCGGCCATCAGCTTCTTGACCGTGAGCGCGACGCCGAGCGCCTCGGCCTGCTCGTCGTCATATTCGGTGAAGACCGGCTCGGGACCGTCGGGCCGCTGGGCGACCAGTTCCAGCCGGTGGGGCGAGCGCGCCATGACGCGGTTGGCCAGCGTCACCACCTGCGGGGTCGAGCGGTAGTCGCGCACCAGCCTGATCACGGCCGCCGAGGGGTGCTCGACGGCGAAGTTGGTCAGATAGTGGGGCGTCGCGCCGGTGAACGAGTAGATCGTCTGGTTGGGGTCGCCCACCACGCACACGTCGTCGCGCCCACCGAGCCAGGTGTCGAGCAGCAGCTTCTGCAGCGGGTTGACGTCCTGGAACTCGTCGACCACGAAATAGCGGTACTGCTGGCGGATCTGCGCGGCGACCTCGCGGTGCTCGGTCATCACGGCCGCCGTGAGCTCCAGGATCGTCTCGAAGTCGATCAGGTTGCGCTGGCGGCGCAGGCTCTCGTACCCCTCGTACAGCCGGGCCACCTCCTCGGGCGCGATCGGCGGCGTGCGCCGGGCCTTGGCCGCGGCGGCGGGGTAGTCCTCCGGGCCGACCTGGGTGACCTTCGCCCACTCGATCTCGCTCGCCACGTCGCGCAGCTCGCCGCGGTCGGGGTTCCTGCGCAGGCGCCTGGCCGCCTCCACGAGCAGCGGCAGCTTCGACTCGACCACCTGCGGCGGGTCGCCGCCGATCACGCGCGGCCAGAAGTAGCTGAGCTGGCGCAGGGCCGCCGCGTGGAACGTGCGGGCCTGCACGCCGGCCGCCCCGAGGCCGCGCAGCCGCTGCTTGAGCTCGGCCGCCGCGCGGGTCGTGAAGGTGACGGCGAGCACGCCCTGCGGCTCGACGACCCCGGTGTGCACGGCGTACGCGATGCGGTGCGTGATGGCGCGGGTCTTGCCGGTCCCCGCGCCGGCGAGCACGCACACCGGTCCGCGCACCGCCTGGGCGACCTCGCGCTGCTCGGGATCCAGACCGTCGAGGACGTCCAAGGAGGAGCTCCCAACATGCGTTGCGGACGTTGTTACTGGCATCATCCTTCCAGCAGCCGGCCGAGCATGTCCCGGGGACCGGTCGGCGCACGCCGCTACATCGGGGAGGAACACACCGTGGCCACCGCGGTCCGAACTGCTTTAGGCGTGGGCGCCGCAGCCCTCGCCACCCTCGCCCTGGCCTCGCCGGACGCCCAGGCGGCCACCCCGGCGGGCTCCCCCGCCCATCGCCCCTCCGCTTCCCCCAACCCCTCCGCGACGCATTCCGCCGGGTCCACCACCCGGCCCACCGCCGGGCCTTCCGCCTCGCCCTCCGCGAGCCCGTCGCCCTCGCCGTCCCCGTCGGCCTCGCCCTCGTCGGCGCCCACGCCGCCGGACGTGCGGATCCGCACCTACGCGTACGGCTCGCACGCGCGCCAGACCATGGACGTGTGGTGGCACACCGCCGGGCCGCGGCGCCCGGCGGTTTTCGTCATCCACGGCGGCTGGTGGTCCGGTGGCGACAAGAAGTACATGAAATCGATCAGCCGCAGCTACTCCCAGCTCGGCTACACGGTCGTGAACCTCGACTATCGGCTGTCGGGCGACGCGGCCTGGCCGGCGCAGCGCACCGACGTGCTGACCGCCGTCAACGCCGTGCGCAGGCACGCGGCGATGTTCAACACCGACCCCGGCCGCTATGTCCTGGTCGGGTTCTCCGCGGGCGGCCATCTGGCCGCCGCCGTCGGCGCGTACGGCGACGGCCGGCCGGGCCTGCGCGGCGTCGTCGGGATCTCCCCGCCCGTCTCGCCGCTGTCGGCGTTCGCGGACGGCAGCGCGTTCGGCACCAAGGAGCAGCAGAAGCTGCGCAAGGCGGCGATCAAGCTGGCCGGCGGCTGCACGCCCGCCAAGTGCCCGAGCGTGTGGTCGAGCATGGAGGTGCCGTTCCACGCCTCGCCCGGCGACCCGCCGATGCTCGCCTTCCACTCCGCCGAGGAGTTCGTCCCGCCCTACCAGAGCGAGATGCTCAAGGAGGCGCTGGCCAGTGTGGGTGTGCGGATGACCGTCAAGACCATGGCCGGCACCCAGCACAGCTCCCCGCTCTACCGGGAGCCGGGGGTCGCCGAGACCGTCCAGAACTGGATCGTCGCCCGGCTGGGGCACTAGCCCCGTTATCCGCGCATGGGGGTGGTTGAGGTCTGGGTGCGGCTGGTTGATCACCGCCGGTCGGCACGACCTCGCCCTCCCCACGTACCGCGCGGAGGACCCGCCCTGAGTGGCGGGTCCTCGCGAGCGGCCGCAGAGCCCCCTGGATGCTCGTCCTGTCAGATGTGGATGAGCTTGTCGGGGTTGAGGACGCCGTAGATGGCGTGGATGCGTCCGTCGCGGACGTCGAAGGCGACGAGCTGCCGCTGCCCGCCGATCACGGTCCAGACGGCCGGTTCGCCGTTGGCCTGCGTCAGGCGGGCCTCCTCGATCGGGTACCGGGACATCAGGCCGGCCACGAACGCCACGACGTTGTCCCGTCCGAGGACCGGGCGCAGGGCGGCACGGACCTTGCCCCCGCCGTCGTTGTAGGCGACCGCGTCCTTGGCCAGCAGCTCGGCCAGGGCGGCCAGGTCGCCGTCCTGCGCCGCGGCCAGGAACCGCGTGAGCAGTTCGGCGTGCTCGGACCGGGCGGGGGCGGCGAACCGCCCGGAATCCCGGCTCAGATACCGCACCGCCCGGTGGTGCCACTGCCGGCAGGTCGGCACGGAGGCGTCGAGAATCTCGGCGATCCGGTCATAGGGCACGTCGAATGCCTCGCGCAGCACGAAGACCGCCCGTTCCGGCGGTGACAGCCGCTCCATCATGTGGAGCGTCGCGTACGAGAGGGTGTCGCGCAGCTCGGCGGTCTCCAGCGGGCCGAACGCCCGGCCGTCGACCGGCTCGGGCAGCCACGGCCCGATGTATGCCTCGCGCGCCACTCGCGCCGAGCGCAACTGGTCGAGCGCCAGACGGGTCACCACCGTCACCAGGAACGAGCGCGGCTCACGGACCTGCGACCGATCGGTGTTCGTCCAGCGCAGGTAGGTCTCCTGCACCACGTCCTCGGCGTCCCACATGCTGCCCAGCAACCGGTACCCCAGGCCGAGGAGGAGCTGCCGGTGCTCCTCAAAGGTCTCGTCCACTGTGCGCTCCCTGCCCGCCGGCGGCGGCCCGCCGATCGACGTTCACTTCGCCGTGTCCCTTCCGGCGGCGAACCGGCCGGCGACCCAGTCGAGGATGTCCGGCATGGCGCCGTCGTCGATGCCGACGGTCTGTCCGGGGTAGGTATCGTGCTCCAGGCCGGGGTAGGTGCGGTAGTCCACCGCGCACCCGGTTCGGCGAAGCGCCCGGGCGACCTCGTCCGTCATCCACGCGAGGATGACGGTGTCAGCCTGGCCCTGCAGCAGGGCAGCGGGTTCGGCGGGTCGTAGAAGGCGGTGCGGGGCAGGGCGTCGGCGCGCTGCTGCGCCCAGGCGGCCTCGCACCAGTCGTCGCAGATCACATCGGCCCGTACGGGGGCCGTGGCCGGGGTCAACGACGCACCGGCGGTCACGACGACGAGCATCGCTTTCAGCAGAGCCTTCATCAGATCTGTCCTCAGAATCGATGGCTACGCGAGAACCGGTTCGCGGCTCATGCGGCCTGAGCCGGCGCGTCGCGCAGCTCGGCCGCGAATCCCTCGGACACCGAGGAGTAACGGGGACGCCAGTCCAGGTGCAGCCGGGCCCGGGTGTTGGCGGCGCCGCGCAGCAGGTTCATGAACGCCACCCCCCAGCTCCCGACCGCCAGCCGGGCCAGCGCGGCAGGCGCCCTCTTCGGCGCCGGGGCGCGAAGGAGGGCGGCCAGCTCCGGCAGCCATCGGCGCAGCGGCTCCGGCCGGTCGTCGACGATGTTCAGCACGCCGTTGACGTCGGGCTTGTCCAGCGCGGCCGCGACGGCGGTCGCGACGTCGTCGGCGTGCGTGAAGGAGAAGACCGCGTTCCCGCCACCGACCAGCGGCACCTTCCCCGCCCGTGCCTGCCGGACGAAGGATCCGCCGGGGGCGTAGATCGAGCCGGGCCCGTACAGGTGGCCCAGCCGCAGCACCAGCCCGCCCGCCTGCGTGGTCAGGCGCTCCAGCTCGGCCAGCGCGTCCAGCACGGGCACGAACTGTCCGGGCGTGCCGGTCCGCCACAGCGGGGCGTCCTCTTCGGCCATGCCCTCGCCCGGCTGATAGGCGTAGGCCAGGCCCTGACTGATGATCCGCGCTCCGCGGGCGGCCTCGATGAGGTTCCGGGTGCCCTCGGTGCGCAGCCGGTTGGTCACCGCGAAATCGCGCGCCAGATGCCGGGGATCGATCTCGGCCGGAATCGCGGTGAGCATGTTCACCACCGCGTCGGGCGCCGCCTTCCCGACCGCGCGGCGCACCCCGTCCCGGTCCAGCGCGTCGGCGACCACCACCCGGGCACCCGCCGCCTCCAGCTTGGCCGTGCCGCTCCCCGGCCGGGCCAGCCCCAGCACTTCGTGCCCCACCGCGGTCAACAGCGGAACCATCCGCTCACCGATCACCCCAGTGGCCCCCGCGACGAGAACTCGCATGATCTCTCCTTGGTCCGCCCCGGCGTTCTGGCCGGGATCCGCCGTTCACGGCAACCAGACGAGCCGGCCTGCCCCCGCGTGACAATCACGGCAGTGATCCACATCACAATCCGGCACCGATGGACGATCCCGGCCGTCCGCGGACGCTTCCAGTGCGGCTCGCTCACCTATGCCGCCTGCGCCCCGACCGCCGGGCGCCTCTGCCATCCGGCCCTCAGAGGCCGCGCGGAGCCGAGATCAAAAGGGGGTGGACGCGGCGGGAACATGCGGCGCACTCGCGATGTTGCCATGACTGCTCTCGGCAACAGTGATGCGCACGGAAGGGACGACAGATGGCGCTGACGGTTTACACCACGAGCTGGTGCGGCCCCTGCAAGCGGCTGAAGAGCCAGCTCACCCGGGAGGGCATCGTCTTCAGCGAGGTGGACATCGAGCAGCACCCGGACGCCGCGGACTTCGTCGCGAGCGTGAACAACGGCAACCAGGTCGTCCCCACCGTGGTCGCGGACTGCCACACCATGACCAACCCCTCGGTCGCCGAGGTGAAGCGGCACCTCGAAGGCGCCTGCTGACTCACCACTCGGTGTCGGGGATCGGCTCCCCATACCAGGTCTCGATCAGCCGCCGGGCGATCGAGACCTGGCCGGGCAGCACCAGGTCGCCCGAGCGCACCTGTGCCTCCAGCTCCTCCCGGGACAGCCAGCGCGCCTCGGCGATCTCCTCCAGATCGGGACGCAGCTCGGTGGTGACGGCGCGGGCGAAGAAGCCCAGCATCAGGCTGCGCGGGAACGGCCAGGGCTGGCTGCCGAGATAACGCGGCGCGGTGACGGCGACGCCCACCTCCTCCAGGACCTCGCGGACCACCGCGTGCTCCAGCGACTCCCCCGGCTCCACGAACCCGGCGAGCACCGACATCCGGCCCTGCGGCCACTGCGGGCCGCGCGCGAGCAGGATGCGGTCCTCGTCGTCGTGCACCAGCATGATCACCGCGGGGTCGACGCGCGGGAAGTGCTGGCTGCCGTCCCGCGGGCACACCCGCATGTGGCCCGACGCGGTGACGTCCGTACGGCTGCCGCACCGCGGGCAGTATTCGTGGCTCGCGTGCCACGCCTCCAGCGCCACCGCGTAGACGAGCAGCCCGGCGTCGCGGTCGTCCAGCAGCACCGCGGCCTCTCGCAGGCCCGCCGCGTCGCCCTCCGGCAGCGGCGCGTTGACGGCGAAGTAGGGCACGCCGTCCTCGTCCACGCCCAGCAGATAGCGGGTGCCCTCCGGCGCCTCGGCCGGCGAGGTGAGCACCAGGGCCGCGCCGTCGGTGAAGCGGCGGAGCAGGGTGCGGCCGTCGTGGACGAGGAGAACCCGCGTCTTCTCGGCCTCCCACGCCCGCCGCAGCCATTCCTCGTCGCCCCGCAGGGCCGCCGATCGGTCGATGGCGCTGCGCGCCAGGAGCAGGGGTCCGAGCAGTCCGTCCGCGATTTCCACGCCGTCATCCTTCCACTGCCGCCGCTCCGGCAATCTCCCCGCCCTTTCCCGTTCGCCGGTCAAATGATCGTGCTCCCGGCTAGGATGCGGTCACTTAGGTTAGCCTTACCTATGGAGGGCCGGTGCGGCTGTACCTCACCACGCTCAACCCGACCGATTCGGTGACCGGCGGGTTCCTCCCCGCCGCGGCCGCGCTGGGCTGGGACGTGACGATACTCACCGACCAGCCTGATCGGTATCCGGGCCACGACGTCGTGGCGGCGGACGTCCGCGACTTCCGGGCCGTGATCGACGCGGTGGCCGCCCACCACCGGCCCGACGTGATCTTCTCCAACTCCGACCATCTCCAGGCCGCGACCGCGCTCGCCGCCGAGTATTTCGGCCTGCCCGGCAAGGACTGGCGGGCCTGCGTCCCCGCCAAGAACAAGGCGCTCCCCCGCCGCGCCCTCGCCGCCGTCGAACCGGTCAGGTCCGTACGGATCCCTCCCAGCGCGGACCCGGCGGAGGGCCTGCCGGACGGCCTGCCGTACCCGGTGGTGGTCAAGCCCGCGCAGGGCGTGGCCAGCGAGGACGTCGTGCTGGTGGACGGGCCCGACGCGCTGGCCGCGGCCGTCGCGGCGGCGCGGGAGCGGCGGCCGGGGGAGGTCGTGGTCGCGGAGGAGTTCCTCGACGGGCCGGTGCGCACACTGGAGACGCTCGGCGACGACGAGACCCGGCGCGTGCTGGGCGGGTTCGCCACCACGCTGGGCCCGCTGCCGCACTTCGTGGAGGAGCGCCTCGACTGGCGGCCCCCCGACACCGGCCACCTCGCCCATCTCGGCGCGGCGCTCGACGCGGCCGGGATCGGCTTCGGCGTGTGCCACACCGAATATGCCGTCACCCGCGACGGCCCCCGCGTCATCGAGATCAACTATCGGCTGATCGGCGACAACTGCGACTTCCTGCTCGCGGACCTGCTCGGCGTGCCGCTGCACGAGTGGATCCTGCGCGTCCACGCGGGCGAACCGGTGTCCTCCTTCGACCTCGACTGCCTGCGCGCGGCGTACGGAGCGGCGTACGGGTCCGTGGTGAGCCTCGTGGCCGAGCACTCCGGCACGGTCACCGGCGCGCCGCCGGACCTGTCCATGGAGAAGGACGGTGTGCGGCTCCGGCACCGGGCGCTGCGCGAGATCGGCGATCACGTCGAGGTGACGGGGACGAACCGCGACTACCTCGGCCTGCTCCGCGCCGTCGGCCCGGACCACGCGAGCGTCGACGCCGCGATCGGCGCGTTCAGGAAGGAGCACCCTTGGGTGCTCGCATGATCCCGGCGGCACGCGACCAGGCCACCGAGCGCGAGCGCTACCTGGCCGCGCGGGTGCTGAACGCCCTGCTGCGGGAGGACTACGCCGGGATCTCCGCCAGGGTCACCCACGACAAGGACGGGGTCGCGATCGTCCTCGCCTCGGGACGGCGGGTGGGGCTCGCCCCGGGCAGTCCGTTCCAGGACTTCGCCACGGCCCCGCACGAGCGCCTGCGCCTGGCGGAGGTGCTGGAGACGCTGGAGGCCGTCGCCCACCCCGCCGACGCCGAGGGGGTCGCCGCCTTCGAGCGGGAGTGCCACGACGCGCTCGCGGCCCTGGAGGCCCACCACCGGACGCGCGGCGAGGTGGCCCGGCGGCTGCGCGGGCGTCGCGGCCTCATCCGCTACGAGTCGCTGGCCGCGACCGTGGACCACCCGCTCTATCCGACGGCCCGCGCCCGCCTCGGGATCTCCCCCGCCGGCCTGGCGGCGTACGCGCCCGAGTTCGCCCCGGAGTTCGCGATGCGGTGGGCGGCCGTGCCGCGCGAGGGGGTGACCCTCTCGCGGCCCGATCTCCCCCGCTGGTGGCCCGCGCCACGTGACGTGGGGCTGGCGCCCGATCTGGCCCGCACGCACGTGCTCCTCCCCGTCCATCCGCTGACAGAGCCGCTGGTGGCCGGGCTTGCCGGGCTCGTGACCGCGCGCGAGGCTCACCTGGTCGTACGGCCGACCCTGTCGACCCGTACGGTCGAGGTGGCCGAGCGCGTGCATCTCAAGGTGCCGCTCCCGGCCAGCACGCTGGGCCTGCGCAACCGCCGGTCGATCAAACCCGGCACCCTGCGCGACGGCGCGCTGGCCGAGACGCTGCTGCGCGCGATCCTCGCCCGCGAACCCGGTCTGCGCGTCACGCTCGCGGACGAGCAGACCTACGGGCACGCCGGGCACGAATACCTGGGCTGGCTCGTCCGCTACCTGCCCGAAGGGGAGATCGTGCCGGTCGCCGCCCTGCTCGCGCCCCTGCCTGACGACGGGCGGCTCGTCCTGCACGAGGTGGCCGGGCGTCACTACGGCGGCGACGCGGAGGCGTTGCTGCGCGACTACCTCACGGCACTGCTGGAGTGGAACGTCACGCTGTTCGTCCGATATGGCGTCGCGCTGGAGGCCCACCAGCAGAACCTCGCGCTGGTGTTCGGCGACGGGCCCATGCGGCTGCTGGTCAAGGACAACGACGGGCTGCTCGCCTCGCCCCGGCGGCTGCACGCGGCGGGGATCGAGCCGCCCGGCTTCGGCGACGAGCGCATGCTGGCCGACGACCCGTACGCGCTCGCCGACGTCTTCGTGACGATCACCCTGCACCTGGCCGCCATGGCCGTGGCCCACGGCGCGCTGCCGGGGGCCGCCGCCCCGCTCGTCGCACGGGCGCTGACGGCGGCGCTGGAGCCGTACGGGGACGACCCGATGGCCCGGCTGCTGCGGGCGCGCACGCTGGAGGCCGCCCGCCTCACCGGCAAGTCGATGGTCGTCGCCGGGACGCTCGTGGCCAAGGACCGCACCGGGGCCAGGGACGTCAACAAGTTCTACGGCACGACCGGTCCCAACTACCTGAGGGGTGCCTGACCCGTGGACGGCCTGCTCCTCGACAATCACACCCGCGATCCGCACGCCGCCCTGGCCGAGGAGGCGGCGCTCGGGGCGCTGCTGCGCTGCTGGCTACGCGAGGTCGCCATCCCCGGTGGGCACGTGCGCGCCGCGGGGCCCCACCTCACGCTCCGCGTGGCGGGGACGCCGGTGCGCGTCCGCGTCCACGGCGGCATCGCGCTGCGCTTCGACGGCCCGCCCGAGCACCTCGCGGAGGGGCGCTGGCGGCCCCTCGGCCTGTCGCCGCTCGTCGCGCTGGTGGAGCAGGAACTGGACGGGGGCCTGGACGGGGGCAACGAGGAGTTCGCCGCCCAGGTGCGGGCCGGGCGGGAGGCGGTCGCCGCGATCCTGGCCGCCCGCGCGCGGGCCGTACCGCCCGCCGACCCGTGGCTCGCCTCCGAGCAGGCCCTCGTGGCCGGGCACCCGTTCCATCCCGCGCCCAAGGCGCGCTCGGGCGACGACTGGCCGGACTACGCGCCCGAGACGCACGCGCGGTTCGCGCCGCGGCTGCTCGGGGTGCGCGCCGACCTGGTGGCCCAGGAGGGCGACACGGCGGCGCTCGACACATTCGGGAACGCGCCGGACGGATATGTCCCGCTGCCCGCCCATCCCTGGCAGCTCGGCCTGCTGGCCGCCGAGCTGCGCGGGCCGTTCGCGGACGGGCGGCTGGTCGACCTCGGGCCCGGCCCCCGCGCGGTCGTGCCCACGTCGTCGGTCCGGACCGTGTACGACCCCGGCACGGGCATGTGCCTGAAGTTCAGCCTCGACGTGCGGATCACCAACTGCGTGCGGAAGAACGCCTGGTATGAGCTGCGCGGCGCGGTCGAGCTGACCCGGCGGCTCGCTCCCGTCTTCGAGCGGCTGGCCCGGCGCTTCCCCGGCACGCGGTGGCTGCCCGAGCCCGGCTATCGATCGGCCACGCTCGGCACCCGGCTGCTGGAAGGGCTCGGGGTGATCGTCCGCACCGGTCCGTGGGCGGTCTGCGGGCCGGGCACCACGCCGGTGCTCGCGGGCGCCCTGGCCGCCGGTGCGGACGGGGTGCCCGAGGCCGTCCTGGCCCGCCGTACGGCCGATCCTGTGGCGTGGTGGGGGGCGTACGTCGAGCGCGTGGCGTTCCCGGTGCTCGACGCCTTCTTCCGGCACGGGGTCGTGCTCGAAGCGCACGTGCAGAACGTGCTCGTCGGGTTCGACGCCGCTGGATGGCCCATCGAGGCGGTCTTCCGCGACCTGGAGGGCACCAAGCTGGTCACCGGACGGCACGACCTGACCGGCGTGCCGGGCGGTGTGGCCGCCCCTTTGTCGTACGACGCCGCGCGGGGCTGGAACCGGGTCGCCTACTGCCTGTTCGTCAACCACCTGGCGGAAGTCGCCGCGACGACGGCGGGCACGGCCGACGGCGTCCTGCGCGCGTTGTGGGCGGTCGCCCGGGAGTCCCTGGAGCGCTACGTCGCGGACCACGCGGCGGGTCTCGACGCGCTCGCGCCGCTGACCCGGGTGCTGGCCGGGGCGCCGCTGCCGGCCAAGGCCAACCTGGGCGTGCGCTGGGCGAGGGCGGCCGACCGGGCCGCCGGATATGTCCCCGTCCCGAACCCGCTCCGCGTGGACGCGGAAGGAGAGCGCCGATGAGCATCGAGGTGCCGGCGGGCGTGCGGAAGGTCGCCGAGTCGCTGGACGACGTCCCCGCCTACGTCTACGACCTGGCCGGGCTCGACCGTCACGCGGCCGCCGTACGGGCCGCACTGGCGGACACGGAGATCTGCTACGCCGTCAAGGCCAATCCCGACCCCGAGGTGCTGCGGGTGCTCGCGCCGCACATGGACGGCTTCGAGGTCTCATCCGGGGGCGAGTTCGCGCACGTCAGAGCGGTGCTGCCGGAGGTGCCGCTGAGCTTCGGCGGGCCGGGCAAGACCGGCGCGGAGCTGGCCCTCGCCCCCTCGGCCCCCCGCTGGCACGTCGAGAGCCCGGCCGAGCTGCGGCGGCTACGCGAACCGGCCGACGTGCTGCTGCGGGTCAACCTCGACGTGCCCGTCACCGGCGCGGCGCTCGCCATGGGCGGCGGCGCCACGCCGTTCGGCATGGACCCCGGCGGGATCGCCGAGTGCCTGACCCTGCTCGGGTCCTCACCGGTGCGGCTGCGCGGCATCCACGCCCACCTCGCGAGCGGCCTGGCCGCCCCTGACCTGCTCGCGCTCGCCGAGGCCGTCCTGGCGTACGGCAGGAGCCTCGGGCTGCGCGAGTTCAACCTGGGCGGCGGCATGGCCGTCTCCTACACCCGCCCGGAGGAGCTGTTCGACTGGGCGGCGTACGGCGCGGGCCTGCGGGCGCTGGCCCGGCCGGGCGAGACGCTGCGCGTGGAGCCGGGACGCGCCCTGACGGCCTACTGCGGTTGGTATCTCACGACCGTGCTCGACGTGAAGCGCGTGCACGGGGAGCGCTTCGCCGTCCTGTCCGGCGGCACCCACCACCTGCGGACGCCGGTCACGAAGGGCCACGACCAGCCTTTCGTGGTGCTGCCGAGGGGTGAGGACGGCGAGGACGGCCCGGTGACCCTGGTGGGGCGGCTCTGCACCCCCAAGGACGTCTTCGCCCGCCGCGTCACCGCCTCGCTCGCCGCCGGCGACGTCGTCGCCTTCGCCATGGCCGGCGCGTACGCCTGGAACATCTCCCACCACGACTTCCTCATGCACCCGAAGCCGGCGTTCCACTACCTGAGCTGACTTCACGCGCTCACGTCGACCACGACGCGAACCGTGGCCTGGTCCGTCTCCGTGGTGCGGACCGTGAGAACGGCCTGCCAGCGACCCGGGAACGGCAGGTTCATCTGGCCGATGTAGTGCCCGCCGGCGCCCTGGAGCTCCACCGGGATCGGCCCGAGGTCCCGGCCTGTGAGGGTCATGGCCGCGTGCACCTCCGGCACGTTGAGCGGCGCGCCGTTCGGGCCGAGCACCGACAGGTGTAGCTGCGCCGGCCCCACCTTCGGTGGAAACACCTCGAGCAGCACCGCACCACGCGCGGCGGGGCCGGAGCCGGCCGAGAACGGCACGGGTTCGGGCACGACCGGCACCGGCGCCGCCGTATTCGCGGGCGCCGCCGTCGAGCGGCGCCCGGCGTACGCCGAGCGGGCCGGCTCCATGGCGACCAGCGCGGCGGACAGGCCGAGCACGACGGCGCCCACCGCCGTCTCGGCCAGCAACCGCCGGTAGAACGCGTAGAGCTGGTAGGGGTCGGGGCCGCCACGACGCCGGTTGCCGCCCGTGCCGTAGTGGCGGGCGACCCATCCGCGGGCGGCGGCGCCGAACGCGACCAGCACGACCACGAGGGCGACCTTCGCCAGCAGAACCCGGCCGTACGCGGTGGCGAACAGCGTCGGCAGCGACCCGACCTGCCGCCATGCCTGGAACAGACCGGTGGCGGCCATGACCGCCACGCACACCAGCGCCGTGTGCGAGAACCGGGGCACCGCCACGCGCAGGGTCACGGCGTCGCGGGCCGGCACGTGCGTCATGGCGAGCGCGACGAGACCCCCGAGCCAGACCGAGCCGGCGACGAGGTGCACGACGTCGACCGGCACGGCGAACCCGCGGGCCTGGCCCGTCACGCTGTGGTTCGCGAGGCTCCAGGTCGTGGCGAGCGCCGCGGCGGCCGCGAGCACCGCCGCCGCGGCCGTCCACCGCGTGCGGCGGTCCGGCGCGTCCGGGGAGCGGTTCAGCAGCCAGACGAGCGCGGGCGCCGCGGCGAGCAGCAGAGCGACGCGAATCCCGAGGGCACGGCCCAGGCCGGTGGCCCACGTCGTGGACAGCAGCCGCGGGTCGAAGACGCCCGCCAGGTCGCCGTCGGCCACGTACGGCCCGTACAACAGGCCGGAGGCGATCGCGGCGGCCAGGCCGGCGCCCCAGCCGGCCCACAACGCCCGCCGGGCCGGCCGTCGCCGCGCACCGGCCGGCCAGCACCACGCCAGGTAGAAGGCGGTGCCGACCAGCACGGCGAACCCTGCGAACGCGGCCCACCGGGCGGCGCCGTACGCGGTCGCGACATCGCCGTGACGATCGTCCGGGGGCGTGACGCCGGCCGGCCGGCTGCCCGGCGTACCGACGGTGAACGTGTAGGCGCCCTGCACCGGGTGGCTGTCGGAGGACACCACCCGCCACGAGACGGTGTAGACGCCGTCGGCGAGTTTCCCGTTCAGCGGGGCCTCCACCGACGTGGCGTCGCCCGCGCGGTGGGCCGGTGCGCCGATGCCGATGCGGGCGCCGTCCGGGCCGAACAGCCGCACGCCGTCCGGCGGCACGGTCACCGGGTCGGTGAACTGCAGCAGCAGCGTCCGAGGGGAGTCCTGGTAGATCTGGCCGTTGGCCGGCGCGGCGTCGATCAGTTCCGCGTGCGCCCAGGCAGGGCTCGCCACCATGAGGGACACGGCGGTGGCTAACCCTGCGAGGAGGACGGCGAGCACCGCGCCGCGCGTCCTGGTGCGGGTCATGGCGAGAGCCGCGCGGCGGTGTCCGCCTCCGCGAGCGGCGCGGAGGCCGGCGCCGGGGCGCGCCGGCGCAGCCCGGTCGCGGCCGCCGTCAGCAGCGCGAGCGCGCCGAGCGCGAGGCCGGCCCAGCCGAGCAGGCGAGCGACGCCGTCGTCGGTGGGGGTGGCCGCGGCGGGCGCGGTGGCCTGCGGCGCGTCCGGCGGCTTGACGTAGATCACCGGCGCCGGGTGTTCGGGCTGTGGAGCGCCGGCCTCCGGGATGTCGATCCAGCGGACGACCTCACCGTTGCTGTAGGTCTGCAGCGCCTTGAACACGAGCTCGCCGGGCGTGGTGGGCAGCGGGCCGAGGGACACCTCGAAGACCTGGTACTCGCCGGGCTTGATGGCGCCGCCCTCCCACACGATGCCCGTGACGGCCTTGTCGGCGGCCTCGTCCTCGGACCCGGCGGACGCGGCGTTCGGCAGTTGCCGGGTGGCGACAGTGGCCTTCCAGCCGGGGACGGGGCGCACGGAGACGCTGGAGAGCTGGGCGTTCTCCGGGAAGACGACCTCGACGCGGGTCGTGTTCGCGTCCGCGCGCTCGTCGGGCACCTTGAACGCGAACGTGCCGCGGCCGCCGGTGGTGGCGACCGAGGGGGAAACGGTGACGTGGGCGAACGCCGGCAAGGTGGGGGCGAGCAGGACGGCGACGCCGGCGACGAGCGTCGCGGCGACGGCGCGGATGGGCTTCATGCGCGGGCTCCTTGCGCGTATCGGTATGTGGAGCCCGTGCCGGCCAGGTGCTGTCACGACTGACCGGCACGGGTTCGGAGGCAGGTTCAGCCGGTGACTACGCCGTTACATTGACGATCGTCACGAGGCCGATCATGCCGTTGGGTCCCTCGGAGTGGGAGAAGATGTGGCAGTGCAGCAACCACTTACCGGGCTCTTTGGGCTGGAACACGATGTCGTACGTCTGTCCGACGCCGACGTTGAGCGTGTCCACGGTGTACGGTGACGCGAGCTTGTTGCCGTCTTGGGCCACGACCTGGAACGCCGCGCCGTGCAGGTGGATCGGGTGGATCATCTCGGGGCCCGCGCCGATCAGCCGGATGTGGACCTTCTGGTTGACCGCCGCCGCCAGCGGCGCGGTCGCCGGGTACGACTTGCCGTTGAAGGTGAACCCGTTGGAACCGTCGCCGATCTGGATGGTGTAGTGCTTGTCGGCGGCGATGTCGCCCAGCGTCGGGGTCACCAGGAGCGCGCCGTAGAGGCCCCGGCCGACCTGGCCGCCGCCCATGTGCGAGTGGTACCAGTGCGTGCCGGTCGACTTGGCGGTCCACTCGTACGTGTAGGTCTCGCCGGGCAGGATGTGCGGCTGGGTGATGTCCGGCACGCCGTCCTGCGCGTTCGGCAGCACCATGCCGTGCCAGTGCACCGCCGTGTGCTCCAGCAGGTCGTTCTGCACGATGACCCGCACCTTGTCGCCCTCGTTGACCTTGATGGTGGGGCCGGGCACCATGCCGTTGAACGTGTACGCCAGCTTCACCACCCCGGGCGAGACCTCCCAGTCGGTCTGCGACATGCACAGCTTGAACACCTTGACGGAGCCGACCACCTCGTAGGCGGCCAGCCGGGTGCCGTCACCCTGGTCGGCGCCGAGGACCGGGTCGTCGCAGGGCGCGGAGCCGGGCGTCGGCGTCGTCGGGGTGACGCTCGGGCTCGGGCTCACGCCCGGGCTGACACCCGGCGACGGGCTGCCGCTGGGCGAACGGCTCGGGCTCGGCGACGGGCTCGCGCTCGGCGAGCGGGACGGCGACGGCGATGCCGTTCCGGCGTTGATGATGCCGGTCATGTACGGGTGGAAACTGCAGTAGTAGTTGTACGAGCCTGCGGCGACGATGGTGACCGTGAAGGTCGCCCCGGGCGGCAGGTCCGGGGACGTGAAGTCGCCGCGGATGGCGTGGACGGTACCGTCCGTCTCCTGGTTGACGAACGTGACCGTGTCGCCGGGTGCCAGCGTGAGCACGTCCGGCGTGAACGCGAAGTTCTTGATCGCGATCGTGTGGTTCGCCGCTTGCGCGGCCTTCGGCGCGAACAGTGTCGTGCCGGAGACCAGGATCGAGAGCGCGATCACGCCGATCAGCATCAGCCGGCGTAACGGTGGCGAGGCGTTGGAGAGTGCGCGCCGGAGGGCCGCGAAGGGCTCCGGTGCGGTCGTATCAGACATGGGTGTACTTCCTCGTCTACTGTGGAATGCACGCGCGCACGCGTCGAGGGCCGAATGGACCGGCGTGGGTGGTGCGCGATGGGGGGCCCTGGTCAGGGGGAGGGACCGTCCGCTTCACGGTCCCTCCCCCGCAGTGCGGGCCCGCGGTTACTCGCAGACCCCCGGGTTGATGGGGTTGAGCTGGTTACACGTGAGCTGGTTCGCCATCTCCGGCGTGGCGTTCTGCACCCAGCCGTTGTAGACGATCGGGTAGGGGAGGACGCCCTGCCCGCCCATGCCGTTGTAGGCGGTCACGACGTCATCCGTGGCGGTGCCCGCGGCCGAGTCGAGAACCATCCTGCCGACGATCGTGGCGTCGGCGGGGTCGCCGTCGCCGTTGGGGTCGGTGTCGATCACGGCGAGACTGTTGGCGAACTTGCTCGACGCGTAGGCGTAGTAGCCGCCGCCGCGCTTGGCGCCGAAGTTGATGCCGTGACAGCCGGAGTCGCACGGCAGGTACTTGACCACCTTGTCGGTCTTGGTGTCGATGACGGCGACGTTGCTCGTGAGCGTGTTCGCCACGAGCACCACGTTGCCGTCAGGGCTGACCGGGATCTGGATCGGCAGGCCGCCGAAGCTCCCGTTCGTCGCCCCGGTCACCATGTCGTAGTTCGCCCACAGGTCGATGGCCTTGTAGCCGACGTTCGTGCCGCTGTCGCTGTGGCACGCCGGCCCGTCCAACGAGACGCAGGAGACGCTCTGGCCGAGGAAGTTGGCCACGTAGTACTTCGAGGCGTCCGGCATCATGCCGGTCGCGATGGGCAGCTGCTCGGTCTGCGCCTCCTGGATCGAGCCCGACGGCACGTCGACGATCGTCGAGTTGTTGTGGTTGACGTTCGGCGTGACCATGGTGTGCCCGTCGGCGCTCATCCAGTGCGCGTGCGGGTGAGCCGGTGTCTGGCCGGGACCCTGCACCAGGATGCGCCTGTCGATCTGCGTGGCACCCGGACTCAGTTCGACCACCGCGTTGCCGGCGTTGATGGCGACGTGGAGCTGGTCGGTGTCGGGCCGGGTCATCACATGGGATGGGTCCGGGCCGACCTGGATAGTTCGCACGAGCTTACCCGTGGTCCGGTCGAACACGGTCAGACGGTCGGAGAACCATTCCGTCTGATAGATGTACTTTCCGTCGCGGTCCGACCACATGTTGTGCGGATTGTTGAGGTTGATCTGTGGTAGCGCCACCTTCCGGGTCACGGTCCAGTTCTGCACGTCGACCCTGGTCGCCGCGCCGGACTTGGCCTTGCCGGCGTATTTCTCCATCTGGGTGTCGACCCAGAGCTCGCCGACGCCGGGCACGCTCGGCCGCTGGGTCAGCGCGGGCAGCGTTACGCCCTCGTTGAACTTGCTGTTGTAGTACGCGTCGAGGCTCGGAATGAGCACCGGCTGCTCGTTCGCGTCATACTGCAGGATCGGCGCGGGCGGGTAGTAGGGGTTCCAGTTCTTGGTCTGCGTGTTGCTGTAGACCTGCCAGTTGTCGGGTGTGGTGATCCGGAAGAACTTCTGCACGAGCTCCTGCACCACGTCGGCCGAGCTGGGCACGACGATTCCGCCCTTGACGTTGACGTTGAGCTTCTTGCCGAAGTCCAGGCCGGGCGTGAGCGGGTCGTCCACGACCACAGCGCCGAGCATGTACGGGTGGATCTTGCAGACCCACGCGTACAGGCCCGGTTCGGTCAGGCCGGCCTCGGCGTTGCCGATGAACGCGCTGTTCTGGTCGATCGGCTGCGCGCCGACCGGCCAGATCAGGCTGGTCACCGAGTGGGCCGAGGCGGCCGCCGGTGCCGCCACCGTGAACTTCGCCTTCGGCGCGAGGCTCAGGTCCGCGGGCGCCAGCGCGGCGACCTCGTTGAGCGTGCGCATCAGGTCGAGCCCCACGGGCAGGCTGCTGAGCGGGACGGCGCTGCTGTCCGACGCCGTCAACAGCTGCTGGCCGAGCTGGTTGATCTGCGTCTTGGCGCGCTGGATCGTTGGGTTCAGGAATCCGAGCAGGCCGCCCGCCGCGTCGACCGCCGAGTTGAGCTGGTCGAGGTTGAGCAGGCTGTTAACGTTCACACCGAGGCTGCCGATCAGCGGTGCGTCGCCGTTGAGCAACGGCAGGTTGAGCAGGCCGCCGCCGAGATCGCCGTTGAGCAGCGTGTCGACGCTCAGCGGCAGCGACGCGAGCTTGGTCCGCGGCGTCACGGCGAGGCCGAGCGACCGCGTGCCGAACAGCGTCGCACCGGTGTCGAACCACGCACCCTGGTTATCGGTGAGCGTGAATTGCACCGGCGTTCCTACACCGATCGGAAGCGCCTGGGATGGGGAAGGGCTGACCCCGATTGTTACCAGAACCAGGATGGGGGTCAGCAGCCAAGCCAATCGTCGTCTGATGGCCCGGCGTCGGGCGGCGAGAATGCCGCGTGGGGGAGAATTCATGCACTCCTCCTGAAGTGGGGTGAGATCGATGACGCCAGCCGGATGTTTCACGCGCGACTAGGCGCAGTTAACTCGCAGTGAACCGGCGCTCACGCGCAACACGGTTACGAACTCCTCAACACGGTGCGGCGGGGCCTGTGAATCGGGCTGGTTTCAGGACCAAAATCAGGTCGAGCCGACCGGCGCGGATTTGCGGCCCCCAGGCGGCCGATGGACAAATACAAACGGCCGACGGCGGACGCTACCACCCCGGAACAAGCCGCATAACATGGCCAAACGTCCAGAGTCCACCGATTACCCCATCGCTGGCGACGGGGGGGCACGGCGAGATACATACCGGCATTCTTAACGACTCATGAGACGCGAAAGGCCGTGTAAAAGAATGACCACGCCGAGCCGGAAGGCGAGCGTGATGATGTTTCACGCGCAGATCGGCGCAGTTAACTCTCCGTAAACGGATGATCACGCGCAACACGGTTACGAACTCCTCAACATGGCGCGGCGGCGCCTGTGAATCAGGTCGGTTCAGTATCAAGATCAGATCGAATTGACCAAAGCCGGATTTGCGCCCCTCAGGCGGCTGATGGACAAATACAAACGGCCGACGGCGGACGCGACGAACAAGCCGCGTTACGTGGCCGAACGGGCAGAGTCAACCGATTACTCCATTGCGGCCGACGGGACGCACGGCGAGACGCACACCGGCACCCTTCACGACTCATGAGACGCCAGAGGCCGCATGGAAGAAGGGCCACGCCGAGCCGAAAGACGTCCTATGGGGCTGACGCCGCACAGCGCGGCAAAGGCGGCCCCCCTGTTCAGCCGATCAGAGTTGTCGCCTGCGGTGCCGCTCAGGGTTGTCGCCTGCGGTGACGAGGAGACAAGCGGCCTGCCGCCGGGCGGTCAGAGCGCCACCAGCCGTCCGCTGCGCCCCTTCAGGCGGCCAACGGCCAGGGCGCCGCAGGCCAGCGCGACGACGAGGAGCACCCCGCACACCTCCGCCACGGTCGCCGCGTCGCCGGCGAGCGCGGCACGCAGCCCGTGCACGGCCCAGTAACCGGGAGAGACCGGGGCCACGGCCGCGACCCAGTGCGGCAGCGCTCCGAGCGGAACGAGCGCGCCGCCGAGGCTGCTGAGCAGCATGCCGCCGATGTCGTACGCGGCCGACAGCTCGCCCATTCCGCGTACGAGCACGCCGAGCAGCGCGCCGAGGGCGAGCAGGGTGCAGCTCCAGCAGAGCAGGACGCCCAGCAGGAGCGGCGGATGCGGCACCCGCAGGCCCAGCACCCACACGCCGAAGCCGATGACGAGCAGTTGCTGGGCGAGCATGGCGGCGAAGACCGGCACGGCCTTGCCCACCAGGATCTCCGCGGGACGCAGCGCCGTGCCGCGCAGGCGGTCCCAGGTGCGGCCGAGCCGTTCGGTGAGGATCGCGCTGCCGGAGATGCCGAGCGCGAGCAGCGAGAAGGTCACCAGCGTGCCCACGACCGCCTGCTCCGTGCCCGCCGCCTCGCCCTGCGCCGCCGCGTAAAGCGGGCGCAGCAGCGCGAGGAAGGCGAGCGGCAGGATCATCCGGCTCACCAGGGGGCCGGGCTCGCCCCGCATCAGCAGCAGGTTGTGGCGTATCAGCCGCCGACGCGGCGTACGGACTCACCGGACCACATCGCGCACCTCCCCGCCGTCCTGCTCCGAGAACGTGGCTTCCAGCGAGCGGTAGAGGTCGTCCAGGCCGGGCCGCCGCACATCGACGGAGACGGGCGTACGTCCCGACGCGAGCAGCGCGGCGAGGTCGGCGCCGGGGTCCGTGGTCGGCAGGCGCAGCTCGGGCTCGGCCGGGTCGTCGAAGGCGACCCGCAGCTCGCCCGGCAGGTCTCGGGTGAGCTCCTGCTGGGAGCCACGCGCGATGACGCGTCCGGCACGGGCGAGCGCCACCGTGGCGTCCAGATCGACGAGCTCCGGCAGATAGTGGGTCGTGTAGAGGACGGCGGCCCCCGCCTCGGCGCGGGCCCGGACCGCGGCCAGCAGTGCCGCCCGCGTCTCCGGGTCGGCGCCCGCGGTCGGCTCGTCCAGCAGGAGCAGCGGCGGCGACCCCACCATGGCCGTGGCCGCCTGGACGCGGCGGCGCTGACCACCGGACAGGACCCCGGCGGGCCGGTCCGCGACCGGGGCGAGGTGGAGCTCGTCCAGGACGCGGGTGGTCTCCGCGTCCCTGCGCCGCCCGCGCAGCCCGGCGAGCCCCGCGAACAACCGCAGGTGCTCCCGGACGCTCACCCGGTTGTACAGGGCGAGCTCCTGCGGAGCCACGCCGAGCAGACGCCGTACGGCACTGCCGGAGCGGAGCGCGTCATGTCCGGCCACCCACAGGCGGCCGGCGTCGGGGCGCACCAGGCCGGTGACGACCTCGACGAAGGTGGTCTTGCCCGCGCCGTTGTGGCCGATCAGGCCGGTGATCTCGCCGGGCGCGACCGTGAGGTCGAAGCCGTCGAGCACGTTGCGCGCGCCGTAGCGCTTCACCAGCTTCTCCGCGGCGAGCATCCATCCCTCCGGGGCATACGAGGTATACGGCGTATACGTCTACACTGTATACCTGTGGGCGGCAGGCGGGAAGAGATCCTCGAAGTGGCACTGGCCATCGCCGACGAGCGCGGGCTCGACGGGGTCTCGATGCGCGCGGTGGCCGAGCGCGTCGGGGTGACGCCGATGGCGCTCTATCGGCATGTCGGCGGCAAGGCCGAACTGCTCGACGCCATGGTCGGGCACCTGCTCGCGGCGCTCCTGCCGCCGGACCGGGATCGGCAGGAGACTCAGCGGTGGGACGAGCGGCTCGCCGCCCTCGCACGCGCCGTCCGGACGATGGTCCGGCGGCATCCCTGGGCGGCGCCCCTGCTGTTCTCCCGGCCCGCCGTCACGCCGGACGCCGTCCGTACGGTGGACGTGATCTACGACGCGCTCATCGAGGCCGGGGTGCCGGATCGGGAAGTTCCCCGGCTGGAGCGCCTGCTCAGCACCTTCGTGATCGGCTTCGCCGCGTCCGAGGTCTCGGGCCGCTTCACGAGCGGCGACCCCGATCCGCGCGGGCACCGCGGCAGTCTCCCCGAGGGCGACTTTCCCGCGCACGCCAGGCTCAAGCCCTGGCTCCGCCTGCCCGACGACCTCGCCACCGAGTTCGAGGCCGACCTGGACGACGTCCTGCGGCTGATCGAGGCGGCCGCAGGCCGACGCTGATCACCAGGACAGAGTGAGCGTGCCGTCGAGGACCTTGGCGGAGTTGGCGAGGCGGGCCTGGTCGAGCGATCCGATGACGTCGAGCCGGGCCCGGTTCTGGCCGATGACACGGCGCTCGGCCTCGACGAAGACCTCGCGGCGAACGTCGGTGTAGCCGGTCTCGGCCCGGCATCGCGCGTCCGCGACCGCTGTGTCGATCTCGGCCTTCGTGCCGCGTGACTTGGGGGTGTGGCCGGCCGAGTCGTCGTTGACGGTCGCCGCCCAGCGCCGGTCGCCACCGGCCTCGACGGTGCTCCGATAGTCGAAGCCCTCCGAACGCATGCAGTCGCTCCACTCGCGTTCGGCTGCCGCGATCCGCTGGTCTTTCAATGCGATGTCGGCCGCGGCGTCGACGAAACGCGGGACCTCGTCGTCGTCGAACCTCTTTCCCGCGTCGGCCGGGCTCACGCCGTGCGCTCCACGGTTCAGCAGGGCGTCGGCCTTGGCCATGCAGCCTCCGGGCGGCACCGCCTTTCCGTGGTATCGCCGGATTTTGCCGTAAAGCACATAGGACGCCTCGTCGGTGATGGAGTACGACGGCACGCCGGTCATCTCATCCGAACTCCGCCCAGGCTCCAGATATCCCGATTCGGCGGCCCGGCGGGGATCGAGCCACCCAAGGAGATCGACATTGCGCAGGTCGGTCACCGGCTGGACGGCGGGAAAGCGGAAATCGATCCCCACATGACGCAGGCATTCCTCCATCAGCATGAACCGGGCCCGAGTCACCTGGGCGCGATCCTTCGCGCCGAGACTGTAGGCGTCCAGGGGAAGCGTGAGATCCGGAGCCGCCGCCGACGCCGAACACCCGGTCACCACCGCGACACAGACCACCGCCATCGCTGTCCGCACAACCGACATAGGTCATTGATAGCCGATAATGATCGGTTGGCGTCACCGGAATAGAGAATCGCTCTCGCGGATAATCCCCATCCCGGCACGGGACCTTTGTGGCGGGTACGTCGCCTATGACTGATTTGTGGAGCCGGTTTTCCTTCCCCCGGTAGGGCATTCCTTCACCGCGTCGCCCCTTCCGAGCGATCTCCCGCCCATCACTCTCCTGTTACTTTCCGTGGCGCTCTGGAAACCTTCCGTACCATCAATGGAGGAGCAGGAGAGGATGGCGCTATGGCCCTCACCAAGCCGACCAAGCGCGGCAGGCGCGACCACCGCGTCCCGCAGAAGCAGGTCAGCCCCGTCCCCGACGATCTCGTCGCGGACGAGCCCAAGCCCTCGGAGGACAGGCTGCCCGAACGTCTCGAGGACCAACTGCTGCAGATGTGCCTGGCGTTCCAGGAAGCCGATTATCGGGCGGAGATCCACAACTGGCAGGTCGTCGTGAGCCCTGCAGCGAACAGGGAGCACGTCGACATCATCGACAGGCTCTCCGATCTTCTGTACCCGTTGAAGCTGGCCAACCGCTGGCGCTTCCACCAGAGCTGGGGGGTTCACATCCCACCGCAGCCCGACCTGCGACTGCCGGACCTCATGGTCGTGCCGGAAAGGGCCGAAGCGTTCGACGAGATGCGCGCTCACGGGCGCAGCCTCCTGCTGGCCGTGGAGGTGTGCTCGTTCAGCACGCGCAAGGTCGACTGGCAGGAGAAGCCACTCGACTACGCGCGGGCGGGCGTGCCGCTCTACCTGATCGTGGACCCCCTGGCGACTCCACGCACGGTGACCCTGATGAGCGACCCGCTCCCCGACCTCGGCCCCCGCGACGACCGGCAGCCGTACCAACGGATCGTCACCGCCGAGGAGGGCGAGGTGCTGGAGCTGCCCGAACCGTTCGGGATGAAGATCGAGACGAGCGCGCTCTTCGATGAGGTGGTCAGTCCTCCGGAACCCGCTGAATGAGCGTGGTGAGACCGTCCGCGTCGAGGAGATCCACGGGCCGGACGGTCTCGTTCGAGCGCACGTAGTGGAAGGCCGCCCCGACCTTCTCCAGCGGCACCCCCGCCAGCGCCGCCCAGGCCACCCGGTAGGCCGCGAGCTGCACCGACGCGGTCTCGGCGGCCCTGCCCTGCGGCCGTTCGCCGGTCTTCCAGTCGACCACCACGTAGCCGTCGCCCTCGCGGAAGACCGCGTCCATCCGCCCGCGCACCAGACGGTCGCCGATCATGGTCTCGAACGGGACCTCCAGGTCGACCGGCTCACGCGCGGCCCACTCGCTCTCCTCGAACCGCTCCTGCAGCTCGGCGAGCTGGATCTCGGTCTCCGACAGCTCGTCGGCGGCGCCGGGCAGCTCCAGGTCGTCGATCAGGCGCTGCTGGCCCCAGCGCGACTCCAGCCACCGGTGGAACGTGGTGCCCCGGCGCGCCAGCGGAGCGGGTTTACGCGGCACAGGCCGGCGCACCTGCCGGGCGAACGCCGCCGGGTCCTGGGCCAGCGTGACCAGCGACGACACCGACAGTCGCGACGGCAGCTCCACGACCGCCCCGGCCCGCTGCCGGTTCGTCTCCCGCTCGCGCAGCAGCAGGTCGGTGTCGCGCGCCCAGGCCCGCAGCCGCTCCCGATCCCGGTCCCTGAGCAGGGCGTGACCATCCGCCGCCGGGGGCGGGGCGTCGCCCATCATCGCCTCCTCCACGAGGCGGGCGCCGTCAAGGATCGCGTCGTGCCCCGTGACGGACGGCCACTCGGCCACCGGCGGCTCGGCGAGCAGCGGATTGTCCGTGCTCTCCGCGTCCTCGGCCCACCGGACGACCCGGGCGCCCGCCTCGCGGATCTCCCGCAGGAAGTCCGACGGCTCCAGCGGCCGCGACGAGGAGCCCCAGCGGTAGCCGGAGGCGATCAGCAGGTAGTGCGCCCGGGTGACGGCGACGTACGCCAGCCGCCGCTCCTCCATCAGGTCGCGGTCGCGGCAGCGCTCGTCGAAGGCACCCAGCGCCTCCCGGTCCAGCCCGGCCAGCTCGGGCAGGTCCGCGCTGTCCCCCCGCAGCGGGTACGGCAGCTTGCGCGGGTTCTCCGTCCACCGCGAGTTGGTGACCGGGGTCGCGGGGAACATGCTGCCCCTGATCAGCCCGCCCTTCTGCGAGGTGAGCTGCGACAGGCCCGGCACCACCACGACCGGCCACTCCAGTCCCTTGGACGCGTGGACGGTCATCAGCTTGACCGTGTTGCTGTCGCCGACCCGCCCGGCCTCCAGCCCGAACTCCTCGCTCTCCGCCGCCTTGAGGTACGCCAGGAACGCGCCGAGCGTCGGGTCCTCCGAGTCGCCGGCGAACCGGGAGGCGGCGTCGAGGAAGGCGTCGAGGTCGGCGCGGGCGGCGAGCGGGCTACCGCCCCTGGCGGCGACCTCCACGTCGAGACCGAGCCTGCGCTCGATCTCGCTGATCAGGTCGGGCAGCGGCTGCCCCGCGTGGCCCCGCAACCAGCGCAGCTCACGGGCGACGGCAGGCAGCCGCATCCGCGCCGGCGGGGAGAACCGCTCCAGCCAGTCGGGCCGGTCGGGCAGCTCGTCGAGCGCGTCGATCAGGCTGCCGCGCTCCTCGGCGAGGTCGGCGACGACCTGGTCGAGCGGGTCCTCCGGCCGTGGTCCTCCCCTGGCCTGCCTGATCTCCTTGTTGAGCTCGCGGGCCAGGTCGCCGAGCACCTTGAGGTCGGCCGGGCCGATCCGCCAGCGCGGGCCTGCGAGCAGCCGCACCAGCGCGTCCCCGGCTGTCGGGTCGTACAGGGCCCGCAGGGTCGCGACGATGTCGGCCACCTCGGGCACGGTGAGCAGCCCGCCGAGGCCCACGACCTCCACGGGGATTCTCCGGGCCTCCAGCGCCCGGCGCAGGGCCGGGAACTGCGACCGCTTGCGGGCGAGGATCGCGACGTCCTGCGGCTGCAGGGCGGGGCCGCGCTTGGCCCGCTCGCCCTCGCCCCAGGGCAGGCCGTCCGGGGCGCCCTCGCCGTGCAGCATGCCGGCCAGGCCCTCGGCGATCCACTCCGCCTCGTCCTCGGCCGTCTCGTGGAAGGCGCACAGCACCCGCCCCCGGCCCACCCGGTTGCCGCCGGGCACCAGCACCGGCACCTCACGGGCCTCCTCGCGCAGGGGCGCCTGGATCCGGGCCGCGACGCCGAGCACGTGCTCGCCGTTGCGGAAGCTGACCGACAGCCGCCGCACCTGTGCGGGCTCTCCGGACGCCGCCGGGAAGTCCCGGGGGAACCGGGACAGGTTGCCCGCCGACGCGCCGCGCCAGCCGTAGATCGACTGGCAGGGGTCGCCGACCGCCGTGACCGGGTGGCCCCCGCCGTACAGCGAACGCAGCAGCACGAGCTGGGCGTGGCTGGTGTCCTGATACTCGTCGAGCAGCACGACGGAGAACCGGGACCGCTCCGACGCGCCGACCTCGGGATGCCGCGAGGCGATCCGCGCGGCCAGCGCCATCTGGTCGCCGTAGTCGATGACCTCCCTGGACCGCTTGAGCCGTTCGTACGCCTCGACCATCGGCAGCAGTTGCTCGCGGACGGCCTGGGTCTCGACGGGCTTGCGCTGGTCCTTGACGATGCGCCCGGTGAGCGAGGCCAGGCGCTCGCGCAGCCAGTCGCCGACCTCGCGTACGTCCGACGGTTCGCGCAGGTGCTCGGCGAGCTCTCCGGCCAGCTCCAGCACGGCGGCGGTGACGCTGGACGGGGACAGGTCCACCCGGTCCATCGGCCCGTCATACTGGCCCACCACCCGGGCCGCCATCTGCCAGGCCACGGCGGGCGTGACGAGCCGCATCGTGGGCTCCAGCCCCTCGCGCAGCGCGTGGTCGGTCACCAGCCGGGCGGCGTACGCGTGATAGGTGGAGACCGTCGGCTCGGAGTCGAGCAGCTCGGGCTCGACCAGCCCGGCCGCCGCCAGCCCCGCCAGCCGCTGGCGCACCCGCTCGGCCAGCTCGGCGGCGGCCTTGCGGGTGAAGGTGAGGCCGAGGATCTGCTCGGGCCTGGCCAGGCCGTTGGCGACCAGCCAGACCACCCGCCCGGCCATGGTCTCGCTCTTGCCGGACCCCGCCCCCGCCACGACCACCATCGGCTCCGGCGGCGCCTCGATGACGGCCGCCTGCTCGGGGGTGGGCGGGAGGATCCCGAGCCGGCCGGCCAGCTCACCGGGCGTCAGCACACCTGTCCTCCGTTGTCGTTCACAGGGCAGGCGATTTTAGCGGCACAGGTGCGGCAGCCGTCGTTGACCGTGGCGACGAACACGTTGGCGGACATGCCGGTCGCCACCGTCTTGACCAGCTCCTTCGCCCAGTCGGGCTCGGGGTCGTCGGCGAGCGCCCGCTGGGCCTGCTCCTTGGCGTCGGCCGACTGGCCCGCCGCCTTGCCCAGATGCAGCAGCGACGCGCCGCCCGGCTGGGTGAGGCCGTGCCGTTCGAACGCGCCGAGCGTCGTGGCGAGCTGATACACCCCGAGCTGCGGGTGCCGGTCGATCTCGGTGTCCTTGGGCTTGCCGCTGCCGGTCTTGATGTCGATGATCAAGGCTCGGCCGGCCTCGTCCCGCTCGACCCGGTCCACCCGGCCGGTGATCTGGATGTCGTGGCCCGGCACCCGTACGGTGAACGCCTCCTCGACGGCGACCAGATCGCGCTGTTTGTCCTTCTGCCACCTGACGAACCTGTCGACCATCTGCTCGGCGACGCGGCGCTGCTTGCGGTTGAACCACAGCCCGCCGAAGTCGAACTGGTCCCAGATGTCGTCGAGCCGCTTGACGTAGTCGGTGCCGTCCTCGGTGGCCATGGCGGCGATCGCGTGGACGACAGTGCCGAGGTTCTGGGTGACGTTCGACGACCCGGCCCCGACCGCGGTCTCCAGCATCCAGCGCAGGCCGCACTTGGTGAAGCTCTCCACCGACGACGGTGAGATCTGCACGACGTCGTCGGGCCAGCCGAGCGGCCGGTCGTCGGAGATCGGGGTCAGCGCGTACCACTCGCCGGGATTGGCCCCGGGCACCCCCGCCTGGGCCAGCCTGGCGAGGTGCGCGGCGGCCTCGCGGCGCATCGCCTCGGACTTGCTCGTGTCGCACACTGCCGCGCGCAGGTCCGCGACCAGCGCCGGCATGCTGAGCCACCGCGCCCGGTCGTCCACGGTCGCCGCCTCCACGCCGCCGGGCAGCAGCTCGGTGAGGAACCGGGAGGGCCGTTCGTCGGTGTCCTCGCCGCCGACGGCCGTGACGACGAGCTTCCTGCGGGCGCGGGTGGCCGCGACGTAGAACAGCCGCCGTTCCTCGGCGAGGAGCTTGGACGCCAGCGCGGCCGTCGCCGCCTGCGTGGTGTCCAGCGCCGAGCCGCCCGCGAACTCCACCCCGCCCGCCAGATCCACCAGGGCCTCGGTGCCGAGGAGCGAGCCGCGCAGGCGCAGGTCGGGCCACAGGCCCTCCTGGACGCCGGCGACCACCACCACGTCCCATTCGAGGCCCTTCGACCGGTGCGCGGTCAGAATCCGTACGGCGTCGCCCTCGGGGGCCGACTCGGCCAGCGAGTCGCCGGCGATCTCCTGGGACGTCAGGTCGTCGAGGAACACCGCGACCCCGGCCTTGGGCAGCCGGTCGGTGAAGCGGGCCACGTGGTCGAACAGGGCCACGACGGCGTCGAGATCGCGGTCGGCCTGGGCGCCCCGGGCCCCGCCCGCGAGGCTGGCCTCGGTCCAGCGCTCCGCGAGCCCGCTGGCCTGCCAGATCTCCCACAGCGTCTCCTCGGCGCCCTGGCCGTGCCGTACGGCCTCGCGGGCGGTCGCGATGAGCCGCGCGAGCCGTTCCGCCGGCGCCGCGACGTGGGGCTCGACGCCGCCCAGCTCCCGGGCGTCGCGCAGCGCCGCGACCAGCAGCTCGTCCGACGAGCGCGGGGTGAAGGGCAGCGGCGGCTGACCCGCCTCCTCCGCGGCGGCGGCCTCCGCGGCGACCGCCTCGTGCTCGGCGATCCGCAGGGCGCGGCGCAGCCGGCGCACGCCGATCATGTCGGTGCCGCCGAGCGGACCGGTCAGCAGTTCCTCGGCGGTCGCCACGTCCAGCGTGGACGGCGCGGCGGCGATCCGCAGCAGTGTGATCAGCGGCCGGACGCCGGGCTCCTGCACCAGCGGGAGCTCGTCGCCCGCGACCACGACGGGCACCCCCGCGGTGACCAGCGCCCGCCGCAGCAGCGGCACGTGGCGCACGGCGCTGCGCACCAGCACCGCCATGCGCGACCACGGCACCCCGTCGAGCAGGTGCGCCCGGCGCAGCGTGTCGGCCACCACCGCGGCCTCCTGGCTGGCGCTGTCGGCCAGCAGGACCTTCACCTCGCCCGGCTCGGCGTCCTCCAGCGGGATCAGGTCGCGGTGGCCGCCGGTCCTGTTCTCATGGCCCGGCACGGCCGGGAGGCGGCCGGCGACGCGGCGGGAGGCCTCCAGCAGGGCGGGGCCGCTGCGGCGGCACACCCGCAGCGCGACCACCGGGGCGTCCCGCCCGTCGCGCGTCGGGAACCGCTCGGGGAACCGGAGGATGCCCTGCACGTCGGCGCCGCGGAAGCCGTAGATCGACTGGTCGGGGTCGCCCACGGCGATCAGGTCGCGGCCGTCTCCCGCGAGCTGCCTGAGCAGGAACTCCTGCGCCGGGTCGGTGTCCTGGTATTCGTCGACGAGCACCAGGTCGTACGCGTCCCGCTCGCGCCGCCGCACCTCGCCGTCGGCCAGCAGACCGGCCGCCTCGCGGATCAGCTCGGAGTAGTCCAGCGCGGGCACCGGATCGAGGTCGAACCGGTCCTGATAGCGGTAGGAGAACAGCCCGGCGGCCTCCCAGTCGGGCCTGCCGTGCTCGCGGCCTAACCGCACCAGCGCGTCGCCGTACAGACCGCGCTCGGCCGCGCGGGACAGGAAGTCGCGCAGCTCCTCGGCGAACCCCCGGGTCTTGAGCAGCTCCCGCATGTCCGGGGGCCAGTGCCGCGCGCCGTCCTCCAGCTCGCCGTGCAGCAGCCGGCGGATCTCCAGCAGCTGCTCGGGGCCGGTGAGCAGGCGCGGTGGCGGCTCACCGGCCAGCACCGCCTCGCGGCGCAGCAGCGCGTACGCGTAGCTGTGGAAGGTGAGGGCCAGCGGGGTCCTGGTAGTCCTGCGCATCCGGGCGGTGATCCGCTCGCGCAGCTCGCCGGCCGCCTTGCGGCTGAAGGTGAGGACGAGCACCCGCTCGGGGTCCACGCCGCGGCGCTCGACCCGGTCGACGACGGTCTCCACGATCGTGGTGGTCTTGCCGGTGCCCGGCCCGGCGAGCACGAGCAGGGGACCGCTCTCGTGCTCGACGACGGCGCGCTGATGTTCGTCCAGCACGGGAGCGGCGCGGCGTCCCACTCCCCCGCGACGCACCAGCCGGTAGTTCTGACCACTCACAACACAGCATTCCACCAGATCACTGAGACAGATCGTGCCCGAATGCCCACTCGGTGTCCCAGTAGGGCGGATCAGCCGGCCGTCGGCACCCGTGCGTCCGGTTTATCCAGATCGCCGCGCTGGGCCCGCCAGAGCCGGGCCAGCACGCGACCGATCGGAGAGGCCGGATCGGCGGTGTACATGACGACCAGCAGGTCGGGGTCCCCCGGCAGGGCCAGGGTCTCGTACGCGAAGTCGAGATCGCCCAGCTCCGGGTGGCGCAGCAGCTTGACGCCGAAGGTCTTCTCGGCGACCCGGTGCTCCTCCCACAGGCGGGCGAAGTCCGGGTCGGCGGACAGATCGGCGACAAGCGGGCCCAGCAGCGGGTCGTCGGGGTGCCTCCCGGCGTACAGCCGCAGATAGGAGATGGCCTCGGCGGCCACGGCCGGCCAGTCGCGATAGGGGGTGCGCGCACGCGGCGTCAGGAACGTCTGGCGGGCCATGTTGCGCTCGCCCTCGGGCATGTCCGAGAAACCGGTGACCGCGTCGGCGAGTGCGTTCCAGGCGAGCACGTCCATCCGGGGCCCGAGGACGAACGCCGGCACGGAGTCTGCCGCGTCGAGGAGCATCCGTACCCCGGGCCGGACGTGGCCGAGAGGAGCGCGCCGGTCGTCCGGCGGGCGGAGGAGGCGGCGCAGATGCGCACGTTCGGTGCCGTCCAGGCGCAGCACCCGCGCGACCGCGTCGAGCACCTCGTCGGAGACGTTGCGGACGCGCTGCTGCTCCAGGCGGATGTAGTACTCCGCGCTCATGCCCGCGAGCAGCGCGACCTCCTCGCGCCGCAGCCCGCTGACCCGCCGCCGCCCGTGCGCCGGGAGGCCGACGTCCTCGGGCCGGATCCGGGCCCGGCGAGAGCGCAGGAACCGTCCCAGATCGCCATCCATGACGTCCAAGCCTAGTACCGGCTTTACCAGGAAAAAGCGTGTGCTGGGTATGCCCGGCCCGCCCCGGCAGGGTGGCTCTCGTCAACCTCGAACGAAGGAGTCACCGTGAGCTACGAGAACCTGGCCGGACGCGTCGCCGTCGTCACGGGGGCCGCCAGCGGCATCGGAGAGGCGACGGCACGGCTGCTGGCCGCCTCCGGCGCGAAGGTCGCGTTGCTCGCCCGCCGCGCCGACCGGCTGGAGGAAGTCGCCGCCGCGGTCGGCGACGTCCTCGGCGGTCAGGGAGGTGATGACTTCGTACATCCCGGCGAGCTGCGCCCCGAGCTCCCGGATCGCCTACACGGTCAGCCGGGCACGGCACGTCGACCTCCGTCAGGTCGTCGCGCTTCCGGCGAACCAGGTCTGAGCGGGCAGACCGATCACGGCGCCTGCGGCCGGACGACCCGGGTGCCGGAGAGCAGGTCATAGGGCGTCCTGCCCGAGGGCAGGAAAAGGGCGCCCAGCCAGGCGAACATGATGACGTAGACGATGATCGTCAGCACCAGCAGAGACCCGGGCGGGTTCGGGGCCGCGGTGGCGAAGCCGTACGCGACGGTGTGCCCCAGTTCCCACGGCAGAGCGATCTTGGCGGTGTTGCGCAGCAGCGCGCGCCCGAAACCGATCGGTCCCCCCGAGCGGGCGTCCACGACGATCAGGCCCCTGACCCGCTTCCCCGGCGTGGCCTGGAAGCGGCCGGACTCGCGCCAGGCGCACCACAGGGTCACCGGCGCGATCAGGAGGAGGAACGAGACGAGGTTCCACAGGCCGACGGGCAGCCGCAGTCCCGCCGAGTAGACGACCACGCCGACGGGGACCAGGAGCAGCGGAAGGATGAGGATGAACAACCAGTCGATCAGCCAGGCGGTGATGCGGCGCCAGGCCGGTGCGCGGGTCCCCCCGATGAATGATGACGAAGTCGACATGGCGTCCTTTCATGAACGTTCAGGACGCTACCGGGGTGGAGCGGAGGAGGCACCACTCATCACGGAGAAACCGGCATGCGCGGCCGGGTGATCCGGGCCCGTACGAGGCCGATGAGCGAGGGACCGCCCCAGAAACACCACAGGGCGATGACGGGGTCGCAGACGGCGCAGCCGAAGGACGAGTCGTGGGCGAAGGGGATGATCGGGCTGCCCTTGAGGTGGTGGAGGACGTCCCAGGCGGTGTGCAGCAGCCAGGCGATCCCGATGAACGTCCACGACTCCAGGCCGCGGTAGGCGCAGTAGGCGACGAGGGCGGTGAAGGGGAACTCCCAGCCGCCGAGGCCCCCGCCGCTGAGGTAGGCGGCCCCCGCCCCACCCACCATGATCGCGTTGAAGCGGCGGCGGGCCGGTTCGGGGATCAGCGACATCAGCACGGCGTAGGCGAGGCCGATCAGGATCGGCAGGACGAGATTCATGGTCGTGCGGCTCTCTCGGATGGCTGTCGTGAGCGCGAGCGGCGTGCCCGCGCCGGACAGCCAACCAGCCGGCCGCATGCCCGCCCAGGGGCATTGGCGTCACATGCCGACGGGATCCCGCCAGGCCGCCTACGCGGACGGCCGTCCCTCGCCGGCCACGCCTGTCCCCTGGGGATCTCCTCCGTCCGGCACCGGTGCCTCGCGATCCTCGGCGTTCCCGGTGCCGGTCAGGAGGAGAACACGTGGTCGATGACCCGGGCGGTGGCCTTGCCGTTGTCGTGCGGCGCGTAGGTCCGCGCGAAGGCCGCGTAGCGGTCGGCCAGCTTGGCGGTCACCGCGTCGATGTTGCGCAGGGCCTCCACGACCTCGGGCGAGGTCTCCAGCCGCAGCCCCGGACGCTGGGACTCCAGGTCGAGGTACAGCCCGCGGGACGAGCGATACTTGGCCAGGTCCGGCGTGAACAGCACGACCGGCCGCCCGGTCGCCACGAAGTCGAACATCACCGAGGAGTAGTCGGTGACGAGCACGTCGGCGATCAGCAGCAGATCGGCGGTGTCGGGATAGGTCGTCACGTCGATCGCGAAGCCGTCGTGCGCGTTCACGTGCGGGAAGGCCTGCATCATGTGGCCGCGGACCAGCACGACGTGATCGGCGCCGAGCGCCCGCTTCGCGTCCGCCAGGTCGAGCTTGACCGTGGCGTTCCTGCGGTCGTAGTCGCGGTAGGTCGGCGCGTACAGGACGACCCGCTTGCCCTCGGGGATGCCGATCCGCCGCCGGATCTCGGCCGCCATCGCGTCGCGGTCGCCGGAGACGAGCACGTCGTTGCGCGGGTAGCCCGACTCGAGGATCTCGCCCTCGTAGCCGAACGCCTTGCGCAGGACGGACGACGCCCACGGGCTCTGCGACAGCAGCAGGTCCCAGCCGCGGACCTCCACCGCCTGGCGGTGCCAGACCGGGGGCCGGGGCTCGCGCTTCATGTGGGCCTGGTCGCGGCCGATGTGCTTGACCGGCGTGCCGTGCCAGGTCTGCACGCACACCTGGTCGTCGCGGGTGCGGAACCACTGCGGCATGAAGCCGTTGGACACGATGTAGCGGGCGCGGGCCAGCGCCTCGTAGTGCTCCCGGCTGCCCTCGCGGACGACCGTGGGCGTCACGCCGTCGCCGAGCCCCAGCTCGCGCGAGCCCGGCGGCACGAACGCGCCGTCCCTGACGACCCAGATGTGCTCGCCCTCGTCGCCGCGCCGCACCCGCTCCTCGTAGATGGCGCGCGGATTGTCGGAGTAGGCACGGCCATCGAAGGAGACGTAGACGGTGGCCTCACGCAGCGGCCGGGCGCGCTCGGCGGGGTAGAACGTGCGGCTCAGCGCCCACACACCCGCCGCGCTCCGCTCGTCGCCGGGCCGGTCCTCGGCCGCCACCAGCACCGGCACGTCATAACGGGTGGCGACGAACCGGTAGACCCGGCCGCCGATGAGCCGGGGGCTCTCGTCCAGCGCGTCGAGACCGGCGTGGTCGAACCGGACGGGCACCATCGCGGGGCCGTACCGGCCGGGCGGGGCCACCGAGATGTTCCAGGTGCCCTCGGCCAGCGGCACGGCCGACCCGAAGCGCGGCATCGCGCCGGGCGACAGCCGTACGGTGAAGCGCTCGCCGTCGCGCTCCAGAGGCACGCGGATCGTGAGCCCGCCCCGGTGTCGCAGCACGAGGTCGCGCGGGCCCTGGTCGGGGTCGGGGTAGCGGCCGGTGAGCGTGATCGACTCGTCGTGCCACTCGGCCGAGGTGATCACGGGCAGGATCTTGTGACCCGAGATGACGACCCGGTCGCGCCGGTCGCCCTGCACCGTGATCTCGCGCTCGCCGAGCAGCAGGCGGGTCTCCTCCGCGCCCTCCAGCATGACGGCGGCGGCCGGGTCTCCCTTGGGCTCGACCCACAGCCGACGGGACTCGGCGTTGAGCAGGGTGCCGACCGCGAGCGACAGCGAGAACCGGCTGCCGCCCTCGACCGGGGTGAAGTCGGCAGACATGCGGTGACCGCCGACGCGGGCCTTGCCCTTGGTGACGGGCCGGCCCGGCAGGAAGCCGGTGAGCTCGATGTTGTCGCCGTTCAGCCGCACGCCGGTGAGCTGGGCGCGGGTCGGCTGGTAGACCACCTGCAGCGCCTTGTCGGAGGTCCACACGGGCCGCACCCACCAGCGCGGGCGCACCTGGAGCCCGGCCGGGCGCTCGGTGCGGCCGATCACCGGGCCGCGCAGCACGCCCTTGGCACGGGCGGCGCGGCTCCAGATCACGATCTCGGCCCGCCAGGTGGTGGTGTCCTGCACGATGTGGCGGCGGCGCAGCACCCGCTTGGCGCCGCGCACCAGGGCCCGCACCCCGGCACGCCAGCGCAGCGCGAACGGATGCACCTCGGCGGTGAAGCCCGCCCAGTCGTAGTTGCATCCGGGCTCGCGGGCCGCGTGGGTCGCCTCGGGGCGGTAGGTCCTGCGGGTCTTCATCGTGATCCGGGGCAGCCAGCGGGGGCCGCGCAGCACGACGGTGGCGCGGTTGAACCGCCCGCTGCGGACCGACAGGCCCGCGATGTAGGCGTGCCCGGTCACCCTCAGGCGGTTGCCCACCCAGGTGATGTCGTCGATCTGGGTGACCGGCACGAGGTCGGCCGCCCGCAGGCGCAGCAGCGAGGGGTCGGCGACCTCCACCGGCAGGTCGGCGTACCACCGCAGGCCCCGCCGCACCCGGCGGGAGGGCTCGGCCGCGGCGGCGGCGAGCTTGGCCAGCGCGTCGCCCTCGGCGAGCTCGCCCGGGTCCTGCGTCTCGATCAGGTGGCAGGCGACCCGGCGCCCGACCGGCAGGTCCCGCTTGACCTTCGGGTCGACCTCCGCGAGGTAGGGGCGCAGCGCGTCGATGGTCTGACGGCGGCGGGCGGGCCCGCGTTTGGCGGCGGCGTCGAGGCGCAGACCCAGGGGACCGACGATCGCCTCGCGGTCGACCTCCCGGCGCTGCGCGGGGCTGAGCCCCTCCGCGCGCACGAGCGCGACCAGCGCGTCTATCGGCTCGCCCCGGTCGTATAGCTCCTGGACAGCCCGCAGTCGTTCAGCGACGGCGTCGCTCGTGGGTGCGGGTGTCATTCGGGAGGCACCACCCTTCGCCAGACCTGGTTTCAGAAAATGGTAATGCCCTCAGAACACTGCCAGACCTGACTCGCGAAAGCCTGTGGATTTCCTGTGAATCAGCGGGTGACACCCCTGTGGCACCGGGTGACGAGTGGCACTACGGGGAGGGGAGTGACACCGATCCGACCGCCCGGGGCGCGGATCGTCAGGCCCGAAGTCAGCTCTGGAGCCGGCGCCGGAGGGGCGTTACGATGATCACCGTCACGGTCGCTCCCGACCGTCCCAGCGGGCCGCACGCATGTCCGCGCGCGTGCCGCGGTGCGGCGTGCCCTCCTCCCGCCACCGGGCGAGGCATTCGGCTTCGAGGCCGGCCGCCGGGGTGCCGTCGGCGTGGATCACGCGCCACCAGGGCACGGCTCCGCCCCACAGCGACATCACGCGGCCGACCTGCCGGGGACCGCCCTCGCCGAGATACTCGGCGACGTCCCCGTACGACATCACCTTGCCGCGCGGGATCCGCTCGACCACGTCGAGCACCCGCTCCGCGTACGGCGGCGGCTGGCCGCGGCCGTCCCTCAAGCGCTCCACTCGGTCGGCCCGGCCGCGAGGATCTCTTCGAGCTTGCCGAACTCGTACGTGGACGATCCGTTGATCTGCTCGACGACGCCGTTCCTGATGCCGTACGCCTCGCCGTCCTCACCCACGAGCCGGGCCCCCATGAGATCGGTGAGAAGTGCCAGCTGGGCGACCTGCCAGTCGGACCCGGGCTGGCCGGAGAGCCGCCCCGACCAGGTCGCGATCTGATGCACCGAGTCGCCGTGGCGCGCGACGACCTCGCCCGCCTCCTGCGACCCGCGCAGCTCGAATCCGGCCCGTGCCGAGACGCTCGCGAGTTCGGCGTAGGCGAGCGGTGCATCCCGCTCTACGCGCAGCTCGTACCCCATGAGCCGCGACCTTAGCGAAATTTGACCGGGCTCTGTCACCGGAAACACGAACATCGGGAAGACCGCGTCCGAAATGCTGCAGAACGGCGGCCAACATGTGATCACCGGCGGCATTCGGCGGACGGCGGCTTCCGGGTCAGCGGCGGCGCAACGCGACGGCCGCGGTGCAGAAACCACCGATTCCGAGAGCGACGGCGATGCCGTAGATCCAGAGCCTAACCGGATCGGGCCCCGGACGTGCCGGCCCTTCCGCGACCGGTCCCCTGCCGAAATGCGCGTCGTCCTGCACAGAGTCGTCCCGCATCGAGGACGTGCGGCCATATTCGGTCAGTTCCGCGGCTTTCCGCAGGGCCGCCGCCGCGTCGATGACGCCGAATCCGACTTTGTCGTCATAACCCGCGGACGGACGAGGCCGCGAGGTCGCCGTCAAAGCACGCGACACCAACTCCGGCGGCAAATTCGGATATTTCGCCTTTATTAGTGCGATAGCGCCCGCGACGAGCGCGCTGGCCACACCGGTCCCCGACACGGCTCCCCGGCGGCCCCCCGCGAGCGTGACGGGCACGCGGTCTCCGGGCGCGGCGACCAGGACCGAGAGGTTGTCGCTGCTGCCCGCGGTCTTGGCGCCCTTGCGGTCGGCGGCGGCGACGCCCACCACCCCGGGGTAGCCCGCGGGGAACGCCCAATAGGACGTGCCGTTCTCCCTGGCGTACGGCGACCGGCCGGCGTCCCCCACGGCCGCCACGACCACCACGCCCCTCGACAGCGCGAAGGAGATGGCGTCCCGCTCCACACGGTCCACGGCGTACGCGGGGACGGGCAGGCAGATGACCTTGACGCCCCGGCCGGTGGCGTAGCGGATGCCCCGCGCGATCGGGCTGTCCTGTGGCTCGGCGGGTCCCGGACCCCCGGAAGGGCTGCGGGCCACGGGGACGGACAGCCCCCGCGCCTCCGGCGCGACCCCCGGCGCCCCCCCGCCGCGTCCGCTCCCGGCGATCGCCGAGGCCAGGGCGGTCGCGTCGTCGCCCGGCGGCACGGTGTCGTCGCCGATCGCCGCGCCCGTCAGGTCGGGCCCGAGCTCGATCCGGCCGCTCAGCCCGGGCAGGCTCGCGTCGGGCTGCCCGCCGCCGAGCAGAGCGACGGTCACGCCCGCGCCCTTGCTGACCTTCCAGGCGGCGGCGGCGTTGACGGCGTCGAGCGCCCACCGCGCGTCCTCGTCGCCCGGCGCGGCCGCGGCCGCCGGTCCCGTCCCGAGGAGGACGGCCGTGATCGCCGCGCAGAGGAGGGCCGGCCTCAGCACACGTTCCCCTGGGTGCAGCGTGGGACGTCGGGAGGCTCGCCGAGGGCGCGCGCGATGCGCCCGGCCACGGTCTCGGCCACGGGCCACATCTCGCTGTTCACCTGTTCCTCCAGGGGGACGGAGGCGCGCGTCCTTCCGTCTGTGTACCCCACTGTGGAGAAGACGATGTACGGCCCGGCGCCCACCCATCCCGTGCGCTGGCGCTGGGCCGCTCCGAACGTGTCGGTGACCGTGCCGGGGAAGGCCACCGGCCGTACGCCGACCCGGTCGTCCACGGGCAGCTCGCCCGCCGCGTCGGCGCGGGCCTGCTCGCTCGGCAGCACGGCGACGCCCACGGTGACGGCGAACGTCGAGGTCTGGTCGACGTAGGTGGCGCGCAGCATGGCCTGGCAGCCGTGCTTGCGCAGCACCGCCGCCACCGGCGAGTCGACCGCCGCGGCGCACGCCGCCTCGGGGGCGATGCCCACCCGGCGCGCGTACTGCTGGGCGCGGCCGAGCCCGAGGTACGGAAGCTCCTCGGGGAAGACCATGCCGGCGGGCCAGGCGCGCCACCGGCGGGCCACGTCCTCGGCCACATATCGGGCGCGTTCGGCGTCGGTGAGCGGCCTGGCCTGGTTCTCCTGGATCAGCCCGACCGATCCCAGCAGCACGTTCACCGCGGCGACGGCGAGGACGACGCCCATGATCGTGAGATAGAGCGAGCGGAAGCGGATGCCGCGCGCGAGTTCGGCGCGCTCCTTGGCCGCCTGGGCGGCGGCGGCCCGTCCCCTCGACGCCGTCCAGGGCCGCGCGCGGGCGCGGCGCGCGGACGCGCCGAGCGGCAGCGCCCGCGGACCCGGCCGCCGGAGACCGGACGGCGTCCGCGCCGTCTGCGGGATGCGGGGCTGCTCGGGCGGCATACCTCGATGCTACGTCGGCAGGCCCGTCGGCCAAGGAGCAGGCGGCAGCGCGTCGTCCTCCTCCCGCTGCCGTCTGCGCGCCCGCCGGGTGAGGACGAGCAGGACGGCCACGCCCGCGCCCGAGCCGGTGAAGCCGCCGAGCGCGATGGCTCCGCAGAGCAGGATCGACCCCGTGTCGCGCCGTACGACCACGATGGGGTCCGGGTCTGCCGCCGCCGCGCGGACGGCGCGCAAGGGGTTCTGCACGCCCGTCCCCGACGCCGTGGCGCGATGCCTGGCCAGGGTCGCCGCCACGCTCAGCGCCCGGTAGGCGTTGACCACCCCGAACCCGGTGCCGGTGTTGTACGGCCCCTTCCTGGCGGGCGACGACGCGAGCGCCTGCGCGACGAGGGCGGGCGACATGCGGGGATACCGCGACTTGATCAGCGCGGCGACGCCGGAGACGAGCGCGGTCGCCTGGGAGGTCCCCCGGCCGACCCAGTATTCGTCGCCGGGACCGGCCCCGAGGACGTCGACGCCCGGCGCGGCGACCATCACCGAGGAGTTCCGGTTGGAGAACGAGGCCCGCCTCAGCGTGGACGTGACGGCGGCCACCGAGATCACGCCGGGGATCGCCGCCGGGTAGGAGTACGGCGCGGTCCGCTTGCCCGCGCCCTCGTTGCCCGCCGCGGCGACGAGGACCACGCCCTTGGAGATCGCGTATCTGATCGCCGTACGCTCGTCCCTCGTCGGCATGTCCTTCGACAGCGACAGGTTGATGACCTGGGCGCCGTGGTCCACGGCGTAGCGGATGCCCTTGGCGACCACGGCCTCGTAGCGCGCGTCGGAGTTGAACGTGCGGAACCCGGGCTCCTCGTCTTCGAGGATCACCCGCACCGACAGCACCCTGGCCTCCGGCGCGATGCCGATGATGCCGTCCGCGCCGCCGGGGCCGTGCCCGTGCCCGGCGATGAGCGAGGCCATGTACGTGCCGTGCAGGCGCACCGGCTGCACCCCGCGCGGGTTGGCCCCGGCCGTGTAGTCCCTCCCGGTGACGACCGATCCGGCGAGGTCGCGGTGGTCGGGATCGACACCCGAGTCGAGGACCGCGACGGTCACGCCCTTGCCCTTCGTCAGCCGCCAGGCGTCGTCGACGTCGAGCGTGCGCAGCACGTCCTGCTGGCTGAGCCGTACGTCGTCGGCCCTGGCCGGGCCGGGAACGAGGAACGTGCCACTCGCCACGGCGAACGCGGCGGCGCACGCCGCGAGGGCCCTGCGGAGCGGCGCGGTCAGCACTGCCACTCCTTGGCGGTGCAGTCCGGGGACGCCGGCGCGGTGAGGATCGCGCCGACCTCCTCGGCCAGGTCCCCGGTGAACGAGAACATGGTCTCCCGCTGCTCCCCGAGCGCGCGGGCCGGACGCCCGTCGACCTGGCCCGCCGTCGCCATCACGAGGTACGGCCCGGCCGTGTGCAGGACCAGCGACTGGCGGCCGCCCGCCGAGAAGCGGTCGGTCACGGTGCCGGGAAACGCGAGGGCGCGCAGGCCGGGGGCGGCCGAGCCGTCGCCGGGGAAGATCGGGACGGCCGAGCGCGCCTTGAGCGCGTCGGGGAAGGCGGCCACGCCGATCGTCACCACGATGCCCTGCAGGGCGTCGAGGTAGGTGGCCCGCAGGATCGCCCGGCAGCCGGCCGCCGTGATCTGACCGGCGATGGCCGTGTCGACGGCGCCGCGGCAGTCGGTGCGCGAGGAGATGCCCACCCGCCGCGCCGACTCACGCCCGCCCTGCTCGCTCGTGTAGGCCAGGGTCGCGGGGAAGATCCGGCCGGCGGGCCAGCGCTCCCATCGCAGCGCCGTCTCGGCCGCCTGCGCCTCGCGCAGCTCCGCCGTGCTCGGCCCTCTCGTCAGCTCGGCGACTGCGGCGCTGGCCGCGATCCCGCCGACGATCGCGCAGACGAGGGTGAACGCGGAGGCCACGGCCACGGCCGGCCAGGTGCGCGTCTCGCCCACTGCGCCTCCGTTCCCGTCGCGGCCTCCCTCCTCCAGTGACCTTAACGCGACCTACCGCCAGCCATCCCCACAAATGCCACCGGAAAGTACTTGACGCTTCGGAAAGTGGAAAGTACTTTCCGAGATGGAAAGAGATACGAGAGGAGCCCCCGTGAACCCCGAGGAAGCGGCGCAGAGCCTGGCGCTGATCCGGCAGACCCAGGCGAAGGCGATCAGGACCCAGACCTGGCTGCCCACCTGGTTCATCACGGGCGTAGGGGTCCTGGTGACCGGCGTCCTCGTCGTCAGCGAGCCCGGCACGCCGATCCCGGTGACCATCTGCGGCGGGATCCTGCTCATGGCGGCGCTGGGCGCCCTGACCGCCGTCTTCGCCAAGACACGGCCGATGACCGTCAGCGACCCCGCGATGAGACGTGCCTTCTCGGCCGTCTATCTGCCCTGGCTCTTCGCCGGCATCGTGCTGTGCTGGGTGGCGTCGTTCGCGCTCCAGGCCGCGGACGTGCCGTACGGCATGGCCGGCGGCGGCGTCGTGATGACCGTGTACTTCGCCCTCGGCAGCCGGGCGATCTCCCGCCGCATCGCCCGCTGGGTGGCCCGCCGATTCGAAGAGACCCACTGATGGAACTCGATCCCGTCATCCACGCCCCCACCCGGCTGCAGATCGTCTCGTTGCTCGCGGCGGCCGAGGAGGCAGAATTCGCCTTCGTCCGCGACACCCTGGGCGTCAGCGACTCGGTCCTGTCCAAGCACGGCAGCGCGCTGGAGGCCGCCGGATACGTCGCCGTACGCAAGGGATATGTGGGCAAGCGGCCCAAGACGTGGTTCAAGCTCACCGGCAAGGGCCGGGCGGCGTTCGCCGCCTACGTCGAGACCCTGCAGCGCATCGTCGCGCCCAGCGGTCTCAGCGTGGTGCCGGACGACCACGCGTAGGGCGCGTACGGCGACGGCCGCCGCCTCGGCGTGAGGCGGCGGCCGTCGGTCGTTCGCGTGTCAGTAGGTCGGCAGGCTGGGGTCGACCGTCTTGATCCAGCTCAGCACGCCGCCGCCCACGTGGACGGCGTCGGAGAAGCCGGCGTTCTTGAGCACCGCGAGCACCTCGGCCGAGCGGGCGCCCGACTTGCAGTGCAGCACGATCTTCTTGTCCTGCGGCAGCCGCTCCAGGGCGGAGCCGTTCAGGAACTCGCCCTTGGGGATCAGCACGGCGCCCGGGATGTTGACGATCTCGTACTCGTTCGGCTCGCGGACATCGATGATCATGATGTCATCGCCACGCTCGCGCATCGCCTCCAGCTCGGCGGCGGTGATCGTGCTGCCCGCGGCGGCCTGCTGCGCCTCGTCGGAGAGCGTGCCGCAGAACGCCTCGTAGTCGATGAGCTCGGTGATCGAGGGGTTCTTGCCGCACAGCGGGCACTCGGGGTCCTTGCGGACCTTCACGTCGCGATACTTCATCTCGAGCGCGTCGTAGATCATCAGACGGCCGACGAGCGGCTCGCCGATGCCGGTGATGACCTTGATGGCCTCGTTCACCTGGACGGAGCCGATCGACGCGCACAGCACGCCCAGCACGCCGCCCTCGGCGCAGCTCGGGACCATGCCCGGCGGCGGGGGCTCGGGGTAGAGGCAGCGGTAGCACGGCCCGTGCTCGGCCCAGAAGACGCTCGCCTGACCGTCGAACCGGTAGATGGACCCCCACACGTACGGCTTGCCCAGCAGCACGGCCGCGTCGTTGACCATGTAGCGGGTGGCGAAGTTGTCCGTGCCGTCCACGATCAGGTCGTAGCCGGAGAAGATGTCCATCACGTTGTCGGTCGTGAGAGCGACGTTGTGGATGACGACGTTGACCAGCGGGTTGATCTCACGCACGCTGGCGGCGGCGGACTCGGCCTTCAGGCGGCCCACGTCGGACTGCCCGTGGATCACCTGGCGCTGCAGGTTCGACTCGTCGACGACGTCGAAGTCGACGATGCCGAGCGTCCCGACCCCGGCCGCGGCCAGGTAGAGCAGCGCGGGAGAGCCCAGGCCGCCCGCGCCCACACACAGCACCTTGGCGTTCTTGAGGCGCTTCTGACCCGCCATGCCCACGTCAGGGATGATCAGATGGCGCGAGTAGCGGCGCACCTCGTCAACCGTCAGCTCTGCTGCCGGTTCTACCAGCGGTGGCAACGACACAGTCCCACTCCTGCTCTCCGTGTCCCGTTTTCGTGCCAATGGTCGCGCTCGGCTCCATGGGCCCAACACAAGCTCTTCTCACAACTTAACCGGGGTGGCCCCGCATTCCCCAATCACGCTGTTCGGCGCAGGGGCGTTCTCGCGTAGGCCATAAGGCGGCGCGATTCGCGAGCCACGAGCTCGGGATACTCCATCTGGGCCACGTGACCGGCGTGCGGGAGCGTGACCAGGCGCACGTCGCGGAACACCCGTCCGGCCCGGTGCGCCATGCGGGCGTGCACCAGCCGGTCGCGCAGGCCGTACACGACGAGGGTGGGCGCGATGACCCGCCCGGCCTGCCGCCACAGGTTGTCGGGGCCCAGGCGGAAATACTCGCGGACGATCGCGCGGGCGCAGCCGACCATGGCCGCACGCGCGTGCGGCAGGCCGTCGCGGCGGCGCACTTCCTCTATCGCCTCGCGCAGCCGCTCCGGGTGGACCCGCGCGGCGTCGCCGTAACACATGCCGAGCGTCGCCTGGACGCGCCGCTCCGGCGGCAGCGCGGCGAGCCATCGGACGGCCAGCTCGCCCAGGCGCGGGGTGGCCGACATGGCGATCCTGGCCGGGCCGTACCTCGGCAGCAGGTCGGGCAGCGCCGGCGACACCAGCGTCAGCGACCTGACGAGGTCGGGCCGCGTCGCCGCGACCCGCACCGAGACCGCGCCGCCCATGGAATTGCCGAAAAGGTGGACCGGCCCGTCCGCCAGGGACTCCACCAGCCGCACCACCGCCCTGGCGTGGGCGGCGACCGAATAGTCGCCGTCCGCGGGCTCCGGGGAGTGCCCGGCTCCGGGCAGGTCCACGGCGATCCCCCGCGCCTCACCGGCGAGATCGCCCATCAGGTCGGTCCAGTCCCTCGCCGAACCCGCCAGGCCGTGCACATATACAGCGGTCTCGGGCGGCCCCTCCGGGGTCGTCCGCACATGGATGCGCGTGTCCCCTGTCTCGATGAGCCGGCCGGGCCACGCTGGAATCGGCTCGACACCCACGCGTCCTCCCCTGTTCACCTCTCGCTTCTCGACCATAACCCTGCCCGTACGCCGACCCGGGCGGCACTCCCGCTATCCGGGACGCGGGATCGGTCACCCGGGTTCACCCCGGCCAGCGAGAGCGACATAGGGCCAATATCACCCTCATTCGGACATTTCGAAATGCGGATACAAATCGCAATTCGGACCAAAGCCGCCCTATCGGTGTCAACGATGCCAATAAAGCGATAAGTGAATGGCAAAAGCCGCCGACCGCAGTTTGTCGCTCTGACGGTGAGGAAAACAAGACAATGCAGGGATGATCCACCAAGGGTCATCAGTAAGGGCATTTTCCGAACGACTTGGAAAACGCCGGAGTGTCGGGGCAACAATCCTTCAAGGAGGACATGAAATGCCCAAGTTCAACAACCTGGTCGGGATCCTCGCGATCAGCGCCGCGCTTACCGGCGGCGCCGTCGCTCTGGGTACCACCGTTGCCGCCACCAGCGCGAACGCCGCGACCGTCATGGGCGGCTACGTGGGCGGTGGCTACCCCTACGCGAACTACAACCGCAACAGCAACAAGCAGCGCCAGAAGAACAAGGGCGCGAACGCCAACAAGAACAAGAACAAGAACAAGACGAAGCAGTGGCAGCACGAGCGGCAGAACCAGGCGCAGAACCAGTTCCTGCTGCGTGACTTCACGCTCGTCCTCACGCCGTTCCAGAAGACGGACACCGACGCGCGTGCGCTTCCGTACAACTGGCAGTACGGCAGCACGCAGTCGTACCCGTACACGCGGACGAACAGCTACAGCGACCAGTTCAACAACCCGCGCCAGGACCAGGACTCGCTGGCCCAGCCGAAGACCAACACGGCCACCGAGGTCAACCCGAGCGTGAAGCAGAAGGACATCGACGCGGACGTCGACGTGGACCGCAACAACAAGAGGCGGGTCCACGACCTCGAGCCCACGCCGGTGATCGTGCCCTGACGCGGTTAGCACGAGCGGCCTCGGTGAGCGTCCCGCACGGCGGGCGACGCGGCAGCCGACGGCCACCCTCGTTCGTGACCGGCGGCCTCACCTGAGCCGGAACCCGCGAACGACGGGAGACACACGCGAACGACGGAGCGGCGGACGCCGCCCGGCAGGACGGACGGCGCCCGGATGACCGTGGGACACGGCGCCGGCGCCACCCGTCCGCCGCTTCGTCGGCGGGTGAACGAGCAGTCGAGAGAGCGAGCACCGGCGGCGCTTTCGAGGAGAGGACAGCCGGTGCCAGGCGAACGCATCGCGCCGCGTCACACACGACGGCGCCGAACTCACTATCCCCCGCTCCGGTTCCGTACGGGACCGGGCCGGGGTTGCGATATTCAGAGGAGAAACACCCAGATGTCCGTGTTGAAGAACATCGCCGGGGCCCTCGCCCTCGGCACCGCGCTGAGCGGCGCGGCCATCGTGCTCGGCGGCGCCGCCGTCGGCACGGCCGGCGCTACCACTGTCATGGGCGGGTACATCCCGGCTCCGTCCGCCGGTGTCCGCTACGTCCGGCCGAGCTACAACTACAACACCAACAAGCAGCGCCAGGGCCAGAAGGGCAAGAACAAGAACAAGAATAAGAACAAGAACAAGAACCACGAGTGGCAGCACGTTCGCCAGTCGGAGAACCAGAGCCAGTTCCTGCTGCGTGACTTCACGCTCGTTCTGACGCCGTTCCAGAAGTCGTCCACCGGCTCGGCCGCGGTTCCGTGGAACTCGCAGTACTCGCAGAACTCCACGCTCCCGTACACGAACACGAGCGACTACAACCAGCTGCACAACCGGCCGTGGCAGGACCAGGACTCGCAGGCCGACCCGCGCACCAACACGGCCACCGCGGTCAACCCGGAGGCCACCAACAAGGATGTCGACATCGACGCCGACATCAACGAGGGCAAGCGCAAGCACGTCACGCCTACGCCGACGTTCACGCCCATCCCCTGATTCGCAGCGTCCATCACGTGGCCGCTCCGACCGGCCACGCTGAACGGTCACGCTGAGGGGCGGGAGTGTCCGGCAGATGCCGCCCGTCGCGAGCGGCAGGTGGAGGCATCGCAAGGCGGAGGAGGAGCCGATGACGAGGCTCCGCCTGGGCCACGCGCAGCAGCTCTGCCGGACACGACCTAGTGCCGGATGATTGTGCCCGTGCTCGCCGAGGGAGTGCAGTCGCGCCCTCTCGCGAGCACGGGCACTCGTCGTCTCCCCCGCTTTCACGGTCCGGTCCGTAGGGGTCGGCCTCCCCGGCCGCCCGCAAGCGCGTTCTCGGCCGGATCCGTACGTCCGTGGAACACGACCGCTGGAGCCGCCTCTCCTGCGGCGGCTCGCTCCTCGCCCTCTCGGAACGCTCCCCGCGGCTCTCGTCGAAGCGCCCCTTGAAGCGCCTGCCGGAATGCCGCCCCCTCGAACGCGCCGTGCGAGACCGCGTGCCTCCCGGCCGCTCCCGCCGTCCTGCGATCGTGCTCCCGCCACCGCTTCCGTACGCCCGGCACCCCGGCATTGAAATCGGACATTAAGGGACAACTCGCCCTTTTTGTCTCCAATTCGTTCCATATGCTGCTAATAGCCGATCAAAAGCCACAAAGGTGTGTTTGTCGGGCGACGCTGCCGGACATCAACGTATCGCAGGAACCCGGCCCACGGGGGCCAAAGAGATATTTCTCTCGAATCATCGGCGAGAAATATCGAAGGATGCGGGGATTTCCAATTCTTTCAAGGGGGACAGCAATGCCTACGTTCAAGAACGTTATCGCCGGACTCGCTCTGGGCACCGCGATCGCCGGTGGCGCGATCGCCCTGAGCGCCACAGCAGCGAGCGCCGGCACCTTCGGCGGCGCGCCGTGCGGCGGCTCTTTCGGTCCCTTCGACTGCAACAACAACAGCGGTCCGTTCTTCGACAACCAGAACCAGTGGTTCAACAACAACCAGAACAACAACTTCTGGAACAACCAGAACTTCTTCAACCAGACCGCGTTCAGCGACAACCTCGACAGCGACTCCCACTTCGCGATCGTCGGCCCCTGCGCCACGATCGCGTTCAGCGACAGCACCAACCGTGACAGCAACTTCTGGAACAACAGCTGGTTCAACAACAACTCCTGGTTCAACAACAACCAGAACAACAACTTCTGGCGGAACAACGACAACTTCATCAACTGACAAGGCGGGACCGGCAACGGTCCGCGAGACGACCGCGCCGCTCGCAATCCCGGCAGGTGAAGGGATGACGTGAACGGCCGGCCGCACCGTCCTCCACAGCCTTGACAGGAGAACGGCGCCCTAGGCGCAGTCACGTTCCCGTGGCGTCGAAAGCTCCGTGAGCACTCCCCGCTCCGGGAACGGCCGTTCGATGGAGCAGAGACAAGGGCTCCGGCGAGACTCTCGCCGGAGCCCTGACCTTTTCCCGCACCACGGGCTCAGGAGTTACCCGCACCACGGGCTCAGGAGCGCGAGGCCACGGACTCGCCCGCGGATTCCCGACGGCCATCTCCCGGCGGCCATCTCCCGACAGTCACCTCCCGGCGGCCATCTCCCGGACAGCCACCTCCCGACGGCAAGCTCCCGGACAGCCACCTCGTGACGGCCGCTTCCTCCCGGCTCCATCCGGCCGGCCGGGCCGAGGCGGACACCGCCTGGCGCGCCCCGCTTCCTCCGGCGCTGCCAGGTCCGCACAGTGCGACGCTCTCCCGTCGCCACTCCCGGGCAGGCTCCCGTCGCCACTCCCGGGCAGGCCGCACGGCCACCGCCATACCGGGCGGCGGCATGTCCGCGGACGAGGCCCACAACACCACAGGCGCTCGGACCCGGCGCCGGCGCTCGGACCCATCACCATTCCCTCTCCGAGCCGAACTCCGGCGACGTCGAACGCCCCCACAAATCGGTCAATCGAGACATTTCTCTCTTAATTCATCTAAGTCGGTTCATAAGATTCTAACTAGTGATCAAAAGGCTTAGATAGCCGTTTGTCGGACCAGCGCGCTGGAAATCATGACAGCACAGGAAGTTAGGGCTCAATTACGAGCCCGAAGGACATTTCTCATAATGAAGAGAAATGCCCTAAACAAATTCAGGAATACTGAATCCTGTCAAGGGGGACAACGCATGTCCAAGCTCCACAAGATCATCGCTGGTCTCGCCCTCAGCACCACCGCTGTCGGCGGTGCGCTCGCTCTGGCCGGTGCCGCCGGCGCCGCGACCAGGACCGGCGACGTCGACCGTCCCATCGCCCGGGGCGGCCTGGCCAACGGTGTCGACGACAGCACGGGCGGCATCGCCCAGGGCAACCGGGGCATCGGTGACAGCGGTGATCGGGGGACCGGCTTCCCTGTCTTCTTCGGTCCGAACAACAACGACAACTTCGAACGGAACAACCGCAACCAGAACTTCAACCAGGGCGACAACAGCAACTGGTGGGACAACCAGGGCTTCTGGAACCAGGGGGCGTTCGCCGACCGGCGCGACGACTCCTCCGGCTTCGGGCTCGTGGCGAAGGACGTTGCGATCGGCTTCCAGGACAAGACGAACAAGGACAACACCTGGTTCAACAACAACTGGTGGAACAACAACAACTGGTGGAACAACAACGACAACAACTGGTGGAACCACAACAACGACGACCGGGTGAACTGAGAAGGCAGGTCCAGCGGCTCCTGCGAGACGATCGCGCCGTTCCGACCAGGTGACGGATCCGGAGAACCTCTCACGAGGCATCCGACTCCGGCACGCGGACTGGCGCCGTTGAGTGCAGAGACACGTTCTCCGAAGGGCCGGCCGCTCGCTCACCGGGCGACGGCGGCCTGAACGGGAACGGCCGTCAATCCTCCTACAGTTACAACCAAGGGCTCCGGCGGGAAGGTTTCCGCCGGAGCCCTGCTCTTTTCCCCTGCCGCGGGCATCACCACCGCACTCTCTCGGCCGCGATCGGGTGCCGCGGGCATCACCACCGCGCTCTTATCGGGCGCGATCGGTCTGATCCGCGACGGCGGAGCTCGGTGGGCCCCGTGCCCCGCCGGCGCCCCGCCGGTGTTCTCGCCCGCGCTCACCCCGAGCGCGCTCCCCGTCCGTCCTCACCCCCGCGCCCTACGGGCCACCCTTCCTCCGCGCCTTTCCTCCGCGCCCTTTCTCAGTGCTCTCCCCTCAGCGCTCTCCCCTCAGCGCTTTGGTCAGTGCTCTCCCTCAGCGGCGGGCTTTTCCGGCCTACGACTCGCAGCCGCTCCCCGAACCCTCGCCGGCGAGCGCCACACCAGGGGGGCAAATCGTACCTATCCCTACATAAGGCGCATTATCCATCGAATCAATCCTATACACAGCTAATCATTAACTAAAAGCAGCAGGCGTCAGTTTGTCGGACCGCCCGGCAGGAAATCACCACTAGCGTCGGAAGCAAGGCTCAATAGGAGCCACGAAGGAATTCCCGCCCACTGCAGGCGGACGGGAAAAGCCGATAGACGCAGGGCAATTCGAAATCGAATCCTGTCAGGGAGGAACAATAATGCCCAAGCTCAACAAGATCTTCGCAGGGCTCGCGCTCAGCACCGCGGTCGTCGGCGGAGCCGTCGCCATGGGCGCCACGGCCGCCAGCGCCGACGACAACCCCTTCTTCTTCAAGAAGAGCGACTCGCGCCCCATCGCCAAGGAGGGCGCGGCCAACGGCGTCGACGACAGCAAGGGCGGCATCGCCCAGGACAACAAGAAGGGTGACGACTTCTTCCCGCAGACGTTCACCCCGGACATCACCCGGGACCGCAACGACCGCAACCACAACATCAACGACCGCAACCAGAACAACTGGTGGGACACCAACAACTGGTGGGGCCAGAACTTCTACAAGGACGACAAGTCGGGGCACGACGCCTTCGGCCTCGTCGCCAAGGATGTCGCGTTCGGCTTCCAGGAGAAGGACGACCGCGCATTCAACTGGCTCAACAACAACTGGTACGCCGACCAGAACTGGTGGGACCACAACAACAACGACTGGTGGAACCGCAACGACCGCGAGCACATCAACGAGAACAAGAACAAGAACGTCGACTAAGCGAGGCGTGACGCCTCGCGCGACACCGCGCTATCCGGTCGGGTGACGGAATCCGGTGGGCACAACCGCCCACACGTGTCTCTCCACCACCTGCCGGGGGCGACGGCGCGGGTAAGTGCAGCCGGGTGCGTCCAGTGCGTCTCCACGCCGAGCGACGGGGAGCCTGGAAGCGCCTTCCACCAGATGGCATGAAAAGGGCTCCGGCGAGATCCTCGCCGGAGCCCTGGCCCTTTCCCCAGCGGATCCCCCGCAGCTTCCCGACAGACTCACCCATCCCCTCAACACCGAACCTCGCTCGTCCCCTTCGATCCCGCTCGATCCCGGTCCGATCCCGGTCCGGCACCAGCCTCATGTGCCGCCCCCGGCGACCGGGATCCACGGGCCGAAGCGAACGAGAACCGGGGATTGAGGAACACCACGGCGGGGAACCGCCGTCCGCCCTACCCCCGATGCCGCACGGGCACGTCAGACATGAACGTCGATCGGGTCAGCGCTCCCCTAACCTGGGACGGCGTGCCACAACGCGGGCCCAAATTCCCACCGGCCCCGTTTGCCGCCAGGCCGCATCGGCAATTAAGACGCCAGGGCGATGACCGGACATACAGGACATCGCTCGACATTTCCGGCAGCTACCGGGAATGTCGCACTCGGGCACTCCATCCTTCGAGGAGGACCTCAATGCCCAAATTCCGGAACGTCATCACCGGTCTGGCCGTCAGCACCGTAATGGCCGGCGGCGCGCTCGCCCTGAGCGCCACCACCGCTCAGGCCTCGACCTCCGGCACCCCGACGATCAGCTCCCACTGGGGTCACGGCAAGGGCCACTGCGGGCGTCACGGACGCGGCTGCCGTAACACGGCCGTCAACCGCAACGACTTCCGCTTCTTCAAGTACGAAAAGGAGAAGAAGGTCAACCGGAAGAACGTGGCCTTCGCATCCGGTGACGCCGTCATCGACATCGACGGCGACGACTGACACTGACGGGTGACACCCACTCGTACGGGGCCGTCGGCGCGAGGCCGCGGTGTCCGGACCCGCCCTGATCACGCCTCCGCCACCCTCGTGGCGATCGGGCGGCGGTGAACGGGCGGCCGAGAGCTCGCGGCCCTGTACGGATCGCCCACTTCCGTACCGTGAAGAATGCCCCGGCGGAAACCGCCCGCCGGGGCCCTCCATGTAAAACCACAGTGCAAAACCACAGTGCAAAACCACAGTGCAAAACCACAGCGCAGAGCCACAGCCCAGAATCGGACCGGTCAGGCGGAGCGGCGGGTCTTCCGCTTCTTGGACGCCTTCTCCTCCTCGTCCGCGCCGTCCTGCGCGGCCTTGGCCTTGGCGGTTCTGCCGGTCGACTTGGCGGGCGCGGCGCCCTGGCGCTCCCGCTTGGCCGCCTCCACGCTGGCCCGCAGCGCGGCCATGAGGTCGACGGCCGGCCCTTCCTCGGCCGGGGTCTCCGGGGCGACGACCTCCTTGCCCGCCACCTTGGCCTCGATGACCTCCTGCAGCGCCTCCCGGTAGGCGTCCGTGTATTGGGTGGGGTCGAAGTCCGCCACCATCGTCTCGATCAGGGACTCGGCCATCTTCAGTTCCTGGGGCCGTACGTCGATGTCCTCTTCAAGGAACGGGAAGTCGGCCTCGCGGATCTCGTCCGGCCAGAGCATGGTCTCCAGCACGAAGACGCCGTCGCGGACGCGCAGGGCGGCGAGCGACTCGCGCTGCCGCAGGGCGACCTTCACCACCGCCACCTGTCCCGACCGCTCCAGGGCGTCCCGCAACAGCACGTACGGCTTGGCGCCCTGCGCGTCCGGCTCCAGGTAGTAGGACTTGGCGAAGTAGATGGGGTCGATCTGGTCCGCGGGGGTGAACTGCAGCACGTCGATCCTGCGGGAGGTGGTCAACGGCAGACCGGCGAAGTCCTCGTCGGTCAGCACGACGATCTCGCCGGTCGCGAGCTCGTAGCCCTTGGCGATGTCCGAGTAGGGCACCTCTTCGCCGTCGATCGAGCAGATCCTCTTGTATTTGATCCGGCCGCCGTCCTTGCGGTGCACCTGGTGGAACGTGACGTCCTTCTGTTCGGTCGCGGAGTAGAGCTTCACCGGGATGGTGACAAGACCGAACGAGATCGCGCCTTTCCAGATGCTGCGCATAGCCACATTCTCGTCTCTGTGTTCGAACGACGCTATGGTGGGATTCAAGGGAGTTACCTCATGGGCAGGTACCCACTATGGCGGTGCCGTATCCGATCGAGCCGATGCTTGCCATTCCAGGAGAAATCCCCTCCGACCCCGGCGCGTACGCGCTGGAGGTGAAGTGGGACGGCATCCGCGCACTCGCGTACGTCGACGGCGGCGTGCGGGTCACCGGGCGGCACGGCGCCGACTTCACCTCCCGCTATCCCGAGATCTCCGCCGCCATGGCCCCGCTGGCCGGGCGCAGGGCGGTGGTCGACGGCGAGGTGGTGGCCTTCGACCCCGAGGGCCGGCCCAGCTTCGCCCGGCTGCAAAGACGCATGCACGTCACCGATCCCGCCGCGGCCCACCTGCTCGGCCGGCTGCCGGTCTCCTATCTGCCCTTCGACCTGCTCCATCTCGACGGGCGCACACTGCTCGACCTCCCCTACCTGGACCGGCGGGCGCTGCTCGACTCGCTCGGCCTGGGCGCGCCGCCCTACCTCCCCTGCGAACCCGCGGTGCTGGAGGCGACCCGGCTGCAGGGACTGGAGGGCGTGGTCGCCAAGCGCCTCGACTCCCCCTATCGGCCGGGGCGCAGGGCGGAGTGGTGGATCAAGATCAAGAACCTGCGCACCGCCGAGGTGGTCGTCGGCGGCTGGCGCCCGGGCAAGGGCCGCCGGGCGGGCGGCGTCGGTTCGCTCCTGCTCGGCATGTACGCCGGGCCGTCCCCTGCCGGGTTCCTCTTCGTCGGCCACGTGGGCACCGGGTTCACCGACGCGATGCTCGGCGACGTCCTCCGCCTGATTGAGCCGCTCGAGATCGGGCAGAGCCCCTTCTCTGACGGGCTTCCGAGGGAGATCTCCCGGAACGCCCGATGGGTCAGGCCCGAGCTGGCCGGCGAGGTGGCGTTCACCATGTGGACCCGTGACGGCCGTCTGCGCAACCCGGTCTGGCGGGGCCTGCGCCCCGACAAGATCCCGGCGGAGGTGCGGCGGGAGGAGCTGCGATGACGGAGAAGGTGCGGGTGGAGGTGGAGGGCCGCCGGCTTGTCCTGACCAATCTGGACAAGGTGCTCTATCCCGACGCCGCGTTCACCAAGGCCGAGGTGATCGACTACTACACCCGGATCGCACCGGCCCTGCTGCCGCACCTCAAGGGGCGCCCGCTCACGGTCAAGCGCTATCCGAACGGCGTCGACGGCCAGTTCTTCTACGAGAAGAACGCCCCCGAGCACACGCCCGACTGGGTCCGTACGGTGACCCTGCCCGCGCCGGGCAGCACGAAGAACCGCGAGGAGATCGACTTCGCGGTCGTGGACGACCTGCCGACCCTGGTCTACTACGCCAACCTGGCCGCCCTGGAGATCCACGTGCCGATGTGGAGGGTGGCCAAGGACGGCGAGCCGCAGCCGCCCGACACGCTCGTCTTCGACCTCGACCCCGGCGCCCCCGCCACGATCGTCGACTGCTGCCGGGTCGCCGTCCTGCTGCGGCGGGCCCTGGCCGACGACGGCCTGGAGAGCTTCCCCAAGACCAGCGGCCAGAAGGGCATGCAGCTCTACGTCCCATGGGACCGTGGCCCGGACACCTCCGGCTACGCCAAGGCGCTCGCTCAGCGGATGCAGGCCGAGCATCCGTTCGTGACGAGCGTGATGGCGAAGAAGGAGCGGCCCGGCAAGGTCTTCATCGACTGGAGCCAGAACAACCCGGCCAAGACGACGGTCGCGCCCTACTCGCTGCGCGCCGCCGGGCGGCCGGCCGTGTCCACCCCCCTGCTGTGGGAGGAGGTCGAGGCGTGCGACAGCCCCGACCGGCTGGTGTTCACCGCGCCCGACGTGCTGGAGCGCGTGGCGGAACACGGCGACCTGTTCGCACCCCTCACCGCGTAGTTGCGCCGCCGCCCTGGCCGTAGTGTGGACCTGTCGCAGCCGACCGTCGAACGGAAGGACAAGCAGATGCCTGAGATGGACCCCCTCGACGAGACGGCCGAGGAGATCTCGATCGAGGCGCCGGAGGCCGACGCGGTCGAGCAGCACCAGCTCGTCAAGGTGGCCGAAGACAGGCGCTGGCCCGAGCACGTCCCGTTCGACGCCGACCCGGCCGACGTGGCCGAGCAGGAGCGTACGGTCGACCTCGATGACGACGACTATCGCTGATCCGATTTACCGACACGTAGGATGAGGCCGCGGGGCGGGAGCCCCCGATGCGCATCTTGCAAGGAGACTGCCGTGACCGCTACCCCGGACGCCAAGCCCCGGGGCACCCGGCTACCCCGGATGGCCCGCCGCCGCCAGTTGCTGAGCGCGGCGCAGGAAGTGTTCGTGGAGAACGGCTACCACGCGGCGGCGATGGACGAGATCGCCGAGCGGGCCGGTGTGAGCAAGCCGGTGCTCTACCAGCACTTCCCGGGCAAGCTGGAGCTTTACCTCGCGCTGCTCGACCTGCACGTCGACGACATGGTGAGCCGGTGCCGGCAGGCGCTCGAGTCCACCACCGACAACAAGCAGCGGGTGCAGGCCGCCATCGGCGCCTTCTTCGACTTCGTCTCCAGCCAGGGCGAGGCGTTCCGGCTCGTCTTCGAATCCGACCTGCGCAACGTCGCGCCCGTACGGCAGCGGATGGAGCGTTCGCTGCACGAGAGCGCCGAGGCGATCAGCCGGGTGATCCAGGAGGACACCGGCTGCTCCAGCGACGAGGCGCACCTGCTCGGCGTCGGCCTGGTGGGCATGGCCGAGGTGAGCGCGCGCTACTGGCTGAGCAGCCACGGCTCGATCCCCAAGGAGGCGGCGACCCAGCTGATGGCGCGCCTGGCCTGGCGGGGGATCAGCGGTTTCCCGCGCACCGGCTGACCGGAATCTTGTTCGCTTCACGCGATCACAGAGCCGGTCGCTCCCTGCGGCGGCGACGATGGGTAGGGACCAGCCCTCGTGAAAGGGGAGCCCGATGGAAATAAAGATCGGCGTGCAGTCGGTGCACCGTGAGCTCGTGGTGGAGACCGACCTGTCGGCCGAGGAGATAGAGGAGGAACTCCGCAAGGCGCTCGCCTCCGAGAAGGGCGTCTTCTCCCTCACCGACACCAAGGGCCGCCGTGTGCTCGTCCCCGTGGCCTCGCTCGGGTTCGTCGAGATCGGCGAGGACGTGACGCGTCCGGTCGGCTTCGGCGGCACGCTCTGAGCACCTCCGTCATCGCCGCCGGCCGGCCGGGACGGCACGCGCCCACAACGCGCGCCGTCCCGGCGGCCGGCGATGATTCATTCCACCCGGGATCGGGTGCGTGCGAGGTCAGGAGCGTCCGTAACCGCATCCGCGGGGACGGCGGGTCAGATCCGCGTGATGGGGATCCCGCCTCCCGCTGATCGTCGGACAGCCCGCGCTTCCTCTCCGCAACACCGCACGCGGAGTCCAGGGGTTCGGCCCACATCTCGTCAAGGAAGTGCCGTAGCGGCGCGAGGCCCTCATGCTCGCACCGTACATCCGTTTGGCACGTGCGCGACCCATGAACGCAGGACCGGCCGGTGCCCGCGACCTGTTCCCCGCCCTCCCGATCCTCGCCGTCCGGGGATTCCGGCCAGGTCAGGGGGATCGCGGATGCGAAGCGCCGCACCGGCGACCCCCGCGCGAACCCGTGAAGATCACGGCCCGGGGGTGAGGCCGAGCGCGGCCATCCGCTTGCCGTGCTCCTCGGTCAGCCTGGCGAACATCCGCCCGATTTCCGCCAGGTTCTCGCCCTCCTCGCCCACCAGCAGCGCGGCGAGCTGCGGCCGGGCGGCGGCGAGCCGCTGTCCCTGGCTGAGCGCCTCGCCGACCATGCGGCGCGCCCACAGCGCGAGGCGGCCGCGCAGCCGCGGGTCGGCCTCCAGCGCGGCGCGCACCCGCTCCACCGCGAACTCCCCGCGGCTCTCGTCGGCCAGCACCTCCTCGACCAGGGCGCTGATCGAGGGAGCGGCCTGCCGGGCCGCCTCGCGGTAGAAGTCGCCCGCGATCCCCACGCCGACGTACGCCTTGATCAGCGCCTCGTACCAGTCCTTCGGCCTGGTCTGGGCGTGCCAGGCGTCGATCGCCTCCACGAAGGGGGCCATGGCCTCCTCCGGATCGACGCCGAGCGAAGCCAGCCGGTCGCGCAGCACCCGGAAGTGCCCGTACTCGGTCGCGGCCACGTCCCCGAGGGCGGCCCTGTCGTTCAGCGTCGGAGCCAGCAGGGCGGCGTCCTCGGCCAGCCGGAGGAAGGCGGTGAGCTCGGCGTACGCGAGGACGCCGAGCAGGTCCACAATCCCGGGAGAGGAATCACTCATGGGTGCAGCGTACGGCTCCCCGGCTTTCCCGCCGGAGCCCTCGCTCATGACCGGCGCAGCAAGAGCTTTTAGCGAGAAGACGCAGAAATCGGTTCCGTGTTGTGGTATCGAGTAGACTGCTTCGTGGAAGTGCGACCGCACTGTGTGGATCGAGACTGTGTCACTCACCGTATCGATCCCTGTGTCGATCCGGGGCCAACCCCCGGACCCCAGGAACCACTGGATGCCGCGGTCGCTGATTCACGACGAGGGCGTGACTGTCCGCGAGGACCCGGACCGGGGAGGCTCTGCCGGCCGGCTGTCCCGGAGGGTCGCCTTCGCACTGATTGAGGCAGGCCACGCTGACAACGACGTTCCGAGACCTGGGAGTCATCCCGGAGATCGCCGATGCGCTCGAGACCGAGGGCATCACTTCACCATTCCCAATTCAGGAGATGGCGCTCCCGCTGGCGCTGGCCGGCCAGGACGTCATCGGACAGGCGCGCACCGGCACCGGCAAGACCTATGCCTTCGGCGTCGCCATGCTGCAGCTCGTCGGCAAGCCGAGGAAGAACCGCAAGAAGCCACGCGGTCTCGTCCTCGTCCCGACCCGCGAGCTGGCCCTCCAGGTGACCGAGGACCTGGTCCTCGCCGCCGGGAAGCTGGGGTCGCGCATCCTCACCGTCTATGGCGGGCGCGCGTACGAGCCGCAGATCGAGGCGCTCAAGAACGGCGTCGACGTGATCGTCGGCACGCCGGGGCGGCTGCTCGACCTGGTCAAGCAGAAGCACCTCGACCTCGGCCAGATCACCATGCTCGTCCTCGACGAGGCCGACCGCATGCTGGATCTCGGCTTCCTCCCGGACATCGAGCGGATCATCAAGCTGGTGCCGGAGAACAGGCAGACCATGCTGTTCTCGGCCACCATGCCCGGCGAGATCGTGAACCTGTCCCGCCGCTACCTCACCCGGCCCACCCGGGTCAGGGCGGAGAGCGGCACGGCCGAGGCCGAGACGACCACGCTGACGACGCAGCACGTCTATCGCACGCACCGCATGGACAAGATCGAGATCGTGGCCCGCCTGCTGCAGAGCAGGGGCGCCGGGCTCACGATGGTCTTCTGCGAGACCAAGCGTGCCTGCGACATGGTCGCCGAGCAGCTCAAGGACAAGGGCTTCGCGGTGGCGGCCGTCCACGGCGACCTCGGCCAGGGCCAGCGCGAGCAGGCGCTGCGGGCGTTCCGCAACGGCAAGATCAACGTGCTGGTGGCGACCGACGTCGCGGCGCGCGGCATCGACATCGACGACGTCACCCACGTCGTCAACTACGACTGCCCGCAGGACGAGAAGACCTATGTCCACCGGATCGGCCGTACGGGCCGGGCGGGCCGCACGGGCGTCGCGGTGACCTTCGTCGAATGGACCGAGCTGGCCCGCTGGAAGGTCATCAACAGCGCCCTCTCGCTCGACTTCAGCGAGCCCGTCGAGACCTATTCGAGCTCCCCGCACCTGTACGCCGACCTCGACATCCCCGAGGGGACCAAGGGCGTGCTCCCGCGCGCCCAGCGCTCCCGGGCGGGTCTGGAGGCCGAGGAGATCGAGGACCTCGGGGAGACCGGGCGCACTCGCTCCCGTGGCAAGTCCCGCCGGGGCGACGCCCGGGGCGACGCCCGTGACGACGCCCGTGACACTGCCGAGGAGCGGCGCGAGCGCCCCGCCCGCACCCGCGAGCGGCGGCGGACCCGTGGCGGCCGGCTCAAGGACGCCGCGGCTTCCCCGGAGACCCAGGCGCCGGTGGAGGCTCCCGTGGAGGCTCTCGCGGAAACCCCTGCCGAGGTCACGGTGGAGGCACCTGTGGAGGCCACCGCCGAGGCCGCGCCGAAGCGTCGTGGCCGCAGGGGCGCGAACACGGCGGCCCTGACCGGCGCGCTGGCCGACGTCTCGGCCGTGACGTCCCCTGCGGACGACACGGCCCCCGGCACGGTGAGCGACACGGTGATCGATACGGTGATCGACGCGGAGACCCGCTCCGAAGTCGAGGCCGGACCGGAGACGGAGCCGGAGGCGGCCCCGCGCAGGACCACCCGCCGCAGGGCCCGCGCCGCCGACCCGGCGCCCGCGCCCGTGGCCTCGGCCGCGGCCGAGGAGCAGGTGGAGGAGCGCCCGGCCCGCCGCCGCAGGAGCCGCGCCGCCGACAGCGCCGACCAGGCGCTCCCGGTGGAGGCGGAGCCGACGGTGGCGGCACCTGTCAGCGAGATCGCCGACGAGCCCGCCGAGCAGCGGCCGGCTCCGAAGCCGGAGCCCGAACGGATCATCCCGGCCAGCCCGTTCATGATCGTGTTCAAGTCTCCCGACCTCGCGACCGATGACGACGATCCCGCGCCGTCCGCCGCGACCGAGCGCGCCCAGCAGCGGCGCCGCCCGCCCCGGCCACGGCCCCGCCGTACGGGGTGAGGGGCCGGCACAGGCCCGCCCGGCGATGAGCACGACCGCAGGGGCAGGAGGAGCACCGGACAACCGGCGCTCTTCCTGCCCCAGTTCTTTGAGGGCTGCTTTGCCCACAGTGGGTATGACCTGGACAGGAGGCATGCGCAATGACCGTCCGAAACCCTCATAGTCGCTTCGGTAGTGTCGCTGGGATCTTCCCTGGGTATCGTGATGCCACGTGAGTGAGCGAGCCTTCAGCAGACGGTCCAGGACGTGGGGCCGGTCCGGCCCATCGGTTCCCGGGATCCGGGGTGAGGTGAAGGAGGCCTCGTGAGCACGCCACGGTTCCTGACGCTTCCTCCAGGTGTCAGCAGTGAGCAGATCAAGACGCCGCTCGGTTCGTTCGCGGTGCTCGAAGCGCTTCCGGTCAGCGGTGTCCCCGAGCGCTGGCCCGCCCTTCTCGTCCCCGGCTTCACGGGGTCGAAGGAGGACTTCATCGCCGTGCTGCAGACGCTCGCGCAGGCCGGTCGCAAGGTGATCGCGGTCGACATGCGCGGGCAGTACGAGACGCCGGGCCCGGACGATCCGGCGGCGTACTCGTGCGCGGCCCTGGGCGCGGACATCGACGCGCTCGCCGCGGTGGTCGGCCAGGGCGAGCCCGTCCACCTGCTCGGCCACTCCTTCGGCGGCCTGGTCGCCCGCGAGACGGCGCTGAACGGCACCACCAAGCTCGCCTCGCTCACGCTCATGAGCTCGGGCCCCGCGGGCATCGTCGGGCCGCGCGAGCGCATGGGCCGGGTCCTGCTGGCCGAGCTTCCGGAGTACGGCCTCGAATACATGTGGTCGAACCGGATGGAGCCCGAGGCCCTGGCGGCGGGCGTCCCCGACGACATCGTGGCGTTCCTGCGCAAGCGGCTGCTCTCCAACCACCCCACCGGTCTCGTGGCGATGGCGCACGAGGTGCTCGGCGCCCCCGACCGCTGCGCGGAGCTGGCCGAGTGCGACCTCGATCTCCTGGTCCTGTACGGCGAGCACGACGACGGCTGGCCCCCGGTGCTGCAGGCGGAGATGGCCCGCAGGCTCGACGCGGAGTGCGTCGTGGTGCCCGGGGCCCTCCACTCGCCGGCCGTCGAGGCCCCCGAGACCACCGCGGCGGCCCTGACCCGGTTCTGGAACGCGGCGGAGAGCCGGCTGCTCCAGCACCAGCACGGATGACCCGGCCGCCATGCCCGCGACCGGCGGCCTGACCGCCCAGCCCCCGGAATCGGCGACGTGGCTGGTCCACGTCGACCGCACCATGTGGGTGGCGGGCGTGCGCGGCCTGATGCTGCAGGCCCTGCATCCGCTGGCGATGCGGGGCGTGTGGCAGAACTCCAACTTCCGCGACGACCCCTTCGGCCGTCTGCGGCGTACGGCCGACTTCGTGGGCCGTGTGACGTACGGCAGTCCCGAGGAGGCCGACGAGATCGGCAGGCGGGTGCGCGCGATCCACCGGGCCCTGCGCATCCGCGACCCCGACACGGGCAGGACCCACCGGGTGGACGACCCCGAGCTGCTGCTGTGGGTCCACTGCGCCGAGGTGATGTCCTACCTGGAGGTCGTCCGCCGCGCGGGCGTCCCGATCAACGACGGGCAGGCCGACCAGTACCTCACGGAGCAGCGGCGCAGCGCCACGTATGTCGGGCTCCACGCCGACGACGTGCCCGGCACGGTCGCCGAGATGAACGACTACTTCGCCCGGATGCGGCCGGTCCTGCGGGTCATCCCCGAGTCGGCCGCCGCCGTGCGGTTCCTGCTCTGGCCGCGCCTGCCCGAGAGCATGCGCTTCCTGTCCCCGGCCAAGCCGGTCTACTTCCCGTTCGGCGCGCTGTGCTACTACACGCTGCCCGGCTGGGCCCGCCGCATGTACGGCGCGCTGCCCGAGGTGCCGCAGATCGCCGTGACGGCGGCGTTGCGGGCCTTCCGGCTGGCCATGAACACGATCCCCGACGCCGTGCACCAGCAGGTGCTCGACGAGGGCACCAGGGCGATGCTGCGGGCCTCACGCGAACGCCTGGGCGCCGCCGGATATGACGTCGGCAACGGCCTCAGGGCGCTGGTCGATCCTCGGCGGCGTCCGGGGCGGACGGCGACGGGCTGACCGGCGTCTCCGCCAGGCCGTCCCAGGGCAGCCGGTCCGGGGAGGCCGCCCGCCCCTCGGGGCAGTGGCGGCGGAAGTCGCACCACGAGCAGATGGGGCCCGGCTCCGGCGGGAACAGCCGGGCGATCTCAGGCGGCACCGTGACCGGCCCTGTGACCGGCCCCGTGACCGGCCCTGTGACCGGCCCGGCGCCGGCCTCCCGCCGTGGAGCCGGCACGCCCTTGCTGCCGCGTCCGGCCCACGCACGGTAGGCGTCGTCGGCGTCGGCCGCCTCCGTCGCGATGTCCTCGGCGCGGCGCAGGTGACGGGCGAGCGACTCGTCGGTGTGCTCCCACTCGGCGACCGTCCCGGTGGGCAGGTGGTGTAACTCCACCCGGTGACAGGCGCGGCGCATCATGCGGGACGACGCGATCGCGTAGACGGCGAGCGCGATCGACGAACGGGCGTCGTCGGAGGTCGGCGGGCGGCGGCCGGTCTTGTAGTCGACCACGACCAGTTCGTCCCCGCGCCGGTCGAGCCGGTCGACCCGGCCCGAGACGGCGATGACGGACGTGCGCGTGGCGACCGTGCGCTCGACGCCCACCGGCTCGTCGCCGGGGTCGAGCGTGGCGACGTAGGAGGAGACCATCACGCGGGCACGGTCCCGCCACGCGGCCGACTGCTCCTCGTCCCTGAACCCCTCGCGGATCCAGCCGTTGGTGAGCAGCACGGCCGCCATGACCGGCGTACGCCGGTCGTACGGCTCCCGCCACCACGCGGCCAGCGCGTTGTGAACGGAGGCCCCCACGCTGTTGTGCGCCCACGGGGGCCCCTTCTGCGGGGCGGGCCGGTCGAGATAGGTGAAGCGATAGCGACGCCGGCAGTCGAGCCAGGTGTTCAGGCGCGACGGCGTGCAGGTGTAGAGCCGCCTCGGCATGCCGTCGAGGCCGAGCTGCTCCACGGTCCTACTCGTCCAGGTTCAGCTTGATGCCGGACGCCGCGGTGCCGTCCACGAGCGGCGGCGGCGCCGCCTCGGCCTCCTGGGCGCCGGTCAGCGACCCCGACAGCCAGCGGTCGAACTCGGGCTCCAGGTCGCCGATGCTGCCCTCCTCGCCGTGCGCGGGCAGCACCCTCGTCTCGTGGGGCAGCGTGAACAGCCGCTCGCCGATCGAGGTGAGCTGGTCGGCGAGCGCGGGGTATTCCCCGCCGAGCTTGCCGGGGCCGTCCATGAGCAGAGTCTTGCCGGTGAAGACCGCGCCGAGGCCCTCGCAGTAGAGCGAGACGCCGCCCGGCGTGACGCCCGGCGTCGCGAGCACCTCCAGCTCGACGTCGGCCACGGAGAACAACCCCTCGTCCTCCATGTCGATGTCGGGCCAGGTCTCCTCCCAGGTCTGCCTCCACAGGCGCTTGTCCTTGGGGTGGACGGCGATCACGGCCTCGTCCCTGGCCGCCACCTCGATCGCGGCGCCCACGTGGTCGGGCAGGCCGTGGGTGCAGATGACGGCGAGGACCTCGCGGTCGCCGACCTTCTCCAGGATCTTGTCGGCGTCTCGCGCCGGGTCGATGACGATCACCTCGTCGTCGTCGCCCACGATCCAGGTGTTGTTCTCGACCTTGTGCTCGTCGCCCTCGATGTCCACGAGGCCCGAGGTCACCACTCGTTCGATGCGCGCTGTCACGGCTCAGAACCTTACTATTTCTCGCGGATCCAGCCCGCCGTTCAGACATCCCCGTCGAGACGCGGCGAGAAGGCGCCGAACGGCAGGTCGAGCGCCTGGTCCTGGTCTCGCAGGTCACGCAGCGACAGGTTGGCCAGGGCGATGAAGCAACCGGCCTCGACCGGCCAGGCGACCGTCCACAACCAGTTGCCGAGAGCCTCGCCCACATAGACGGCCCGGTCTCCCGGCACTCCCCGCCCCGCGCACCACAGCGCCGTCGGATGGCCGCGTGCGTCGATCTTGGCGTGCGGGGGGCCGGCGTCGAAGCCCGCGCCGGGGTCCGGGCCCGGCAGCCCGGCGTACGCGGCCCCGAGACCGATGCCGGGCTCCTCGGCGATGAGCAGCATGTCGGCGGGGCCCTGGGTGACCGAGGGACCGGAGAGGGCGACGACGCTCGCCCTCACGCCGGTGCGCTCGTCACCCACCTCCCCGAAGCCGGTCACCAGCCATCCGGAGGGCAGCGGCCACGGGAGCCAGACGGGCACCCGCGCCGCCTCGCACAGGGCTTCCAGAGCGGCCTCAGAGGGCCGCCGGGGCGGCTGGTAGGGCAGGACGTCACCGTGAGCGGCGCATCGCCAGGAACTCGACCAGACGTTCGGTTCGTGTAGCGGCCCGAAGCACCGCGGACATGTTGGCGCGGTTCTCACAAATATTCACGGTGCTTCCGTGATGTCCGTACGTCAAGAGTCTGCCCGTTATCTAGTCGTAATCTTGGTGATGTGCGGTGCATCAGATGTGTGGGCGCGATCGTCTCCGACGCCGAAGGGCGGCTGCTGCTGGTGCGGCGGGGACGCCCTCCCGGCGAGGGGCTGTGGTCGCTGCCGGGCGGCCGGGTCGAGCCCGGCGAGACCGACGAGCAGGCGCTGCGCCGCGAGCTGCGCGAGGAGACCGGCCTCGACGTCGCCGTCGTACGGCTCGCGGGGACCGTGCTGCGGCCCGCCCCCGGCGGCGCGACCTTCGAGATCCACGACTACGTGGCGACCGCCTCCGGCGTGCCGGTCGCCGGGGACGACGCCGCCGACGCCCGCTGGTGGGCGCCGGCCGACCTCGCGCGGCTCCCGCTGACCGACGGCCTCGTCGACGCTCTCACCGAATGGGGGATCGTCTCCGGGATCGGCGCCCGGTGATCGGCGCCCGGTGATCGGCGCCCGGTGATCGGCGCCCGGTGATCGGGGCCCGGTGATCGGGGCTCCGTGATCAGTGCTGCGTGACCGTGCTGCGCCAGATCGTCAGGTGGTCGTCGGCGTAGCCGGCCGACCTGCCGACGGCCACCACCCGGTCACCCGAGACCGCCACCGCCCCGAGCCACTGCGCCCCCTGGCCGCCGAGGCCGTCCTGGGTGAGCGTCCGGCGCGCCCAGTCCACCCCGTCTTCGGACACCCACGCGGCGCTGTCGGTCTCGCCGCCCTCCTCAGGCGACCGATGCGATCCGACGGCGACGAGCCCCCGCCCGGTCGCGGTCAGGTCGAGCACCGAGGCGGCGGCGTCGGCGGGCAGCATGCCGTACTCCCAGCTCGCGCCGTCGTCGGTGGACAGCGCGGAGAACGGGCGGGGGCCGTCGTCGGTCATCGCGGTGCCGACGACCACCACACCCGCCTCGGTCGCGACCACGTGACGCAGCCCGGCCGAGGTGGTCTCGGGCGGCAGCACCCGGCCGCGGGCGTTCCAGTTGACCCCGTCGGAGGAGACCCAGACCACCCCGGTCTCGCGGTCGGCCGTGCCCGACCCGCCGACCGCCATGAACCCGCCGGGCGTCGCCGTGACGTCGTAGAGGCGCACGCCCGCCCCTCCGGCGGGCATGCTGCCCGGCGCGGAACGGGTGAACCGCTTGAGGTCGGGGCTGAACCACAGGGCGGGCAGCGTCCCCGTGGCGGACCTGTCCTCCCCCGCCATGACGTAGCCCTTCGGCCCGGCGGCCACCACGGCGGGCGCGAGCAGGAAGTGGCCCGCCGGCACCTCGATCGCGGGACCGGGCCGCCAGCTCTTCCCGTCGGGCGAGGTGACCAGCAGCGGCCGGGTCACCGCCGGGTCGGTCGTCGTGCTGCCGACGGCGAGCCACCCCTTGGGGCCGTGCGCCACGCCACTGAGCGCCTGGCGTCCCGGCCCGCCCAGCAGGTCGGGGAACACCGCGTCCTTCCAGTTGGCCCCGTTGTTGCCGCTCGTCCAGATCGCGGCGTCGCCGTTGGCCGCGCCCACGGCGACGAAGGTGCCGCCGGAGGCCGCGACGTCCGCGGTGTCCCTGGCGAGCCGGTTGAGCCCGGCGATCTCCTTGAGCGGCACGGCGCGCGCCGCCTCGCCCTTCCCCGCCGTGATCAGCACGGGGAGGTTCTCCACGTCGCCGGGCCCGCGCTTGTCACCGCCCGCCACGAGGACCCCGGCGTCGGTGACGGCCAGCCCGCGCAGCGTGCCGGGGATCGCGCCGAGATCGGCGCTCCTGGTCCACTTGCGCCCGTCCTGGCTGGTGTAGACGGCATACCGCTCCCAGCCCGACTCGGCCACCGCCGCGAGGCCCGCCGCCGACGCCGCCAGGCCGCGCACGCCCGTCCCCTCCGCGCCGAGCGGCCCGATCGTGCCGCACTGGGTCCAGTCGGCGCCCTCGGGCGAGCAGTAGACCCGCACCTCGCCGGCGTCCGACTTCTGCCGGGTGGGCACGAGCACGAAGCCCTTCTTCGTGACGGCCAGCGCGCCGGGTTCGGCGCGTACGTCCGCCAGGGCCGCGGCCGTACGCAGCCAGGTGCGGCCGCCGTCGTCGGAGCGCAGGACGACAGAGACGGAGTCGCCCGAGCCCGGGTCGGCGAGCGCCACCACCCGGTCGCCCCTGGCGGCCACCGCCCGCATCGCCCTGATCTTGTCCGGGGTGCCGATCTGGTCGCTGTCCACCCTCGTCCAGCCGACGCCGTCGGGCGACACCCAGGCGACCGGGCCCGCCGTCCCGTCCCGCAGGGTCGTGGCGCCCACGGCGAGGAAGCCGGTCGCGGTCCGCGCCACGTCGGTGATCCGGTCCTGGCTCCAGAACGCGGTCAGCCGGGCGGGGTCCACCGCGGTCCAGGACCGGCCGTCGGACGAGACCCACATGCCGCGTGCGGCCGGGCCCGCCGAGCCGGGCGCGTCGGTGCCGACGGCGAGCCAGCGGCCGTCGCCGCCCGCGACCCTGCCGACCGCCCCGGGCGCGGACTCGTAGCCCGGGGCGTCGGCGACCCGGCCCGTCTGCCAGTGCGCGCCTCCGTCTGCGGACACGAGGAACAGCGGCCGGGTGAGCGGGCTCGTCGTGTCGCTGCCCGCCGCCACCACCGTCGCGCCCGCCGCGGCGAACGCGTTGAGCACCTGGCTGGAGCCGTTGCCCGGCAGCCCGGGGGCCGAGAACGCGGCGTCGCCCGACTGGCCGTCGCCCGCGGCGAGGCGCAGCCCGGCCGTGGACGGCCCGCCCGCCCACCTGACGACGACCACGCCCAGCACGGCGGCCGCCACGAGGACCACGGCGATCATCGCCGGCCGCACCATCGGGGGCAGGCGCGGAGGGAACCGCCGGGGCAGCACCCGCCTGTGGCGGCGTCCGCCGCCCGGCCGGGGCGGGCCCGAGGCCACGAGCACGTCGGACCGGGCCGGGCGGCCCCCCGGCGGACGCCCGATGCGCTCGACCGGCTCGGCGGGCCCGACCGGCTCGCCAGGCTCGACAGGCGGCTCGACAGGCGGCTCGACGGGCGGGCCGACGGGCGGGCCGTCGTGCTCGGGCTCGACCGGGATCTGGGGGCTCATGCGGATGCCGCCGGACTCCCCCAGGCCGTAGCGGGGGGCGGGCTCGGGCGGCATGTGCGTCCACACATGCTCTGTGTGGACCTGTTCCGGGGGGTGGACCTGTTCCGGGGGAACGTGCTCGCGCAGCGGTCCGGACGGTGGGGTGTCGAGCTCGGGGGCGCCGGGGCCGTCGGGGTTCTCGCGGGGGATCTGGGCCCGCCGCGGCCGGGGCGGGCCGGAGGCGACCAGCTTGTCCGGCCGGTTCACGATCCGGCGACGCGGGCCGTCCTCCTGCGCCGATTCCCGCACCGGCCCCTGAACCGGCTCCTGCACCGGTTCCTGAACCGGCTCCCCCGCCGACCTGGCACCCTCGCCGTGCCAGGTCGTGGGGGCGCCCGGATCACCGGGCCCGCCGGGGTCCCCGGGTCTTCGGCCGCCGGAGCGGCTGTGGCGCGGTTCGCCCGTCCCGTACGGCGCGGCGTACGGATTGCGGCCCGCCCTGGGCCCGTGGGCCGCGTCCGATCCTGGGCGCGGAGCCCAGATGCCGCCGGATAAGTCCGGGTCGCGTGAGTGCGATCCGGCGATCTTGCGGTAGGGCCGGGTGTCCTCGTCGTCCGCCGGCTCGCCCGCGTCGTTGAAGGCCGGGTCGTCGGGGGCTGCGTCGTCGAGGCCTGTGTCGTCGGGAGCCGCGTCCTCGGGAACCGCGTCCTCGGGAATAGGGGCCGCGAACGGCGGAAGCGCCCACGGGGACGGGACGGGCGGCCGGTGATGCAGCTCCGGCGGGGGCAGAGAGGAGGGTTCGCCGGCGTCGCGCCGGTGGTCGCGCTCGTGCTCGTGGGGGCCTGAGGTCACACTCAGCACCTCCTCCCCGGAGAGGTCAATCCGGACCGTTCCACCTGTCGTACGGCAAAGCGATCACAGTGATACCCCAACACGAATCCAGAGCAACACGGGAAGCGCGCGGGGACCATACCTCTCTAGTGAGATTTATCGGGAGAGAGTCTGAATTGCCCACTTTCGGGCGATTATCAGCACACCAATGCCGAAAACCGCGAACTGGACGGCCGATCCGATGAGCGACTCCCAGGGCACCTCGCCCTGTTCGAGGGCGCTTCCCATGTCCCCCGAGGCCGCGACCACTCCGAACGCCACGACGTTGTTGGTCGCGTGCAGGGCGATCGGCGCCTCCAGACCGCCCGTACGGACCGCCAGCCACCCCATGAGCATGCCGAACGCGAAGACGTAAAGGATCCCCCAGCCCGTGTAGCCGTGTGAGGCCGCGAAGGCCGCCGCGCCGACCAGGATCCCCGGCCACGGAGTGCGCAGGTACGCTCCGAACCCCTGGATGATCCAGCCGCGATAGGCGTACTCCTCCGCCGCCGACTGGAACGGCACCAGCAGCAGGATCACGATGATGGCCGGGAGGAACTCATCCCAGCCCGCCCATCTGAAGCCGGGATCGACCCCGGCGAACATCAGCGTCCCCACCTCGACCGCCTGGCCGAGCACGACCGCCACCAGCGCGACCAGCAGGCAGGCCCCCAGCCACCGCCAGCGCAGCCGCAGCGCCACCGACGACAGCGATCCCGGCGGCCGCCGCTGGAACAGCCACGCGGCGCCGAGCACCAGCGGCAGCAGCAGCGCGATGACCCCCAGCTGGAACCCGAGGTCGAGGACGGGGTCGGCGAACAGCCGGGTCCCCGTCCGCGCCATGGGCACGCCCGTGACGAGCGAGACCACGAAGGCCACCAGGCCGACGACGATCGAGAGCGCCAGGAAGGCCGCGATGATCGCCACCGTGCCGGCGATCGGCCGCCACCAGCGGTGCAAGGGCGTACGGGCCAGGCGGTCGTAAGGAGTGCCGGGCGGAGGCGGAACGTCCCAGCGGGCACGCGGCGGCGGCCCCCACGGATAGGGGCCGGGATAGGGCCCGGGATACGGCCCCGCCACGGGAGGCGGCCCCGCCACGGAAGGCGGCGGCTGCGGCGGGCCGGCCGGCCAGGCGGTCCCGCCCGCGTACGGCCCGGGCGCCAGGTAGGGACCGGGCAGCTGGTCCGGGCCGCGGGCCTGGTCCGGGCCCGGCTGTGGTTCGTTCATATGTCCATTCTTCGCGTGCCGCGGGTGATCAGCTGGGCGGGGTGAAGGAGCTCGACCTGGACAGGCCCGCGGCGCGACCCTTGGCCGCCACCACGAGGGCCATCTTCCGTGACGCCTCGTCGATCATCTCGTCCCCCAGCATGACCGCGCCCCGCTTCTCGACCGTCGTGTAGTACTCGTACGCGTCGAGGATGAGCTCGGCGTGGTCGTAGTCCTCCTGCGAAGGCGAGAACACCTCGTTGGCCGCCTCCACCTGCGTCGGGTGGAGCACCCACTTGCCGTCGAACCCCAGCGCGGCCGACCGCCTGGCGACCCGGCGGAAGCCGTCCAGGTCGCGGATCTGCAGGTATGGCCCGTCGATCGCCTGGAGACCGTGCGCGCGGGCGGCCATCAGGATGCGCATGAGGATGTAGTGATAGGCGTCCCCCTCGCCGTAGCCGGGGGGCTGCTCGCCGACGACCAGCGTCCGCATGCCGATCGAGGCCATGAAGTCGGCCGGGCCGAAGACCAGCGTCTCCAGCCGGGGCGAGGACGCGGCGATGTCGTCCACGTTGACGAGGCCCCGGGCGTCCTCGATCTGCGCCTCGATGCCGATGCCGCCCTCGGGCAGGCCGGTGGCCCGCTCGACCTGGCCGAGGAGGGTGTCGAGCCAGGCCACGTGGGAGGCGTCCGCGACCTTCGGCAGCATGAGGCAGTCGAGCCGGTCTCCGGCGCCCTCGACGACCTCGATGACGTCGCGGTAGGTCCAGTGGGTGGTGAGGTCGTTGACCCGGACGACGACCGTCTTGCCCGCCCAGTCGCCCTCCTTGAGCGCGGCGACGACGTTGCGGCGCGCCTCGTCCTTGGCCCCGGGGGCGACCGAGTCCTCCAGGTCGAGGAAGACCTCGTCGGCGGCGAGGCTCTGGGCCTTCTCCAGGAAACGCGGGTTGCTGCCGGGCACCGCCAGGCACGATCGTCGAGCGCGCATGGGCACACCGTAGCGTGGTCGTCAGGCGGTGCTGATTAGGCTGGGGCGCATGACCCTGCCGGTGATCGAAGAGGGCGCGAAGAAGTCCAACGTGCTGTGGCTCGGCCTGCCGTCCGGGGTCCGGCTGGCCTGGCACGCCTGGCACGACGGTGCGATCTACGTGGTGACCGGCGGACAGGAGCAGTCGCTTCCCGGGCTGGCCGAGCTCGCCGCCGCCCGGGGCGAGATCGAGGTGGTCCTGCGCAGCAAGGACAACGGCGCCGAGCTCGTCCGTTTCCCTGCCGCCGCCGAGGTGGTGGACCAGGCGGCCGCCCCGGAGGCCGTGGCCGCGCTGGCCAAGGAGCGCCTCAACGCCCGCGACGCCGCCGGTCTGACCACCCGCTGGGCCAAGGGGTCCACCGTCGTACGGCTCACCCCTCGGATCAACCCTCAGACCTGATCAGACGCGTACGGTCTCCACCGTCTCGGCCGCGTGGCGCTCGGAGCCGAGCCGTACGGTCGCGGTCTGGGCCAGCAGGGCCCCGGCGAGCACGATGACGCCTCCGGCGATCTGGGCGGCTCCCAGGCGCTCGCCGAGCAGCACCCAGGCGACCAGCGCCCCCGCGATGACCTCCACCGAGGCGACCGTCGAGCCGACCGCGGCCGACAGCCGCCGCACGGCCGTGACCCCGGTGGCGTACGCGACCACTGTGGCCACCACGACCAGCACCACGGCGGCCACGGCGACGGGGATCGTGCGGCCGGAGACCTCGGCGGCGCGGGTGAACGCCGCCCAGTCGATGTTCCAGGGCCGGGAGACGGGCAGCAGGACCACCGCCGAGCCGAGCATGCCCCAGCCGATCAGGCCCAGCGTGTCCACGTCGTCGCCGAACGAATCGCTCATCAGGAAATATCCGGCGCAGCAGGCGGCGGCGAGCAGGGCGAGCAGCAGTCCGAGCGCGTCGAGGCGCAGCCCCTCCCAGACCTGCACGACGATCGCGAGCCCCACGACCGCGATCAGCGCCCCCAGGTAGGCCGAGCGCGGCAGCCGCAGCCGCCGGACGAACCGCACCCACAGGACCACCAGCACCGGCGAGGTGTACTCGATCAGCAGCGTCACGCCGACCGGCAGCCGGGTGATGGCCACGAAATACAGGGCCTGCACGGCCGCCACGGCGATCGCGGCGTACGCAGCGAAGAACAGGAGGCGGTCGCGGGGGATGCGCAGCGCGCGCGGCTTCACGACGGCCAGGACCGCCAGCAGGAGCACGCCGGCCCCCGCCATGCGGATCCAGACGGCCTCCAGCGGCGCGAGCCCGGCCACGCCGAGGATCTTCGCCATCGGTCCGGAGAACCCGAAGCAGAAGGCCGAGACGCCCGCGATCGCCAGGCTGACAGCCCTCATCGTCACCTGCCCATGTAATTACCAATAAACGGCTTTGATCCTGTCATAACCGGGAGCGGTCCGCATCCTTGCGTAACCTGACAGAGTGGATCGGATCTTCGTGGCCCGCCTGGCGGGGCTGGCGGTCTTCGACCCGGCCGGCGACCAGATCGGCCGGATCCGGGACGTCGTCGTCTCGCTGCGGGGGCCGCTGCTCCCTCGCGTCCACGGCTTCGTCGTGGAGGTCCAGCCACGCCGCCGGGTCTTCCTGCCGATCACCAGGATCACCAGCATCGAGGCCCGCGCCCTCATCTTCACCGGCAAGCTCAACATGCGCAGGTTCGAGCGCCGCGACACCGAGACGCTGGCCATCGGGGAGATGCTCGACCGCACCGTCGAATACAAGGGCGAGCGGGTGACCGTACAGGACCTCGCCATGGAGCAGCCGCGGCCGTCCGAGTGGCTCATCACGAAGGTCGCGATACGCCGCGGCACGCGGCGCAGGGGCGAGACGCTGATCGTGGACTGGGACGAGGTCACCGGCTTCACCGGGATCCAGAAGGACCAGGGCGCGGCCAACCTGCTCGCCGTCTTCGAGGCGCTGCGCCCGGCCGACCTGGCGAACATGCTGCACGAGCTGCCCACCAAGCGGATGGCCGAGGTCGCCGCCGCCCTGGACGACGACCGGCTCGCCGACGTCCTGGAGGAGCTGCCCGAGCGCGACCAGGTGCTCGTGCTCAGCCGGCTGCACCGCGAGCGGGCCGCCGACGTGCTGGAGGAGATGAGCCCGGACGACGCCGCCGACCTCCTGCAGGAGCTGCCCGCGGAGCAGGCCGAGGGGCTGCTGCGGCTCATGGTGCCGGAGGAGGCCGCGCCGGTGCGGCGGCTGCTGACCTACGGCGAGTTCACCGCCGGCGGCATGATGACGACCGAGCCGGTCATCCTCCCGCCGACCTCGACCGTGGCCGAGGCCCTCGCGCACATCCGCCAGCAGGAGCAGACCCCCGCCATCGCCGCGCAGGTGTACGTGACCCGCCCGCCGACCGAGACCCCGACCGGGCGCTACCTGGGGGTGGCGCACTTCCAGCGCCTGCTGCGGGAGCCTCCGTCGACACTGCTCGGCAGCGTGGTAGACATCACGGTGGACCCGATCAGGCCCGAGCTCACGGTGCGCGAGGTGGCGTCGTATCTCGCGACGTACAACCTGGTCGCGGTCCCCGTCGTGGACGAGCTGGGCCGGCTGCTCGGCGCGGTGACCGTCGACGACGTGCTCGACCACATGCTGCCGGAGGACTGGCGGGAGCGCCCATGACCGAACGCCTCGACCAGCCGCGCGAGCTGACGCCCCGCCTGCGGCTCTACTACGACCCCGAGGCGTTCGGCCAGCTCTCGGAACGGATCGCGCGGTTCCTGGGGACCGCCCGGTTCATCGTCTACATGACGGTGTTCGTGGGGTTCTGGCTGCTGTGGAACGTGTTCGCGCCGTACAAGTTCGACCCCTACCCGTTCATCTTCCTGACCCTGATGCTCTCGCTCCAGGCGTCGTACGCCGCGCCGCTGATCCTGCTCGCGCAGAACCGGCAGGCCGACCGCGACCGCGTCCAGTACGAGCAGGACAGGATGGCGGCCGAGCGCAACCAGGCCGAGATCGAGTACCTCACCCGCGAGATCGCCGGGCTGCGCATCGCGCTCGGCGAGGTGGCCACACGCGACTACATCCGCTCGGAGCTCCAGCGCCTGCAGGAGGAGCTGAGCGAGATCGGGACGAGATCGCGTGGGGCGGGTTCGGAGGATTCCCGCTGAGTCCATAGCATGGATTCATGGCACCATCCCCTGAACTGGTCATGGCCGCGCTGGCGACGGTGAACGATCCGGAGATCCGCCGGCCGATCACCGAGCTCGGCATGGTCAAGAACGTCGACATCTCCCCCGACGGGGTGGTGCGCGTTGGCGTGTACCTGACCGTCGCCGGCTGCCCGCTGAAGGACACCATCACGCGCGACGTCACCGGCGCCGTGTCGCGGATCGACGGCGTGTCCCGCGTCCACGTCGACATGGACGTCATGAGCGCCGAGCAGCGCAAGGAACTGCAGACGAAGCTCCGCGGCGACCGCGGGCCCGAAAAGGAGATCCCCTTCGCCAAGCCCGGCTCGCTGACCCGCGTGTTCGCGGTGGCGAGCGGCAAGGGCGGCGTCGGCAAGTCGTCGGTCACGGTGAACCTCGCCGCCGCGATGGCCTCCCAGGGCCTGAAGGTCGGCGTCGTCGACGCCGACATCTACGGCCACTCGGTGCCGCGCATGCTCGGCGTGAGCGAGCGGCCCACCAAGGTCGAAGACATGATCATGCCGCCGGTCGCGCACGACATCAAGGTCATCTCGGTCGGCATGTTCAAGCCCGAGGGCAACACCCCGGTGGTGTGGCGCGGCCCGATGCTCGACCGCGCGCTCTACCAGTTCCTCACCGACGTCTACTGGGGCGACCTCGACGTCCTGCTCATGGACCTGCCCCCGGGCACCGGCGACATCGCGATCTCGGTCGCCCAGCGCATGCCCACGGCCGAGATCCTCGTCGTGACGACCCCGCAGCAGGCCGCCGCAGAGGTGGCCGAGCGCGCCGGGTCGATCGCGGCCCAGACCCACCAGCAGATCGCCGGCGTCATCGAGAACATGGCGTGGCTGCCCTGCCCGCACTGCGACGAGCGCATCTCGGTGTTCGGCGAGGGCGGCGGCCAGACCGTGGCCGACGCGCTGACCCGCACACTGGGCGCGCGTGTGCCGCTGCTCGGCCAGGTGCCGATCGACATGCGGCTGCGTGAGGGCGGCGACGAGGGCAAGCCGCTCGTGCTGACCGACCCCGACGCCCCGGCGGCCGCGGAGCTGCGCCGGATCGCGGCCGGGCTCGGCAAGAAGTCGACCAGCCTCAAGGGCCTGAAGCTCGACATCTCACCGGTCAAGCACTGACTCGAGCGCTGACCAGCCCGATCAGGTCGCCTCGTTGTCGTACGGCGGGATCTCCCCCACGCCCAGTTCCGGCGTGGGGGCGGAGACCGGCTCGGCCACGGTCGTCGTCGAGGTGTCGTTCCAGTCCTTCTCGAGGTCGTCGAGCAGGTGCTTGCGCACGAAGTTCTTGGGGTTGAGGTCGGCCGGGTCGAAGTTGGCGAACTCGGGCCCCATGTTGGCCTGCAGGTCCGCCTTCGCGTTGTTGGCCATCTGCCGGAGCTGCCGCAGCGTACGGCCCGCCTGTGAGGCGGCCTGGGGCAGTTTCTCCGGCCCGAAGACGACCAGGGCGATCACCACCAACGCCAGGGCCTCCCCCCAGCCGAGTCCGAACATGGCGATCTCCTCCTGCACGTGCGACTGAATTCAGACTAATGCCCGCTCCCCGCACTGTGGACAGGGGACGCCCGGCTCTCAGGACGCGCTCATGAGGGTCGCGCGGTGGGGGCGGGGGCCGCGCCGACCGTGACCGTCGCCGTCCGCACCTCGCCGTCGTGCCGGAATTTGATCCGCACCTGGTCGCCGGGGGCCTTGCTGCGGATGGTGACGATCAGCTCCCGGCTGTCGCTCACGGGCTGGCCGTCGACCTCCAGGATGACGTCCCCCGCGTGCAGGCCCGCCTTGGCGGCCGGGCCTCCCGGCGTGACCGGCACGGCGCCGCTCTCCGTCCGGGTGGCGATCCGCACCCCCTTGCCCTGGTAGCTCTGGTCGATCGTGATGCCGATCCTGGAGGTGCGGGCCGTTCCGGTGGTGATGAGCTCCTGGGCGATCCGGCGCACCTGGTTGACCGGGATCGCGAAGCCGAGGCCGATGCTGCCGGACTGCTGGCCGAGCAGGGAACCGCCGACGGTGGCGATCGCCGAGTTCACCCCGATCACCTCGCCCGCGGCGTTGACCAGCGGGCCGCCTGAGTTGCCGGGGTTGATGGCGGCGTCCGTCTGGATCGCGTTGATGAGCGCGTAGTCGGACCCGGTGCTGCCGCCCGCCTCGACGGGCCGGTTGAGCGAGCTCACGATGCCCGTGGTGACCGTGCCGCTCAGCCCGAGGGGCGAGCCGACCGCGATGACCGGGTCGCCGACCACCACGCCGTCGGAGTTGCCGAGGGGCAGCTCCGGCGCCCGGACGGTCCCGTCCGGCTTGACGACCGCGATGTCGGAGTTGGGGTCGCGGCCGACGACGCGCGCCCCCGAGGAGCTGCGGTCGTTGTAACGGATGCGGATCTCCCCGGCCTGCCCCGCGACGGCCACCACATGGTTGTTCGTGACGATGTAGCCGCCCTTGACGACGAAGCCCGATCCGGTGCCCGACTCGCTGTTGCCCTTGACCTCCAGTGAGACCACGCTGGGCAGGACCTTGGCGGCCACCCCGGCCACGGAGTCCGGCGGCCGGGCCGTGGGCTGCTTCGACGGCGTGCTCAGCGTGTAGGAGGGGTCGATGCCGGAGGACGGGCGCGTCAGCAGGAACGTGCCCCAGCTCGCCACGCCGCCCGCCACCAGCGCGATGACCACGGCCAGGGCGGCGAAGAGCGCGATGTTGGGGCCGCGCGGCTCCCGCTGCGGCCCGACAGGACAGAGCGGCGGCGGGGCCCAGCCGGGGCCCATGCCGTACGGACCGGTGGCGGGCGCGGGGCCGTCGGGAGGCCCCTGCGGCTCCTCGCCCGCGGGCAGGAACTCGGGCCGGTCCGACGCGCCGTACGGACGCGAATTGTCGGTCATCGCGGCAGTCACTCCTCGCACACGGCGTCATCCGCTGGGCAGCCGCGGTAACGAGGAAGACGGCACACGACGGCTGCGGTGTCCGATCGTATGCCGTTCCCTCGGATCAGCGCGAAAGACCCCTGGTGACGCTCGGTGACGGGGTGGGTGACACGCTCACCACGGGCGCCTTGTTCTGCGCGGGATGCTGTACGAACATCTGCCCGGGTGTCGGGTTCGGGTTGGCCGTGGATCCCCCGGCCATGAGCATGGTGCCGAGGGCGACGGCGGCGCCGGCCATTCCCACGGCGACGTATCCCGCCCTTCTGGCCCTTCCGGACCGCCCCGGTCCCGATCGTCCCTCGTCCCGGCCCCTGGGCCGGTTGTCCATGGGTCCGGCGGCGTGCATGCCGGGAAGCCGCCCGGCGCCGAAGGCCGGATGGTCGGGAAAGGGCCGCATCCGCGGCGGCAACGGCCCTCCGGGCTCCGCCATGCGCAGCAGCGACATGGTGAGGTCCGCCGGCATGGCGGGCGGATCCATGGACCGCAGGCGGGTCTTCAGCGCGCGCATCGCGTCGACCTCCGCGCGGCAGTCCGCGCAGAACGTCAGGTGCGCGAGCGCGCGTTCCCGCTCGTTGTGACTGAGTTCGCCGTCGATGAGCGCGGAGACGCGCTCGCCAAGATGACTCACAGTCCCTCCCTGCTGATAGAAGGGGGGGTTTGATCGCCGTTCCGGTTCGCGGAGGGCGCCCGGTGGTCGAGCGCCTCCCGCAGCTGGGCGCGGCCGCGATGGATGCGGCTGCGCACCGTGCCGAGTTTCACGCCGAGCGTCGCGGCGATCTCCTCGTAGGACAGTCCCTCGATGTCGCACAGCACCACGGCCGCCCGGAACTCCGGCGCCAGGGCGTCGAGCGCGGCCTGGATGTCGGGCTCCAGATGCGCGTCGTCGTACGCCTGCGCGGGCGACGGCTCGCGGCCGTGCAGCCGCTCGGCGGCGTCGTCCGCCAGCCCCTCGAAGCGGATGCGCTGCCTGCGCCGCGCCATGTCGAGGAAGAGGTTCGTCGTGATCCGGTGCAGCCACCCCTCGAACGTGCCCGGGGTGTAGCTCGACAGGGACCGGAAGACCCGGACGAAGACTTCCTGAGTGAGGTCCTCGGCATCGTGGACGTTGCCCGTCAGCCGATAGGCCAGCCGGTAGACCCGAGTGGAATGAGTTCGGACGACCTCCTCCCAGGTGGGAGGCGTCCAGCCGGACACCGAAGTCTCCGCCTGGTGGTCGTGCTCGTCCACCGGCATTCCTCTCTGCAGGATCGTCGCTACAGCCATAGTGCCTGGTTTCGCCCCTTCCTGCGCACCGCGGGCTGAGCGGTCTCTTACAAAGACCGTTCAAAGCGTGCAACGTCCCCGTTGTGGCGTGAGTTCCCGTTCCGGTCCGACTCCCCTAGGCTGCGTCCAAGATGAAGCAGGGGAGGGAGAGGCCGATGGCGACACCGGCCAGCCTGGAGTACGCGGAGGAGTTCGTCCCGGAGGACGACATCCTGCGAACCGCGCGCCGGCGTGGCATCGAGGTCGGGGCGCGCCCGATCCTGCCCGGGTGCGGAGCGGCGCTCTGCTTCCTCGCCACCGTGGTGAACGCACGCTCGGTGGTGGAGGTCGGCACCGGGTGCGGGGTCTCCGGCCTGTGGCTGCTGCGCGGCATGCGCCCGGACGGCACGCTCACGAGCGTGGACGTGGAGCCGGAGCATCAGCGCATGGCCCGGCAGACGTTCGCGGAGGCGGGGTTCTCCGGCAGCCGCATCCGCCTGATCGGCGGGCGCGCGCTCGACGTCCTTCCCCGCCTCGCCGACGGCGGCTACGACATGGTCTTCTGCGACGCGGCCAAGCAGGAGTACATCGACTACCTCACCGAGTCGGTGCGGCTGCTGCGCCGGGGCGGGGTCGTCGTCTTCGGCGACGCCTTCTGCGACGACCAGGTGGCCGACCCCACCCAGCGCGACCCCGACACGGTCGCGCTCCGGGAGCTGGGCAAGCTCGTCAGGAACGACGAGCGGCTGCGGCCCCTGATGCTGCCGCTCGGCTCCGGGCTGCTGGCCGCCGTCAAGCTCGTCTGAGCCCGTTCACATCGGGTTCAGGGGCCGTTCAGGGGCCGTTCAGGACGTGGCGGTGAGGTAGCGGAGCAGCAGGCGGACGCCGAAGCCGGTGCCGCCCTTGGTGGTCTCGCCGTCGTCGGAGGCGGCCCGCGCGGGCCCCGCGATGTCGAGGTGTGCCCACGGCCGCCCGCCGGTGAACTCCCGCAGGAACAGCGCGGCGGCGATCGACCCCGCCGCGCCCGACTTCGTCCTGTCGACGTTGGCCAGGTCGGCCACGTCGGAGTCGAGCATCGTGCGGTAGTCCTCGACGAGCGGCATCCGCCACAGCCGCTCCCCGCCGGCCTCGCCCGCGGCGATCAGGTCGGCGGCCAGCGACTCGTCCGTGGCGTAGAGCGCGCCCAGGCTCGTCCCGAGCGCGACCTTGGCCGCGCCGGTCAGCGTGGCGACGTCGATCACGATGTCCGGGTCGAGCTCAGCGTGCGCGTACGCCAGCGCGTCGGCCAGCACGAGACGACCCTCCGCGTCGGTGTTCAGCACCTCTACCGTGCGCCCGCCGTACTGGGTGATGACGTCTCCCGGCCGCTGCGCCGAGCCGGAGATGGAGTTCTCCGCGCACGCCACGAGGCCGGTGACCCGCACCGGCACGTCGAAGGCGGCGAGCGCGCTCATCGCGGCGATGACGGCGGCGCCGCCGCCCATGTCGGTCTTCATCGTCTTCATGCCCTCGTTGGGCTTCAGGGACAGGCCGCCGGTGTCGAACGTGATGCCCTTGCCGGCGAGCACCACGTGGGCGCGCGGGTTCTCCGGCGTGTAGGACAGCTCGACCAGGCACGGCGGGCTGACCGACCCCTGCCCGACGGCCCGGATGCCGCCGAACTCGCCGAGCTCGGCCCCCTCCCGCACGCGTACGCCGAGCCCCGACTCGGCGGCGATCGCCTTGGCCTGCTCGGCGAGCCAGGCGGGCGTCTTGACCGACGACGGGGTGTTGACGAGGTCGCGGGCGAGCGCGGTGGCCCGCGCGACCGCCTCGCCGCGCTTCAGGTCCCGCTCGTCCCCGCCGACGAAGACGATCTCCCCGACCGGCTTCTTGCCGCCGTTGCCGATGGTGAACGTGTACGCCGCGAGCAGCGCGCCCTCCGCCAGTGCCGCCGTCTCTCCCTTGGGCGGGACGACGACCGACAGCGACGCCCGGCCCTTCGCCCGCCTCGCGAGGGCCGCCCCGGCCTTGCGCAGCGCGGCGGCCGAGCCGTCGCCGGTGCCGTACAGCAGGACGCGCCGCACGCCGCCCTCCCTGAGGGTGGGCACCTCCACGACCTCGCCCGGCTCTCCCTTGGCCTCGTAGTGCGCGAGCAGCGCGTCGACCGGCACGGGAGACTCCAGCCAGGGCGCCGGGGCGAGGTCCGGTCCGGGTCCGAACGGCACGGCCACCAGGTCGGCGTCCGGCGCGGGCCCGGCGCCGTCAGGACCGGTGAGGACCGGCGTGGTCTGGATGGGCACGTCCACCTCCAATAGGTCGGCCCCGGGGCGGGAACAACCCGCCGCCAGGGCCGTAGATCGAACGGGTCGGCCGACGAGGTCAGCCGACCACCTTCTTGAGCGCGTCACCGAGGGCGCTGGCCTCGTCCGCGGACAGCTCCACGACGAGTCGGCCGCCACCTTCGAGAGGGACCCGCATGACGATGCCCCGTCCTTCCTTGGTGACCTCCAGCGGACCGTCACCGGTCCGCGGCTTCATCGCCGCCATGCGTGTATCCCTTCCCGCGTTGTCGGCCGCCCCGGAGGGTAACCGGCGTATTCACGTTTCTGTGATGTTCTATTATCCCGCCTCCGAGCTCAAAAAGGTAACGGCCTGGATCCGGTCAGTGGATCAATGCGGTGAGACACTCGTTGTGGACGGACCGGACGTGACCCCACACTGGGTGGGGTGAACGCCCGAGCCGCGCTTTTCGATCTCTATGGGGACCACCTTCTCGCGCGTGGCGGCCGTGCCTCCGTGGCCGCGCTCGTGAGGCTGCTCTCGCCGCTCGACATCGCGGCCCCGGCCGTCAGGACCGCGATATCCCGCATGGTCAGACAGGGCTGGCTCGACCCCGTACGGCTGCCGCAGGGGCCGGGATACGCGGTCACGCCGAAGTGCGAACGCCGGCTCGACGAGACGGCGGCCCGCGTCTACCGGCGGGGCGACGCGCCATGGGCCGGCCGCTGGCACGTCCTGGTGCTCGAACCGGTCAGGGACCGGGCCCGGCGCGAGCGGCTGCGTGCCGACCTCGCCTTCCTCGGGTACGCCCCGCTGTCGGAGACGACCTGGATCGGTCCGAGGCCCTCGCCCGAGCTCGACGCGCTGCGGATTCCCGGCCACCGGTTCGACGCCGTGTACGAGGGCGACCCGCGTGACCTGCTCGCCCGCGCGTGGGACCTGGACGGCATCGGCAGCGCGTACGAGGATTGGCTGGCCAGCGCGGCGGAGCTGGTGGGCTCGCTGCCGGAGGACGCCTCGGACGACCGGGTCTTCGCGGTCCGCAGCAGGCTGGTGCACGGCTGGCGCAACTTCCTGTTCCGCGACCCCGGGCTGCCCGCCGACCTGCTGCCGCCGGGCTGGCCGGGCGAGAAGGCCCGCACCTTCTTCGAGCAGGAGGCCACTCGGCTGCTGCCGGCCGCCGCCGCGTTCGTGGACCGCACACTGAATGGAGCAGCCTGACATGACCGTGACCTACGACGTCGACGAAGCCGTCGCCACGATCACGCTCAACCGCCCCGACGCGATGAACTCGCTGACCCTCGCGACGAAGACCGACCTGCTCGCGGCCGTGCGGCGCGCCGCCGACGACGCGTCGGTGCGGGCCGTGCTCCTGACCGGCGCGGGCCGGGCCTTCTGCGCGGGACAGGACCTGCGGGAACACGCCGCCAACCTCGACCGTGGCCTCGGTCTGGCGAACACCGTGCGCGAGCACTACAACCCGGTCGTGCTGGCCATCGCGACGATGGGCAAGCCCGTCGTGGCCGCCGTCAACGGGGTGGCCGCGGGGGCGGGCGCCTCGCTGGCGTTCGCGTGCGACTTCCGGGTGGCGGCCGAGAACGCGAAGTTCTCGATGGCGTTCACCGGGATCGGGCTCGCCCCCGACTCGGGCGCGTCCTGGACCCTGCAGCGGCTCGTCGGCCCCGCCCGCGCCCGGGAGATGCTGCTGCTCGGCGACGTCGTCGACGCGGCCAGGGCGCTGGAGCTCGGCCTGGTCGGGCAGGTGGTGCCTGCCGACCGGCTGGCGTCCGCCGCCCGCGACCTCGCCGTACGGCTGGCGCAGGGGCCCACCCGGGCGTACGCCGCGACCAAGGCGGCGCTGGACCACGCGGCGTCGTCCTCCCTCGCCGAGGCGCTGGAGCGGGAGGCGGAGCTTCAGGACGAGTGCGTCGCCACCGCCGACCACGCGGCGGCGACCAAGGCGTTCCTCGACAAGGAACGACCTACCTTCGAAGGCCGGTAGGCGCTTCGAAGCAATCGGCACAGCGAAGGCCGGTAGGCGCTTCGAAGCAATCGGCACAGCGAAGGCCGGTAGGCGCTTCGAAGCAATCAAACACGGCGCAGGGCGGTGACGGCCTCGCGGACGTGGCAGTCGGCGACGTGGTCGTTGACCAGGCCGATGGCCTGCATCAGGGCGTACGCCGTGGTGGGGCCGACGAAGCGGAAGCCGTGCTTCTTGAGGTCCTTGGCCAGCGCCGTGGACCCGGGGGTGCGGGCGGGGACGTCGGCGGGGGTGGCGGGGACCCTGCCGGGCTCCTCGGCGTACTTCCACACCAGCGCCGACAGCCCGCCCGGCACCTCAAGTGCGGCGCGGGCGTTGGCCACGGCCGCCTCGATCTTGGCGCGGTTGCGCACGATGCCCGCGTCGGCGAGCAGGCGCGCCATGTCGTCCTCGCCGAAGGCCGCCACCGCCGGGATCGAGAACCCGGCGAACGCCTTGCGGAAGTTGTCGCGCTTGCGCAGGATCGTCAGCCACGACAGGCCGGACTGGAACGCCTCCAGGGTGATCCGCTCGAAGACGCGGTCGTCTCCATGGACGGGACGGCCCCACTCGTCGTCGTGGTAGGCGACGTAGTCGGGTGTGGTGCCCGCCCACCCGCAGCGGACCAGCCCGTCGTCGTGTGCCGTCACCATGCCTCTTCCGCGTCGACGCGCTCGGCCCGGACGTCGGCCGCCTCGGGCTCCTGCGCCTCGAACCGCTGTGTCTCTGGCTGCCTCGTCTCGGGCCGCGTCGTCTCGGGCCGCGTCGTCTCCTCGCGGGTCTGCGGCCGTGCGTACGATAACTCGGCCACGCGCTGCTCCAGCACCGCGATGCGGGTGTCGCGCTCCCCGAGGGCGACCGAGACGCGGTGCAGCGTCTCGTCCACCGCCTGGGTGCTGTAGCCCACGAGACCGATCGGGAGCCGGAGCGCGATCAGATCGGCGGGAGTCACCTGGCCGGCCGCCGGCAGTTCGAGAGGCGGCACGTCCGGGGGGAACTCCGCCATCTCGCCGCCGTGTCCCAGCGAGACCATGACCACGCAGGCGATCACGGCGAGTCCGGCGATGACGAGTACGACCAGCACATACGAATCGTGCCACAACTCTTTTGCGTGCGAGCATGGAAGCATGACGCGCGTGATCGGGCCCGACGACGAGATCGAGCCCGTCTGGGTCGAGGCCGCCTCGCTGCCGGAGGTGTCCGCGCTGGCCCGGGCGGGGCACACCGTCGTGGTGACGCTCCCCGGCGACGAGACCGAGGCCATCGCGGCCGCCGCCGCGTACGCCTGGGCGGGGGCGGCCGTCTTCCGGACGTCCCACGACGTGCGGCGGGCCCTCGACATGACCGAGGCCCTGCTGGGCCGCCGGCCCCCCGCCCTGACCCGCCGCGGCCTGGCCTGACGGAGCGCTTCTAGCTCTCGCCGAGCTCCTCGCCGGTGGGGCTGAGGTGGAGGGCGGGCCGCTCCAGCAGGTCGAGCGCCTCCTCGACCGTGGTCGCCCACGAGATCGCGTCGAACACGTTCGGCCGGGTGAAGCCCTGCTCGTACATGCGGTCGATCAGGTCGCGCAGCGGGCCGTACAGACCCCATGGGTCGAGGACGACCAGCGGCCGCTCGTGCATGCCGAGCACCCGGGAGGTCCAGATCTCGAAGAGCTCCTCCAGGGTGCCGATGCCGCCCGGGAGCACGAGGAACGCGTCGGACCTGGCGTCCATGATCCCCTTGCGCTCGCGCATGTCGGCGGTGACGATCAGCTCGCCCGAGTCGGTGTCGGCGATCTCGATGTCGACGAGGGCCTGGGGGATCACCCCGACCGTGTGGCCGCCGCCGTCGCGGACGGCCCGGGCGACCTCGCCCATGCAGGAGACGATGGCGCCGCCGCTCACGAGACCGTGGCCGCGGCGGGCCAGTTCGGTGCCCACCTCCCGGGCGAGGTCGAGGTATTTGCGGTCGATCTTCTGGCTGGACGAGCAGTAAACGCAGACGAACACGTCGCAACCCTACTGAGTGCCGGCGCGCCGGTCCGACTCCACGATGATGCGCACGGCCTCGTCGGGGTCGTCGGTGACCGAGACCAGCTCCACGTCCTGCGGCGAGATCTTGCCGGTGGCCAGCAGCGAGTCGCGGATCCAGTCGATCAGCGGCGACCAGAACGAGACGCCCATCATGATCACCGGGAACGACGTGACCTTCCGCGTCTGCACCAGGGTCAGCGCCTCGAACAGCTCGTCGAGCGTGCCGAACCCGCCGGGCAGGGCCACGAACCCGCTGGCGTACTTGACGAACATCGTCTTGCGCACGAAGAAGTAGCGGAACTCGATGCCGAGATCCACGTAGTCGTTGAGACGCTGCTCGTGCGGCAGCTCGATGCCGAGTCCGACCGAGATGCCGCCGGCTTCGAGCGCGCCCTTGTTCGCCGCCTCCATCACCCCGGGGCCGCCACCGGTGATCACCGCGTAGCCCGCCTTGGCGAGCGCCGAGCCGACCTTCACGCCGAGTTCGTACTCGGGGCTGTCGGGACCGGTGCGGGCCGATCCGAAGACGGTCACCGCCGGGGGAAGGTCGGCGAGGGCGCCGAAACCCTCGACGAACTCGGACTGGATGCGCAGCACGCGCCAGGGGTCCTCGTGCAGCCAGCCGGTCGGGCCGCGTCGGTCGAGCAGGCGCTGGTCGTGGGTCGAATCGGGGACGAGTCCGCCGCGGACCAGCGACGGGCCCTGCCGGCGTTCGGGACGGGTGTGCTTCATGACGGTCACGCTAACGGTCGGGGTCGGACATGGTGCTGGACGCACGGGCTGCCCCGGCGCCCCGCGTTCCAAATCGCACCGGAAGAATCTTGAAAAAGATCCTCGGAAGGATGGAACCGGTCGTCGCCGAGGCCCCGTCTAAGAAACGAGGGTGCTGCTCGGGACGAAAGTGGCTTTCCCCGCCAAATGGCCGGCGAGGAAAGCCACTTTCTTCTATCTGCGGGCTCTACCTGCGGCTTACCTATTCGGTCAGCCAGGATGTCATGCGGCGCTCGCTCTCGACGATCTTGGCGAGGCTCACGTTCTCCCCCGCCGTGTGGGCGATATCGGGGTTGCCGGGGCCGCAGTTGACGGCGGGCATCCCGAGGGCGGAAAAACGCGCGACGTCGGTCCAGCCGAGCTTGGCCCGGGGCGTGCCGCCGATCGCGGCGGCGAACGCCGCGGCGACGGGGTGGGTCAGCCCCGGCCGTGCGCCCGGCGCTCCGTCGGTGAGCCGCACGTCGAAGCCGTCGAAGACCTCCTGGACGTGGGCGAACGCCTCCTCCAGCGTGCGGTCGGGGGCGAAGCGGTAGTTCACGGTCACCACGCACTCGTCCGGGATGACGTTGCCGGCCACCCCACCGCGTATGCCCACCGCGTTGAGGCCCTCGTGGAACCGCAGGCCGTCCACCACCGGCTGCCGCGCCTCGTATCGGCGGAGGATGTCCAGCACCGGCGCGACGTCGTGGATGGCGTTGACGCCCTCCCACGACCGGGCGCTGTGCGCGCGCACGCCCTTCACCGTGATCTCGGCCCGCAGCGTGCCCTGGCAGCCGCCCTCGATCAGCCCGTCGGTCGGCTCCATCACGACCGCGAAGTCACCCGTGATCCACTCGGGATGGGTGCGGGTGAGCCGCAGCAGGCCGCTGCGCTCGGCCTCGACCTCCTCGCAGTCGTAGAAGACGAAGGTCAGGTCGCGGTTCGGCTCGGCCAGCAGGCAGAGCTTGAGCTGGACTGCCACGCCGCTCTTCATGTCGGACGTCCCGCAGCCGTACAGCACGCCGTCTTCGACCCTGCTGGGCAGGTTGCCGGCCACCGGCACCGTGTCGATGTGCCCGGCGATCACCACGCGCTCGGCCCGGCCGAGATCGGTCCGCGCCACCACCGCGTCGCCGTCACGCAGCACGGTCAGGTGGGGCAGCGGAGCGAGCGCCTCCTCGATGGCGTCGGCCAGCGCCTTCTCCGCGCCGCTCACCGATTCGATGTCCACCAGTCGCGCCGTCAGCGCGCCCACATCCTGGGAAAGGTCAAGCCGCATGTCACCCGACCCTAATCCACCGGTTCACGCGATCTGGACCGTGGCGACGGGCTTGGTGGCCTTGCGCCAGCCGTCGTGCCCGCTCTCGGCCGTCCAGGTGACGCCCTCGTAGCGCACCTGGCGCAGGCCGTACTTCTGGGCGTAGGTGACATACCAGGCGGCGATCAGCCAGCCGCGCTTGGTCGAGGAGTCCGTGCCGAGGGCGCGCACGAGCTGCTTGCGCGCGGCCTCGGGCTGCGGCGTGACCGGCTTGTCGGACGGCGGATACCAGCAGTGCACGGCCTGGGGCACGCGCCCGCTGAACGCCGCCGAGAGGATCCTGGCGTTGTACTCGTGCTCGGCGTAGGCCGAGCCGTCGGCGGAGCGCTGCACGGCCTGTGCCGCCTCGTGCAGCGGCAGGGTCGTGTAGTGCCGCACCTTCTCCAGGGCGGCGAAGAACTTGCGCGCGGCGTAGACCGGGTCCTGCAGCTGCTCGCGCGTCCCCCAGCCCATCGAGGGCCGCTGCTGGAAGACGCCCACCGAGTCGCGGTCGCCGTACGGCAGATTGGCCAGCTTGGACTCCTGGATCGCCGTGACGTAGGCGATCTGGAGGGCGCGCTCGGGCAGCCTGCGCCGCACCGCGACGGCGGCGATGGTCGCGGCCACCTGGGCCTGCTCGATGTCGAGGTCGAGCGTGCCGTCAGGGGTCTTGACCATGCAGTGTTCGCCCAGAGCGAACGGCTTTGTCCGCTTCAGCAGGTGATAGGCGCCATAGAAGATGGCCGCACCCAGCAGGGCCACGATGACCACGACGGTCACGACAGGTTTGGTAAGGCGCCGTTCCACAAGCAGAACCTACCCGGATGATCAGGGAAGCCGATCCACGCGAATCGATCCCGGGGTCAGCGGCCGGGCGTAGGACGCCTCCCACTGGCCGCCCTGCACACGCTGGAACGACAGCAGGCGGCCGTCGCCCGTCCGATAGTCGGCGAAGTCGAGCAGGCCGCGCTCGGGCAGCCCCGTGTTGCCCTCGGAGCGGAAGGCGGCCGTGCCGCGCTCGACGGGATAGAACTCCAGGCCGTCCACGATGAGCATGTGCCTGGCCGGCACCATCCCCTGGGTCGGCACGTCGGTCCATAACAGGACCTCCAGGTGGAGGGACTCGCCCTCCGTGCCCGGCCGTTCCTCGACCGACAGCCAGTTGTAGCGCCGGGCGCCCTCGTCGAGCAGATACTCCGTCCACTTCTCGCCCTGCATCGTGCAGTGCAGGGCCCCGGCGGCCCGATAACGGGCGGCCTCCACATAGACGGTGTCGCCCACCCGGATCGTGCGAGGGTCGAAGAAGTCCGGTTCGGCCGCGGGGTCGTGCGCCTGCGCCTCTCTCGGATCGGCGGCCGGCGTGCGCACCGGCTCGCGCGTGCGTGCGCGCCGGGTCGCGGCGACCGCGCCCACGACCGCGCCCAGCACGACGACGACCGTGGCGAGGCCAAGCACGATCACGATCGCTGTCGTCATGGCGCGCGATCCTACTGGAGGCGGCTCACCGCCGCATCGACGCGCTCGTCGGTGGCGGTGATGGCGATGCGGACGTGTTCACGCCCGGCCTCGCCGTAGAACTCGCCCGGCGCGACGAGGATGCCCAGCTCGGCCAGCGCGCGCACCTGGTCCCAGCAGCCGGTGCCGTTGGTGGCCCACAGGTAGAGCCCGGCGGTCGAGTGCTCGATCCGCCAGCCTGCCCGCTCCAGCGCGGGCCGCAGCACCGCCCTGCGCCGGGCGTACCGCTCCCGCTGCTCGTCGGCGTGCGCGTCGTCGTCGAGCACGGCCGCCGTCGCGGCCTGGACCGGGGCGGGCATCATCATGCCGGCGTGCTTGCGCACCTCCAGCAGCCGCCGTACGAGCCGGGGGTCGCCGGCGACGAAGCCCGCGCGGTATCCGGCGAAGTTCGACCGCTTCGACAGGGAGTGGACCGCGAGCAGGTTCTCGTGAGAGCCCTCGCACACGTCCGGGTGGAGGACGGAGACCGGGTGCGCCTCCCAGCCCAGCTCGATGTAGCACTCGTCGGACGCGACGATCGCGCCGCGCTCGCGCGCCCACGCGACGACCTTGCGCAGGTGCTCGGCGGGCAGGACGCGCCCGGTGGGGTTGGACGGCGAGTTCACCCAGACGAGGGGCACCCGCTCGGGGCCCAGCGAGAGGAGCCCGTCGGTCGCGTACGGCTCGGCCCCGGCCAGCCGCGCGCCCACGTCGTACGTGGGATAGGCGAGCTCGGGGAAGACCACGCGCTCGCCGGGCCGCACGCCGAGCAGCGTCGGCAGCCAGGCCACCAGTTCCTTGGAGCCGATGGTCGGCAGCACGTCGGCGGGATCGATCGTGACGCCGTGCCGCCGCCGCAGCCAGCCCGCGGCCGCCTCACGCAGCCGCGGCGTGCCGTACGTCAGGGGATAGCCGGGGCTGTCGGCGGCGGCGGCGAGCGCCTCACGGGCGACCGGGGGAACCGGGTCGACGGGCGTGCCGACCGACAGGTCGACGATCCCGCCGGGATGCGCCCGCGCCAGGTCCTGATAGGGCACGAGCCGATCCCATGGGAAGTCCGGCAAGGCAAGCAAAGAGAATCCCCCAGTCGTCACGGTCCGTGCCGGTCAGGCGCCGGTCGGGCGCCGTGCCGGTCGGTGGTCGCTCAGTGGTCCTCGCCCTGCGGCGGGAGCGCCGCGACGAGCGGGGGGTCCTTGTTGATCTTGCCGACCTTCGAGGCGCCGCCGGGCGAGCCCAGCTCCTCGAAGAAATCGACGTTGGCCTTGTAGAAGTCCTTCCACTGCTCGGGAAGGTCGTCCTCGTAGAAGATCGCCTCTACGGGGCACACCGGCTCGCACGCACCGCAGTCCACGCACTCGTCGGGGTGGATGTAGAGCATGCGTTCGCCCTCGTAGATGCAATCGACGGGGCACTCCTCGATGCACGCCTTGTCCAGGACGTCCACGCAAGGCTGCGCGATGACGTACGTCACCTCGGGCTCCTTCTGGGTTGCACGGCTCGACCGCGGGTTGCTAGCCCTAGTATTGCGGTGCCTGCCGACTAGCCGGAACAGGAGGGGGGCAAACGTCGTGGCCCCTCGGCTCGGAGCCCGTCTCGTGGTCGCCATCAGCCCCGCCGACGTGGGCAAAAGGGTGACGACACGGCGCAGGGTGCCCGGTGGGCACCGGGACGCCGTCGGCGTGTTGGAATCCTGGCGCGACGGGGTGCTCACCATACGCAAACGGGACGGAAGCCTCGTGGAGATCGCCGAGGACACCCTGGCCGCGGCCAAGGTCGTGCCGCCGCCCGCCCGGTAATCCCCTGGCCTGATCCGGGGGCCGACTCGGTAATGCCCCAGCGTGCCGTGGCGAACGGCCGCCGCCGCGTGGGGAGCATACGCGACGTGACGATACGTGCCTGCGCCGTGACGATCTCCTCGGCCGCCCTCCTCCTGTTCGCGGTCTCCGCGTGCTCGAAGCCGACGTCGTCCTCCTCGGACAAGCCGCTGCCTCCCCTGAACCCCCGCGCCGACAGCCTCGAGTCCGGGTTCGGCACCATGGACAGGCTCGTCGACGCGGCCAAGAAGGAGGGCGCGCTCACGGTCGTGGGCCTGCCGGGCGGCTGGGTCGGCTACAAGGAGATCATCGCCCGCTTCTCCGACAAGTACGGCATCAAGGTGACCTCGATCGTGCCGGAGGCGAGCAGCAAGCAGGAGATCGACACCGCGGCCCGGCTGAAGGGCACCACGCAGGCGCCGGACGTCTTCGACCTCAGCCTGGAGGTCGCGGTCGCCAACGCCAAGCTCTTCGCCCCCTACCGCGTGACCGGCTGGGCGGACATCCCCGACGAGGCCAAGGAGCAGCGGGGCCGCTGGTTCGCCGCCTACGGCGGATGCATGTCGATCGGCTACGACTCGAAGAAGGTCCCCGCCCCCGCGTCGTACGGCGCGCTGGTCAGGCCGGGGACGATCGTGGCGCTGCCGGGCGACCCGCGCACGATGGCCTCGGCGTTCAGCGCCGTGATGGCCGCCTCGCTCGGCCACGGGCTGCCGGACGCCGCACGGGGCGTGGACCTGTTCGCGCGGCTGAAGAAGGGCGGCATGCTCGGCCGGCCCGACCAGGCGTCGGCGGTGGTCGACTGGGACTTCATGAACGCGGCGCGGACCGCCTCCGGCCGCGGCGAGTCGGCCTGGCGGGTGACGATCCCGAAGAACGAGGTGCTCGCCTCCTACTACATGCAGGCGATCAGCGCCGACGCGCCGCACCCCGCCGCCGCCCGGCTGTGGGAGGAGTTCCTGCTGTCCGACGAGGGCCAGAACCTGTTCCTCAAGGCGCACGCGCGGCCCGCCCGAATGGAGGCCATGGAGATGCGCGACGCGCTGGACGGAGACGCCGCCGCCAGGCTGCCGAAGGCGTCCGGCGAGCCGGTGATCCTGAGCATCCCCGAGCAGGACAAGGCCAAGTCGTACGTGGCCGAGCACTGGGCCAAGATGGTCGGCTGAGCCCGCCGATCGCCTCCCGATCTCGCAGACGCGACGGAAGCCGTAAAGTGTGTCGTTATCTCAGCAGTCTCACAAGTCGGCATGAGATTGCGGCAATCCCGACACAGGGCACCACGTGTCAGAATGCGAGCCGATCTTGAGGTACGAAACCCCCAGTCTCAGCCGGTGGAACGCTCGCGCCTACGACAGCTCCTTCGGCTACGTCTCGGCTCAGGGCGCGCCACTGGTGGAACTGCTCGACCCGCGCCCCGGTGAGCGCGTGCTGGACCTCGGGTGCGGCACCGGCGTGCTCACCGCCGACATCGCCAGGCGCGGCGCCCACGTGCTGGGCATCGACGGCTCCCACTCGATGATCGAGCAGGCCATCGCGCACCATCCCGGACTCGACTTCACGGTGGGCGAGGGATACGACTTCACCGTCGCCCAGCCGTACGACGCGGTCTTCTCGAACGCCGCGCTCCACTGGATGAGCCGCGACCCCGATGCGGTGATCGGCTGCGTGCGGGAGGCGCTGCGGCCGGGCGGCCGGTTCGTCGCCGAGATGGGCGGCGCGGGCAACTGCGCGACCCTCACCTCCGCCGTGCTCACCGCCTGGCGGGAGTACGGCCTGCCCGAGCCCGAGCTGCCGTGGTATTTCCCCAGCCCCGCCGAGTATGCCCTCCGGCTGGAGAAGGGCGGGTTCACCGTCCGGCTGCTGGAGTATTTCGACCGCCCCACCCCGCTCGACGAGTGCCCGAACGGCGCGGCCGACTGGGTCAGGATGTTCGCCGGCTCGCTGCTCGACCGGGTCCCCCCGGCGGCCGTGGAGCCGCTGCTGCACCGGGTCAACGAGCTGGCCGCCCCCGCGCTCCGCCGGGAGACCGGCTGGATGGCCGACTACGTCCGCCTCCGTTTCGCCGCAGAACGCCACTGACCTCTCCTCCGCGACGGAGCGGTTTGCCAGACTATGGACTGGTCTTCGTGAGTGATGGGGAACGGATGAACTTCTGCCTGAGTGACCTTGTGCCACCGCTGCGCTGGAGTGACGCTGCCCGCATCACGGCCCTTGCCGACCGGCCCGGCCTGCCGGACGCCTGGTGGCGCACGCTTCCCCTGCACCGGGTGCTCGCCGTCCTGGACGCCGAGGCGCTGGGCGACCTGCTCACCGGGCTCGCGCTCGACCACTGGCCGGCGGCGGCCGTCGGCGACGTGCTGCCCGCGCTGCACGTGCTCGACCCCGACGAGGCCGACGACCCCCAGGTCGCGATCGCGCTCGACCGGGCAGGGTCGTGGCACGGCCTGCTCGCGCTGTCCGGCAGGGAGCTGGCCGACCAGCCGTTCGTCAAGGCCCGCCCCGTGCTGACCGCGCTGTTCACCGCCGTGTTCTTACGGATGTCCCCGGAAGAGGCGCCGGTCCCCGAGCCGGTCCCCGAGCCGGTCCCCGAGCCGGCCGCCGCGCCTGTCCCCGAGTCTGTTCCGGAACCTGTTCCCGAGTCTGTTCCGGAACTGGTGGAGGTTCCACCGGAAGAGCCGGTCTCGGAGATCCCCGAACTGATCGACGCGGCGTTCGGCGACCTGGACGACCAGACCTGGATGGTGGCGCAGAACCGGGTCTTCGCCGACGAGCCGTCCGACCCCGACCAACTGGCCAGGCTGCTCGCCGTCCATCCCACCGTCATCCACGACCTCGAAGCGGCCCTGCGCGACCGGCTGTCCCGCTGGCTCGCGCTGCCGGAGGCGAAGCCGTACAACGAGCATCTGACCCGGCTCACCGAGACCTTCGGCACCGCGGTCCCGAAGGACCGCTTCGTCGCGGCGGCCGAGTGGCACGAACGCGAACTGCGCTCGCTGGAGGTGCCCGCCTGGCGGTTCGTGCTCGCCACGCTCCCCGGATATCGCCTCTCCGGCGACTGGCTCGTGGACGGCGACATCGAGGACCTGCGGGAGCGGACGCGCAGCCTGATCGCCTCGGCCGAGCGCCCCCCGACCGTCCCCCGGGCGCTGGAGATGATCGGCTCTCTCGGCATCCGTCCCGACGTCGCCAGGCAGTGGCTGGAGAGCGTGCCGCAACTGCGCGCCCAGAAGGCGTCCCAGATCGACCCCGACCGGCAGCCGGGCGGGCAGCACGGTGGTCAACAGGGTGGTCAGCAGGGCGGGCTGAAGGACGTCGCGCTGACCCGGCGGTGCTTCCGGCAGCCGGACGGCAGGTGGTGGCTCAGGGTCGACGTCACCGCCGACCACCTCCAGGGCGCCGAGGTGCCGCTGCCGAGCGGGTTCGCGGCGTACGTCGGTCTCGCGCCGGGCGAGGACCGCATGGTGCGCAGCGCGGCCGGGGAGGTCGGCCTCTCCTGGCACGCCCGGCCGGTCCTGGGCTCCCTCCGGCGGATTCTCGGCGAGGTCGCGGCCGAGGAGGGCAGCCACATCTTCCTGACCCTGTCCGAGGAGGGCATGCTGCGCGTACGGCACCTGCCGGCGGCCGAGGGCGGCGACGAGACGAGCCGCGCGCTGCGCCTGGTGGGCTACACCGCGCCGAGCGGCACGCCCGACCAGGCGGCGCGGGTGATCGCCACCCGCGTCGGCCTTTCCGCGCCCGTCGGGCGGCCCGAGCTCCTCGCGCGGCTGCGCGAACGCGGGGACCGCGACCTGCTGTCCCTGCTGGGATAGCCGATGCCCCGGCTCGCCATCTCCCCGGAGTTCCTGCGCGGGCTCGGCGCGCTCACCCGGCCGGTCCGCCAGGACGTCGCCGTCGCGATGCGCCGGTTCCTGCTGAACGCGTCCGCCGCGCCGCACCCCGAGAAGGTGCGCAACAGCCGTGATCCCCGCGTCGCCACGCTGCGGCTCGCCGACCGCCACCGGGGGGTGGTGGTGCGGCAGGACGACGTCTACTGGCTGCTCACCGTGCTGCCGGACGCCGAGGCGTGGTCGTACGCGCAGCGCTACAGGTTCGGGGTCAACACGGCCATCGGGATCGTGGAGACCTGGGACGCCGAGGCCCTGGAGCGGATCGAGCCGGCCCTGCGCCGCGCGTCGGTGAGCGGCGGCCGGCCGCTGTTCGAGAACTGGTGCGACGCCGACCTGCTCAACATCGGCGTCGACGCCCACCTGCTGCCGCTGCTGCGGCTGATGACGTCGGAGTCGCATCTCGCGGCCGTGGAGCCCCTGCTTCCGTACAGCCAGTACGCGCCGCTCACGGCGCTCGCCCGCGGCGACTCGCTCGCGGCGGCCTGGCGCGAGCTGGACGCCTGCCGTTCCCGCGCCGCCGACGAGATCGACCCCGAGGATCTCCTCGCGGCGCTGCGGCGCAGCCCCGACCGGGCCGTGTTCGTCGCCGACGCGGCCGAGCTCGAACGCGTCCTCACGCTGCCCGGCTGGTGCACGTTCCTTTATCCGCCGCAGCACACGTACGCCAACTGGCCGGCGTACGAGCAGCCGGTGCTGATCACCGGAGGCGCGGGCACCGGGAAGACGGTCATCGCGCTGCACCGGGCGGCCCTGCTCGCCCGGGCGGCCACCGGCCCGGTGCTGCTGGTGACGTTCTCCCAGAGCCTCGCGACCGAGCTGTCCGCGCGGCTCGACATGATCATCGACGACGAGGTGGTCCGCAAGCGCGTCGAGGTGGGCAACGTCGACAGGCTCGCGCACCGCATCGTCGCCGAGGCGGAGGGCCGCGCCCCCGCCCTCGTCTCCTCCGACGATCTGTCCGAGCTGTGGCAGGAGGCGGCCGCCGGACGCTTCGGCAGCGCGTTCCTGCTGCGCGAGTGGGAGCAGGTGATCCTCGCGCAGGACCTGCGGACGCTGGAGGAGTATCAGGCCGCGCGCAGGCCGGGCCGTGGCGTGCGGCTCGACCCCGAGGCCAGGACGCTGGTGTGGGAGGCCGTCCAGCACGTCGTACGGCGCCTGCGCGAGTCCGGGCGGCGGACCCTTCTCCAGCTCGCCTCGGAGGCGGCGGGCCTGCTCGGGCGGGCCGTGGGCGACCTGCTCGGCGACGAGGCGCCGGGGCGGGAGCCGTACCGGCACATCGTGGTGGACGAGGCGCAGGACCTGCACCCGGCCCAGTGGCGGCTGCTGCGGGCGGCGGTCCCCGTCGCCCCGAACGACCTGTTCATCGTGGGAGATCCGCACCAGCGCATGTTCGACACGCGGGTGGCGCTGACGGACCTCGGCATCCCCGCCCGCCACTTCCGTCTGAAGATCTCCCACCGGCTGCCGGCCGAGATCCTGTCGTGGGGAGTGCGCCTGCGCGGCGGTGGCCCCGCCGACGGGCTCGTCGCGGGCAATGCCGCGATGTACGGCTATCGCGCGCTGGACAACGGCCTGCGCCCGATGGTGCGCGGATACGTGGACGCGGAGGCGGAGATCGCCGGGCTCGTCTCCACCGTGGCCGAATGGCTGGAAGAGGGTGTGCCGACCGCCCAGATAGCGGTGGCCGCGCGTACCTCGGACCTCGTGCGTACCGCGCGCACCGCACTACGCGAAGCGGGCATCACGGTCAAGGTCACCTCTCTCCATGGAATGAAAGGGCTGGAATTCCGTCGGGTGGCCGTGATAGGCGTGGCTGACGGAATCGTGCCGGCGCCGGACGCGCTGACCCCGGCCGACGAGGACCCGACGGCCCGGGCGCACGATCTGCAACGCGAACGGGGGCTGCTCTACGTGGCATGTACGCGGGCGGGGGAAGTCCTCTACGTGTCCTATTCGGGGCGCGCCAGTCCATTCATCCCGGCCTGACGTCCGATCCCCTAGTCTGAACTGCGGATATATTCCCCTTGCCGGTTGGACCTGCATGAACCTCAGCCTTAGCGACATCGTGCCTCCGCTGCGCTGGACCGCGCCCAGCCAGGTAGAGCCGATCGCGAGCGACCCCGGTCTTCCCGACGCGTGGTGGCAGGCGCTCCCTCTCGACCGGGCCTGCGCGGCGGTGGGAACCGGCCAGGTCGCCTCCCGGCTCGCCGACCTCACCACCGCGTGCTGGGCGCACCTGGTTCTCGGCGACATCCTCCCGCTGCTCAGGTTCACGCACCCCGAGGAGAGCCTGCAGACGCCCGGCCCCCGGGAGAACGTCCACGAGCTGTACGTCGACGTGATCGACAAGCTGCTCGCCACGGAGCCCGCGAGCGAACCGGCCGGGGCGGCCGTTCCGCCGGCCCTCCCCGAGCGGCCGATGCCCGAGATCATCGACGGGATCTTCGCCCGGCTGGACGACCGCCAGCGGGCCATCGCCCGCGACCGGCTCTACTTCGACGCCTCGCAGCACCCGGGCCAGGCCCAGCGGGCCACGCTGGACGAGCTGGCCCAGCGCTTCTCGGTCACCCGCGAGCGCATCCGGCAGATCGAGCGCGACCTGCGCGACCACGTGATGGAGTGGCTGAACGGCCCGTCCGCCGCGCCGCTGAACGCCCACCTCGCCTGGCTGCGGACCCGGCTGGGCTCGGCCGTACCCGCCGACGACCTCGCCGCCGCCGTGCCGTGGCACCGCACCGAGCTGATCACGCTCGCCATCCCCGCCTGGCGGTTCGTCCGTACGCTCCTGACCGGCTATGAGCAGGTGGACGGCTGGATGATCGCGGGCGGCGCCGACGAGCTCAGGGAGAAGACCCGGCAGCTGTTCGCCGACGGCCCCCGGCCGCTGGAGGAGGCGGTCACCCTCGTGGCCCAGCTCGGCATCCGGGAGGACGTCGCCGAGCGCTGGCTGGCGTCGGTGCCGCAGCTTCGGGTCATGGACGGCCACGTCGTCCTCTGGCCGCGCAGCATGGGCGACAAGGCGGAGGCCGTGCTGGCCGTCGCCCACGCCCCGCTCACCCCCGAGGACATCCAGTCGCGCATCGGCGAGGACTACAGCCTCGTCGGCATCCGCAACCAGCTCGCCTCCGACGAGCGGTTCATCCGGCTCGACCGCAGCAAGTACGGCCTGCGGCGCTGGGGCGGCGACGAATACCTCGGCATCCGGGAGATGATCATCCGGGAGATCGAGCGCGCGGGCGGCGAGGCGTCCGTGAGCACGGTCGTGGACAACCTGACCTCCCGCTACGACGTCAGCGAGAGCTCCATCAGGGCGTACGCCGGAGGGCCCGGGTTCGAGCGGACCCAGCGCGGCTACATCAGGGTGGCCGTCCCCGAGCAGGCCGAGGCCTACCAGCCGCGCCGGGACGTGTCGATGACCCGCCGCTGCTTCCGCAGCAGGGACGGCCGCTGGTGGCACCGCGTCGACGTGAACGCCGAGCACCTGCGCGGCTCGGGCTCCCCGCTGCCGACCGGCTTCGCCGCCCACCTCGGCATGGCGCCCGGGGGGCAGCTCACCGCCTCCACCGCGTCCGGCGAGGTGGTGATCAGCTGGCACAACCAGCCGACCATCGGCTCGATCAGGAACGTTCTCGCCGAATACAACGCCTCCGAGGGCGACCACGTCTTCCTCACCGTCTCCGACGGCGGCGAGCTGCTGACGCGCTTCCTGCCCGCGGCGGTGGCCGGGCTGCCCGCCATCAACCATGCGCTGCACCTGATCGGCTACACCGCCCCGGTGGCGTCGGAAGCCGAGGGCCTGCGGCTCATCGGCGCCCGCATCGGCCTGCCCGAGGGGGCAGGTCGCGAGGAGGTCCTCGACCGCCTGCGCGACCGCGGCGACCGCGACATCCTGACCTTCCTCACCTGATTCCGGCTTCCGTCGGGGTCCGAGACCGGAGCGGGTGCTCAGGGCCGGACCGGTTCAGGGGCGGTTCAGCGGTTCAAGGGCCGGGCCGGCTTAGGGGCCGGGCCGGCTTAGGGGCCGGGCCGGCTTAGGGGCCGGGGCGGTTCAAGGGCAGGCGGCCGGTTCAGGGGCCGGGCGGGGATGTCGGTGGCAGCACGTAGGCTCGGAGCATGTTGCGGCTCCACGACACCCTGACCCGGCAGGTCGTGCCCGTCGCCCCGGCCGGTTCGCGAATCCTGCGGATGTACACCTGCACCGCACACGAGCCCTCCGGCCTCGCCGACCTGCGCCCCGCCCTGCTCGCCGACCTCGTCCGCCGCGTCGCCGAACGCGCCGGGTTGCGGGTGCTCGCCTGCCGCAGCGTCTCCGACCTCGCCCGCAGGAACGGCGGTCGCGGTGTCAACGGCGACCGTGACAGCGAGAGCGCGTCCTTCGACGCCGACGCGCTCGCGCTCAACATGCGCGCTCCCGAGCACTCCCCCAGGACCAGCGAGACCATGGGCCTGGTGATCGAGCTCATCGGGCGGCTCATCGAGCGCGGCCACGCGTACGCCACCCCGGAGGGGGCCGTGTTCTTCGACGCGGCGTCCTTCCCCACGTACGGCGAGATCTCCGGAAAGCCGGGCTCGGCGTCCGACTGGCCTCTCTGGGAGCCGGCGCAGGAACCGCCGCAGGGTTCGGCCGGCGACGACGCCGGACCGGTCTGGAACGGGCCCTGGGGCCGTGGGCTCCCCGGCCACGACCTGGAGTGCTCGGCCACGCCCCTGCGGTTCCTCGGCCCTCGCTTCGACCTGTACGTGGGCCGCGCCGACCTGTGCTTCCCCCACCACGAGAGGGCACGGGCCCAGTCGAACGCCGCCACAGGCCAGGAGGCCGCCGTCCACTGGGCGCACTCCGGACACCTGCTGTTCGAGGGCCGCCCAGCCGGCACCGGCGACGTCGTGCCGCTCTCCGGGGTCGTCGCCGCAGGTCTCGATCCCCTCGCCGTACGGCTGGCCCTGCTGGAGCACCACTATCGGCGGCCGGTCGACCTCACCTGGGACGCCCTGCGCGCCGCCGACGAGGAGCTGCGGCGGCTTCGGCGTCGGGTGGCCGAATGGGCGGAGTCACCGAGCCGCCCGATCAACGGCGCCCACGCCGAGCGCGTCCAGCAGGCATTGGACGACGACCTCGACACTCCTGCGGCGCTACGCCTCCTGCGCGAACTGGAGGCCGACGAGTCGATCGAGCCCGGGTCCAAGTTCGAGACCTTCCTCCATTTCGACCACGTGCTCGCCCTCGACCTGCCCGCCGACATCGGCCGCATCTGACGAGCGTTCTCCTGTGCGAACGGGCCCTGTTCCGCGGTCGCGCCCTGGCGTTCGCCATGGACGGCGTTTCTCCTCGTGAACGGGCCCCCTTCCACCAGCACCACCCCAACACCCGCCAGGACCAGCGCCTCCCCACGTGAACGGGCCCCGTTCCACCGGCACCGCCCTGACGTTCGCCATGGACGGCGTTTCTCCTCGTGAACGGGCCCCCTTCCAGCACCACCCCAACGCCCGCCATGACCAGCGCCTCCCCACGTGAACGGGCCCCGTTCCGGAAAACTGACGGCCGACTGACAGCCAGCGCGCGTCAGGCTGTCGGCGGGTCCTGAAGCCTTGTTCTGGCACAGATTTCGCGCGTTACAGGCCAGTCCACATCCGGCTGGGCCGCATCGGTTGAGCCTCAGGCCGTCGGCTGCTTGCCCGCGAGTTCGCCCGCCACGCCACCGGCCATTGCGCCACCGTGCTCCGCACCAACACACTGCGCTGCCACACCCCGCCGCCCCCGCCGCCACACCTCGGCTCCTGCGCCTCGGTTCCTGCGCCGCGTACGTCGCCGGCACCGACAGGATCCGCGCCGGTGATCCCATTCAGGGCGTGATCGCCGACCATGCCGTCCAGCTCGGCCGCGTCCTGCGCGCCGATGCCGCCTTGTGGAGCAGCCCTGTCGCCGCTTTCCGAGCAGCCCCATCGCCACTTTCCCGGCAGCGCCTTTCGCGCTTTCCGAACGGCCCCCTTCGCTGCCTTCTGGGCAACCCCTCCAGCGACTGGCACGCCCTTCTGGGGTTTACCTGAGGCTCCAACCACTCGCTTCGCACAGTTGTCACTCGCTCACAGAGTGTGAGAGAATCCATACATCAGTTCGAATCAAGTGAGGAGGGTGTGATGGATCTGTTCGACTTCGATCCTGAGCGCCCTCACCACTCGAATGGCCCTGACGACGGCTGGTGGGATCGTCTGATCGCCAATTCGCCGCTGTGGTCGTCCGACGGCTCATCCGCCCGCGAGCCCTTCCCGATCATCAACTTCGGGCCCCGGCAGCGCGCCGACGCACCCGTTGTCGAGAGCGTGGACGCCCCGGGCGCGGACGCCCCAGGCACGCATACCGACAGGGCAGATAGCGACGGCGCGGATGCCACGCGTGGAGCTGCCGTCGATGCGAATGCCGCCGGCACGAACGGCGCTGGCGCAAATGCCGCGAGTGGAGCTGCCGATCGTGCGGCTGCTGCTGGCGTGGACGGCGCTGGAGCGGATGCCGCTGGCACGAATGCCGCGCGTTGCGCCGCCGACAGCGCGGGATCTGACGCGGGTGCCGCCCGTGAGGCTGCCGATGGCGCGGCTGCCGCCGGTGCGAATGGCTCTGGCGCGAATGGCGCGCAGGGGGCTGCCGACGGCGCGGACGCTGCTGGCACAAACGGCACTGGCGCGAATGACCCTGGCGCGGCCGGCCCGAGTGCTGGTGCGGGTGCGGGTGGGGGTGCTTCCGATGGTGTGGGTGGGCGTGATCGTGGCCGTGGTCGTGGTCGGGGTGGTGTGCGGTCGTCGTGGGTGGTGGTGGGGTCGGTTCGTGAGGTGGCCCAAGAGCTGGCGCTGACCCCGCTTCCCGACGACGTGGACATGTGCCTGGCCGAGGCGGAAGAGCTGCTGTTCGCCCGCGACCGGATCACCAGCGCCCTGGCCGACCGCGTCGGCCGGGTCCACCGAGCAGGTCAGGCCAAGCAGCACGGCCATGCCTCCACCCGCTGCTGGCTACGCACCAGAGGGGGGATGACCGTTGGCGGAGCGGGCCGCCTGCTCACCCTCGGCGCGGAACTACCCCGCCTCCCCGTCGTGCGGGAGAAGTTCGCCACAGGGGAGCTGGCGGCGGGGGTGGTGGAGGCCATCTGCGCCGCCGTGGCCGGACTAACCGACGAGCAAGCCACCCTGGCGGAGCCGATCCTGGTGGACCTGGCC